>JAILIB010000168.1 GCA_024695505.1 Saccharofermentans sp.
ATACCCGTCTTATCGTAGAAGCCGAGCATCCTTACGTACTGATAGTACTTCTTGATGCCCAGTCTGAATGAGAGCTGCGCAAAGACAGGGTTGCAGGAATTCTCGAATCCCTTTTTGAGCGTCTCCATGCCGTGATTGTAATGGTTGCTCTTCTGCATCCAGCAGGATATCGTGTGCTGCTCGGAAAGCTCTATCGGTTCATCGCTGAATATCTCATTCTCATTCGTGATGTTTTCCTCAAAAGCCATGCAGGTAGTAAGCGACTTGAACGTTGAACCGGGCTCGTAAGTATCTGAAACGCAGCGGTTGCGCCACGCGTTCGACATGATGTATTCGACCTGTTTGTTCTTGTCCATCAGGTTGAAGTCATATTCATCCAGACCGTAAGGTGCCTTATAAGGATTGTTCAAGTCGTAATCAGGCAGGGATACCATCGCCAGGATCGCGCCTGTATAAGGATTCATGACGATCGCAGTGCAGCCATCGATCGGCTTGTACTTGTCATACGCGTCCTTGCAGGCTTCCTCGACAATTCTCTGTATATTGAGGTCTATGTTGGTTACGATGTTGCGCCCGTTGGCGGCCTTTTCCTCTGTCGCGGCAGAATACGGAAGCACGCCTCCGGTGATCGAATCCGTCTCGGAGTAGCGGTATCCGTCTTTACCAGACAGGATCTGGTCATAGTAAGCTTCAAGTCCGTAAAGGCCGTTCAGGCTTTCGCCGTTGTTCCTTGCATAACCGATGACCTGGGCCGCAAGGCTTCCGTAGTTGTAATATCTCTGCGGAACGGCAACGAAACCGAAGCCTTTTACTTTATTGTCCTTGAGGAATTTCTGGAATTCGTCCTTCTGGGCGGCAGGCACGTTCCTTGCAATATCGCAGCCCTGAACGCCGTTACGCTTATCGTTCTTGTCGGTAGGATCGTCAGGCAGTATGGCATCGATCTTCTCGTATTTGACCCCGAGGATGGATTCGATGCTCTGCATGATCTGCGCCCTCGTCAGATTAGGCGCGGTAACCTGTGAAGGAGAGCAGATTACCGTGTAATCGTACGTATTTGAAGCCAGCGGCGTCATGTTTGCATCGTAGATAAGACCGCGGTTCGCCGAATAGGTCATCAGCGTCCACTGCTCATTTGCCGCTGCCCTTGCGTACTTGTCATTATCCTTTACCGTGGTCTGGTAAAGCTTGTAAACGAGAAAAATACCGTAAGCAAGCATAAATGCCGCCATAAGGATGACGACACGGCTTGCCCAGTCTTCTCTGTTTCCGGTCTTAAGAACCTCAACAGGCACCGGTTCAACAAACGCTTTATTATTGGTTTTAGCGGCCTTAACGCCCGGGATGAGCGGCATAATACTCCTCTAAGGCGTCCTGATTTGCTCTGAGGACGTCATCGTTTACTCCATATGTATCATATGGTACCACTGTCTTCAAAGAATCGTTGTTGGAAATCGGAAGATTTACTACCTGATTTTGGTTCGGATCCTGCATACCAAGCTGAAGTGCCTGCGCACGCACGGTGTCCATGTCAGTGATCCCGTTCGCATTTTCTTCCGCATTAACGATCTGTCTCTTGATGGTATTGATGCCGTCCTTGAGATTTGAATTGTCTCTTGCGAGCTCGGAAAGCTCGGTCTGAGGGAACAAAAGGAGCATAAAGAATACGCCGGTCAGGATTACGAGCATTATGGAAACGGTAGCCTCAAAGAACTTTCTCGCGGTAAGCTTTCTTACCCTCTTCTTCTCTTCTTCGGTCATCTCGCGGTCCATATGATCGTTTGCGTAATCAATGGAATTCTTATTTACGTCTTCAAAGGACAGATTCTTTTCAGTAACCTCTTTCTTAGGCTCTTCCTTCTTGAACTTTCCGAACGTCTTCCTGTCAATGATGAGGGGCTCGATCGTAGGGATGATCGAGTTCTGTCTAAAGGTATAATTACGCCTGTTGCTGCGTCTGCCCGCATTGAGCACATCCATAAGATCCCTGTCGATGTAAGCTACAGGTTTTTTCTTCTTATATACACTTGTCTTGCGCTCTGTGATAGCCATTTCCTTTACCTCTAGTTGCCTTTAGTTGTACTGTTCGTTTCCGTTCCTCTCGAAGACCCTGAGTTTCGCACTTCGCGCCCTGGGGTTCTCCTCCTTCTCCTCCTCCGACGGTTCAATGGGTTTCTTTGTTATGACCGTACCCAACGGTTGTTTTCCGCATACGCACACCGGGAATTCCCTGGGGCAGGTGCAAGGATTTTCAGCCTTGCGGAACGCTTCCTTTACGATCCTGTCCTCGAGTGAATGGAAAGTGATTATGCTTATCCTTCCACCCGGATTGAGATGCTTAAAGCAGTCCCTCATGAGGTTCTCAAGACCGGAAAGCTCGTGATTGACTTCGATCCTGATAGCCTGGAAACATCTTTTCGCAGGATGCTGGTTCTCATCTCTTCCGTGTCCCGGCATATATTCCTTAATGGCTTCTGCCAGATCGGTCGTAAGCTTGAAAGGCATTCTCTGTCTTCTCTGTACGATACCGTCAGCGATCCTTCCGGAGTGGCGCTCCTCACCGTATTCCCTGAAGATCCTCTCCAATTCATCCCTCGAATACCTGTTGACCACGTATTCTGCGGTAAGAGTATCGTCATTTGTGTCCATCCTCATGTCGAGAGGACCCTTCTTCATATATGAGAAACCACGCTCCGCGGTATCGAGCTGATATGAAGAAACTCCGAGGTCTGCGAGGATCCCGTCCACTTTTCTTATCTTCATGCTGTCGAGCATGTTGTCTATGTCGCCGTAATCGCACTTAACAGGCATCCAGTTGGTATGAGCGAAATCCTTGCTTCTTTCCATACAAGCGCGGAGCGCGTCAACGTCTCTGTCGACCGAGATCAGAGTGCCGGAAGAGCCAAGCCTTGACGCTATTTCAGCGCTGTGGCCGCCACCGCCTGCAGTGCAGTCAACATAGATTCCGTTGCCCTTTACGCAAAGGCCGTCAACCGCTTCCCTGAGCAGTACGGATTTATGATTAAAATTAGAGTCCGCTGACATTGAATTCCGTCTCCAATCCTGCAATAGCGCTCAAATCGAAATCCTGGTTGTCGTAGAAGCTCTTCGCGCAAACCTCAAGCTTGTCAGCCTGATCGAAAACGCATATCTCGTCTCCGGGCTTTGCGGAAATCCTCTCCAACAGTTCGGAACTGATGGCTATTCTTCCCTGCGAATCAACAGTGACCTCAGCCGCCTCAGAGATGATCATCCTCTCGAGAATACGGATCTTGGGATTCAGCTTGTTGAGTTCCTTGAACTCGGCAGCGATCCCTTCGAAACGCGCACGCGAATAGATGCAGAGATAGCCCTTATCGAGGCTGTTCGTTACGAAAACCTCTTCTCCGAGCTTCTCTCTCACCTTTGTGGGAATGAAAAATCTTCCCTTGGCGTCAATTTTCTTGTCGTTTCTGGCCACTTTGTCCGCTCTTCTGTATTGATTTATGTGATCTGCGGAGAAAACCAGAAATCTCTTCCACTATTCTCCACATCGATGGGATTTTTCTCCCCAATTCACCACACATTCGTATTTTATATGTAACATTTCTTTAACGCAATACGAAATTTGTAATTTTATGGAAATTTATCAAAATTCTTTACAAATTGGCGCATTGCATAAAAAGCCCTTATTTCATTGAGCAAATTGACATTACGAATGCGTCAGTGACAAGGGTTTCGCGGGTGTTTGGGGAGTGTTTCAGGGCAGCGGGATCCGGAATGGTAAAAAGAGGGCAAAAATCCTCCTGAAACAGGAACGAAAAAGCCCCCGGAGCATCAAACTCCGGGGGCCGGTCAGATCTATATAATATTTTTAGAAATTATCCTAATTCACAAATGATCTCAGGATTTGGCGTCTCAAACGCTTCTTCAGGGAGAAGTCCGCCGGGTTCAAGCTGCAGCTTCCTGCCTCCTGCCGTGACAGACACGATCTTGTATGAACCGGCTTCGAGCTTTTTGGGATTCACATAGGTCAGCGTGAACGCCCTGCCCTTTCTGTATGCGGTAACCGATGCACGGCCTTCGCCGTCAAACTGGCAAGCGAGGAGCGCAGGATCGAGCTTTATCTTTCCGTCATATGAGGTGACGCCGAACATCTTCATCAGGACGAGGAGCACAGCCCAGCTCGCGGCGCCCGTGAGGTACGGATACATGCCGCGGCCCATGCCGTTAAAGTATTCGGGGATTCCCGGATACATCCTTCCGTCTTCGCTCATGCTCTGTGAAAACAGGTTGTTAAAGACCTTGAAGCCTTCTTTCGCAAAACCCCTGGAATAGAGCGCGTAAGCGTACATGACCGCCATATGGCAGAACACCGCGCCGTTCTCCTTTTCACCGTAAGCAAAGCCAAACGCCCTGCCCATGTTCATCTTGACTTCATGGAAGTCGGTATTGAGCCTGTACCCGCCGAGGGACGGCGCATAGAGGTATTTGTCGCACGCCTTGATGACGTCTTTGACCATCTCATCGTCAGCCGTGCCGAACATGACCGTGAAGACCTGCGAGGTCAGCATCATGCGTACTCCGCCGTTAACGATGCCCTCAACCTTTTTCGCGTCGTTGTCGTAATAGCCGTTAAACCATCTTGCATCTTCACCGTCAGAGACGATCTCGTTTTCGCGGATGTGCTTCTTGATGTGGTCAGCCATCAGGTCGAGGTGCTGCGCAAGCTTCTCGGCATCCATGACCATCATGGAACCGGTAATACTGTTGGCTACACTCTTCTCGTATTCGATTAGCAGTTTTCTCTTTGCTGCGGGATCGTCATACTCGTCAGCGCAGATCAGTTCAATGAGTTCTTCAAAAACGGCGATCTCAGACCTGCCGCACCTTCTGATCACGGAAGACAGCATCGTGAGCGCTCCGGCATAAGCAGCCGTAAAAGCAACGCTCTCACCCTTTGAAGACGCCATATCCAGCGCGTCGTTCCAATCCGCGCCCCTGAGCCTCATATTGCCGTGCTCGCCGCAGTCAAAGAACTGTGTCACGACTTCAGTCAGGAGATGCTCGAGGACCGTTCCCTGATATACATTGCCCGTCTCGGTCAACTCCTTGGGATCGGAATCAGGATCAAACTTGTCATCAAAGCTCTCGCCCCTCAATATCATGCGGTCCTTGAAATAGGGCTGCTTCTCGAAAAGGAAATCATAATCGCCCGTCTGGCTCAGATAAAGGTCGACGGTGAAGACAGGCCAGAAACCATGGTCCATCCAAACTCTGGGGATTCCGTTTCTGTCGGCGATGAACTCGCCCTTCTTCGATCCGATGATCGTCGCGTTAGAACCGTCCATCCTGACTCCCGCGAAATAGCTGATGAGGTCGTCCCTGGCATCAGCAGGGTTCCTCAGGAGGAGCGCCAGCGAATCCTGCCAGAGATCGCGCCATCCTCTTCCGCCCCTTCCGTAATCGTGATAGGGCAGGAATGAGCATCCGTAAAGCTTGCGGAGAGCAGGCTGAACGCTGACCCACTCCATCCAGCCGTCGAATACCGGATCGCCGGTCTTCGTATGGATGATCTTCTCATTTTCCCAATGTCTCTTTACCGCTTCAAAAGCAGTAACGACGTTTTCGTTTTCAAGATATCCCGCGCCTTCGCCATCAAAGCCAAGAACAACGTTGTAAGTAAAAGACTGTCCCGGGCCAAGCGTCTTTTTCGCAAACTTTAGTCCTGCGAACGCTTCCTGTCCGGAGATGACCGAACCGGGTACCATGCCGGTAATGCTGTTCTTAGCGCCTTCAGGGTTGAGAAGGTTTCCGCCGTCTCCGGTGAAATCGAGGACTGTGGGGTTAATGCCTTCCGGTGCATTGCCTTCTTCGTCTCTTGCGCGCACCGTATATGTGTCGGAAGTCCTGTGGTGGCCTCTCTCGTCGAAAGCCATGGTCGGACTCACTTCAATACCGTCCTCAAGGACAGTGATCACGTTGAGAAGCGACGTGACATGCCTGTGGTCCCTTATGTGGTCAGCACCGCGGCCAAACACGGGGATCGCTGCCGAAGGAATAAAGGAAATTTCTTTATCACCGTCATTTTCAACGGTTACCTGCATTATCTCCGCCCTGACATTTCCCACAGGCGCAAAGATCAATACTGAAGCTTTCAAGCCATCGAAGATGCGTCTCGTTGTCTTTTGCCAAAGGAAACCTGCTTCCAGTTCGGCATCGTCTCCGCCGCCAAGCTGGGAGAGTGAAAAACCGAGTGCGGATCTTAATCCCACACCATCGATGTAAAGCCAGAAGTTTCTTGAATACATGGATTCCTGAAGGTCTTCAACGACGACAGGGTGAAGAAAGAACCTGTCCTGGGAGAGTTTGATGTCTCCGCCGCCTTTCGGCGTTACAGAACCCATTACGCCCGACGGGCTGCCCACAGGAAGATAAAGGTAGCTGGTCTTGTCCGCTTCCTTAGTCTTAAAAGTGCCGTTACTGCCTGTGAATTCAATGTTCATGTCGATCCTCCCTGCTGCCGCAAAGTCACGGAAAAGAATCAATAAGCGCTGTTAAGCAAAGCCGTTAAAGCCTTTTCCGCCTTGTCGCGGTCGCTGCATTTCGAATACATGCTGAAGATAAGCCTGTTGTCTGATTTCTGCCAGCCGACGTCATAACCGAGTCTCTTGCATGCGTCCGTATCGTTAAGCCTCAAACCGATTATCGCCTTCGTGTTGTCATCAACTTCCTGTTCGTTGTTTTCCACGTCCGGGTCGCCTTTTCCGGACCACGCGTTGTACTTTTTCGTATATTCGGCAGCTTCGCGTGCGGACATATAGACCGGCTCGACGTGCTTTCTCGCTTCTTCGCTCAGGTTCTTCAGGATCCTGTCATAGGATTCCGGATATACTCCGAAGCTTGAATAGTAATAACCGTAAGTTACGCCGTCAGATACGACGATATCGGGCATCGTCATAAAGAATGCAGATGCGGACTCGTACTGGTATTCTGTCGGTTTCTTGCCCTCCTGGTTCGGCATTACAACGACCGCCGAAGGAAAATAAGGAACCTTGAAGCCTTCGTCCTTCATGACCTTTTCAAGATAGGTCTCATCAAGCTGCAGATAGCCGAAAGAATATATGATGACGTCGTTCTTGGATTTGTTGAAGATACCCAGACCGAGGATCACGATTATCGCGATGGCGATAGGAAATATCGAATACTTGAACCAGACGTAAGAGAAATTATCCCTCCACTGTTTCCTGGTCTTTCCCGCGATCTTGATGCCCTTATCGTTCTCCTTAAGGTCAACGTCGTTTAAGACCTTTACCGCACCCTCATAATCAGACGCGAAAAAGAAACCGATCAGGCTTCCGTATTCTTCATCTATCTTTTCACGTCTCGGATCATCTTCCGGAACGATCAGGATTATCCTTCCCGCGCAGCTTCTTTTGACCAGCGGGATATAATGCTGCTTGATCCAGTCGGAATCCTCTTCACTGATGGATTTGAGTTCCGTGAGATCGATAAAGAAAGACGCTCCGGATTTCTCTCTCAGGAGATTGCACGCATCCTTGAACGGATTGCGAAGATCACTTCCGGCTGCGGCAGCGCCTGCCTTTACCAGAACGACGTCTATGTCATCTCTGTATTCAAAACTGACGCAGTCTGCCATCTATTACCTCAAGAACACCTGATGCAGAGTCTTATGAGGTTCATTACCGCTTCCTGCAGATCTGCCCTGGAGAGTTTGCCGTTATATACCGCCTCAACGATGTCGTCGACGTTCTGCTGGCATCCGGGCATCTGGAGGTCGCAGCCCGCATAGACAGCAAGCCTTGAAGATCCCGCAGGATACTTGTAGGTCTTGTTGTAGCCGAGGAACTCCACGTCTTCGAAAGTTGAGAACCAGTCAGTCATTACGATGCCTTCAAAGCCCCACTCGTCACGAAGGATGTTCTGAATGAGCTCGTAGTTGTTGCACGTATGGATACCGTTTACGAGATTGTAGGACGTCATGACGGCGAAAGGCTGTGCATCCTTGACACAGATCTCGAAACCTTTGAGATAAAGATCTCTCAACGCACGGGGTGAAACGTGCGCATTGGAGAACATCCTGTTGTCTTCCTGATTGTTGCAGCAGAAGTGCTTGATCGTCACGCCGCGTCCGTCTACAGACTGAACGCCCTTCGTGTCAGCAGCTGCGCAGAGACCTGAAAGGAGCGGATCTTCGGAGAAGTATTCGAAATTCCTTCCGCAGAGGGGATTTCTGTGAATGTTCATTCCGGGAGCGAGCCAGAGGTTTACTCCGTACTCTTCCATCTCTTCACCGACCAAACGGCCGAGCTGCTCGATGAGGTCCATGTTCCATGACTGAGCGAGCGAAGTCGCAGTGGGGATCATCGTGCAGTACTGATAATAATCGATCGCATCTGCAGGTGTGTCCTCAGGGAAACCGTTGTTGATGTATCCGAAAACGTCACCGCCCGGGAGAAGGTCGCCCTGTCTCGTTGCCTTGAAATGAGGCTGCAGCCTCAGGCCTGCAGGGCCGTCTGCCATTACGATAGGCGGTATCTTGCGGGATGAGACGTATTTGTCGTTGGTCTCGGAAGCGGCTCCGGGAACATTTCCTGATACGCAGAAAGTATCGTCCTCGTCGAGTCCGCCCTTCTTGTATTTGCCTACGCAGAGCTCTGCAAGCTCTTCAACGGAGAACTGTGCAACAAGCTGCGAGATACCCGCATTACGGCCGATTACCGAACCGAGCGTGATCACTTCGTCCCTGCGCTCGTTAAGGTGCGTTTCGTTAACGCCTCTGTATCTGACGATGGTGCGGTGGATGCGGAAAGTGTCCAGCGTGAATCTGGGAGCTTCAGCAAGCTGAGCCTCATCAAGGTGAGCGCGCATCTTCTTGCCCGTACCGGGATTCTTGAGTTCATCAAACGCATAAGCTTCATCGTCAGTAAGGAAGCGCTGGTACTTCTCAGTCCTGATCTGCTCAGGGACATTTATAACGGCAGCGATCTTGGTTTCACGGGAACTCGTTCCGACACGGATCAGATAATCGCCCATATCAATGACCTTCGCGCAAAGTTCATCGTCATAAGACTCGAACATGGAGGCGTCGAAACTGATCTCGAGGAGCTGCGATTCGCCGGGCTCAAGTTCCCTCGTCTTGGCGAAAGCGATGAGTTCCTGATAAGGTTTGTCGATCCTTTCCTGAGGCGCGGAGAAATATACCTGCACTACCTGCTTGCCGGAGAACTCTGTACCGGTATTCGTTACGTGCACGTTGACCGTGATAACGGACGAATTCGTTTCAACGGCAACGACATCGACGTTAAACGTCGTGTATGACCGTCCGAATCCGAAAGGATAGATCGGAGCAACGCCGAAGGAATCAAAGTATCTGTATCCGACGTAGATGCCTTCCCTGTAGTATTCGTCATCGGTATCGCCGTTATTGGAACCGAATTCGGCAGAACCCGGATAATCGTCATAAGACTTCGCCCAGGTATCGGTGAGCTTGCCTGAAGGATTTACCTTGCCCGTTATAACGTCCGCGATGATGAATCCCGCGAGGTTTCCGGTCTGGCCTGCGAGCAGGAGCGCGCCAAGCCTCGGATCGCTCTTCAGGCTGGAAAGGTCGATGATGCCGCCTGCATTAATGATAACGATCGAATTTGCGAAATGGCTGATGATGAAATCGACATTCGTCTCTTCTTCATCGGTCAGATAGTAGTCGCCCTTTTCAGCGGTCCTGTCGCGTCCCTCTCCCGATTCACGGGCGATAACGTAGATCGCGGTGTCACAGTCCGCATCAGTGAAATCCTGATCTGTGATCAGGGGCTCCGCGGGGATCTGGCGTGCTACGGAAAAATAAGCATTCGGGAGATCACATCCCTGAGCCTCTGCATACTCGGCTACAACTGCCTTGTAGTCCGCAAGATTCTGATCGTAAGCTTCGTCATATCTGGCGAGCCACCCTTCGCTCGCAATTTCGAAGCCTGCATCTTTAAGGCCTTCATATACGCTGACGTCAAATCTGGTGTTTACGTCTCCGGAACCTGTGCCGCCCTTGACTGTGTGTCTGGCGCCATTTCCGTAAAGCGCGATCTTTCCGGGCTGCCTTATGGGCAGTACCCCCTTGTTTTCAAGGAGTACAAGGCATTCACCTCCAAGTTTACGGACAAGGTTCATGTGAAGGATCTCGGAATCCGTCATCTCATCAGTAAGTCTCGCGCAAAAGTCCATAATACACCCTCCTTAAGGACGACTCGGGGCCGATACCTGATTATATAATAAAATCTTGGAGATACAAAATTATTTATTTTAGGTCTTTTGCAAGCAGCACGTACTCGTATTCGTTATCGAAGAATACCTTTGCATAATGCCCTGAGATCTTACCGTCCCTGCAGAGCGCGCCTATGCTCTCGCCGCCCGTTTCATTGAGCTGTACCATCATGGCACCGGTAAGCGCTGCGCCGAGTCCCGCATGTTCGGGAAGCGCTCCAAGATAAGGCAGGACGTATGCCTCAGCCTTCTTCTTTCTCTTCAGGACGCCCATTAGATTGATCAGGTTTTTGGTGTTATAGACTCTTGCGCCGTAATCGGGGACCCCGATGAAGAACGCTACTGCTTCGCCCTGGTAATACGCCATCTTTACGTAGCGCATGTCGAGTATCAGTCTGTAATCGTTAAAGATCCTTCTGAATTCATCTTCCGTCAGGCCGCGGTATATCGGGAAATTGCTGTAAAGTCTGGTTATCAGCACATAGATCTCGCCTATGACCTTGTCGAATTCTTCAGGCAGCGGACTTCTGATCTCGTAGCCTTTCGCCCTGAATTCGTTCAGTCTTTTTACATATTTCGGATCGGGCTTTTCGATCTTCGTGAAATAGTTTGAGATGTAATGCTCGCAAACGTTGAAGCCGTTATCGGTAAACTGCTTCAAATAGTAATCGAGATTGTAAGGCTCGCCCGTATAAGGGAGTTTTTCGAACAGGTTTATCTTAAGCCTGTACTTGACCCAGAATGAACAGTCAACGGGGCCAACTATCTTCTCATATCCCATCTCGGATGCGATCCTTGCCGCGTTGTCAAAAAGGAACTTAGCTGCATCATCGTTGTTGACGCATTCGTAAAAACCTATGTAGCAGACCGGGTCATCCTCATACCTTGTAAAGCAGAATCTTCCGCAGACTTTGCCGTCTTCGTAGATGAGGAATTTGTCGAGCTTGAAGTAGTGCGAGAGCGGGTGCGTTTCCGTAAGGATGCGCGTTATGTCAGATACGCTCTCGGTATTGTTCTTTCGCGTATAGAGTTTCTTTTTAAGGGCTATGAAGTCCTTGATGCGGTTTTCTTCCTTATCGAATCTAACTATCTCAAACACAGTATTGTCACTCTTTCCTTCTGACGATCTCGATCCTGCCGGAAGATCCGTCCATTTTCACGATGTCACCCGTATTTATCTTCGTCATAACGTTTGCGACGCCGACGATCGACGGTATGCCGATCTCACGCGAAATAATCGCAGTGTGTGAAAGAATGGATCCCTTCTGAGATATTACACCTTTTGCGGAAGCAAGGTAAAAAACCCACCCCGGATCAGTCATTTTCGTAACGAGGATCTTGTCTTTTGAGTTCTCGAGCATCGATATGTCATCAACGACCAGAGCCTCCCCCTCCGATATCCCGGACGAGCACGGAACGCCCTGCATCATGCCATCCGCGGAACGCATCCTGTGCGAGTTTACGCTGACGTGATGTTTCGAAAACTCATTCTTTTCAAATACGATCCTCGAAAAAGCAGGCAGGCACTTATACATTCGGTATTCGCTCTTGCGCTGAGCTACCCTGTCTTTCGCATCAAACGGTTCTTTTGCCATTTTAAAAAGTTCTTCGTAAGTCAGATAGAAAACGTCTTTTTCAGTCTCTATGAGACCTTCTCTGCAATAGTTCTTTCCGAGGCTTATCACTATCTCCCTGACCATGCCGTAGATGCGGCTTCTGTTAAGTCTTGATATCTCTCTGTTCGAGATTCCGGTATAGCACTTTTCGGCAAGCTTTCTGATCTTGCGGCTCTCGCCTGAAAGATCCCGCTTTCCGTCTTTCATTATGCTCTTGTGGATCTCTTCTAACTTGGCTTCATCCTCACAATATTCATCGAGTTTTTTGATAAGAAGTTCAGGATCAGTCCTGAACGTCGGACTCTCGAGCTTAAGTTCTTCGAGATTACGGTCGCCGTAGAGCCTGATGTATTCATCAACGCGCTTGCCGAACTCTTCTTCAGAAAGGTTTTTACGCGAATACGCAATATCGATCATGGCCCTGACGGGCTTAAGGCTTTCGATGTTCGTGATGCCTGACATGAAATCATTCGTCTTGTCGTCCGCATCATCGTACTTTTTCTTCAGACGGTGTTTCAAAAGACCCGTATAAACAAACGTATAAAGGTCATTTATCAGCGTGATGTCCCAGCACGCGAGAAGTCTTTTCTCGATTATTTTGTACTGCGCGATGAGCTCGTCATTAGTCATTCCGTCGTGATATGACTTGTAGAAATCATCATTGATCCTGATGAATTCCTCATTCAGTTTTTCCATCTCACGCGGCGAATTCTTGAATGCCGAAATGATACGTTTGTCGATCTTCAGGCGCTGGGCAAAAGACACTTTCATATCCTGCTTTTCATCGTAAGTCTTATTCTTTACTCCGAGCATCTCCTGCCATACGGGGATGATCTTTTTCCTGAACGGAAGGAACTTTATCAGCGTGTACCAGTTGGAGATCTTATAGTACATACGGCCGTTGACGTTTCCTACCATGTTTCCGAAAACAGGTTTCAGCGCGTCAAGATATCTGCCTTCTCCGATTATTCTTCTGCAGAGGCCTTCAAAGACGCCGCTGTAAACGAAGCCGACAAATCCGCATGTCAGAGGAAGCGAAAGATTCGGATAGCTCTCAACGATATTGCTGTTATCCAGGATCAGGAATCTCGAGGGATCGGCATTGGCAAACGTCGTTATCTTCCTCGCCTGAAGGATATATATCTTTCCGTCTTTTACCGAAAACTCTATGTCGAGATAATCACCAAGAATGTCTTCTATCTTTGAAGCAATCCCGACAAGCTCATGTATCTGATCAGACGTGAGCAGGTCATCAATACCCTCGTAGTAATAAAGATCATCGTTGTTGTTGTAGTAATAACTCGTCGTATCAGTTTTGTCAGCTACGACATTGTCACCCGTACCTTTTCCCACGGTGATAACGCACTCGTTCATTATCCCCTGAGGATTCGAAGTAAACATAACACCGGAGCAGTCGGCTTTGATCATCTTCTGCACGATGACGCTCATCTTAACGTCTTTGCCGATCTCACGCTGCTTTAAATATTCAGCGGCGCCCTCATTGGAAGCGGACGCCATACACATATCTATCTTTTCCTGAAGTTCGTTTTCCGCAACTCCGAGATATGTATCAAACTGCCCTGCAAAGCTGTCGGTCGCGCCGTCTTCAACGTCAGCAGAAGATCTAACGGAACTTAATTCCCATGAGATCTCAGGCGCCTTTCCGTCAGTTACGACAACAAACTCGGGAACCGGTATCCCGGCATCTCTCATGAGGATCAGGTTGTCAGCCTTGCCTCCGTACATCAGATGATCCCTCTCCACTTACAGAAGATGTAGCCCGCAACGGTAAGGAGCATCGTGCTTTCCTGAATGTATGTATAGAGCTCGACTTTTTCGACGATGACGAATCTCTCGGGGTCCTTCTTGAACTGCAGGAACTTGATCGTCATCCACGTTGTCAGACCGCAGAAGAATACAACAGTCGGCTTGCTCAGATTCCATACGAGAACGATGTTGGTAAGGATGTCGACTATCGTAAGAACGAGCACGAACCAGATTGCTTTCTTGTAACCCCAGATCTTTGAATAAGTGGTGTATTCGGTCTCATCCTTCGGGGCCCTGATCTTTCTTGAAACCTCCCAGATGAGAGCCGGGAAATACAATGTCCAGAGCGTCATCAGAGTCGTGATCGAGAATGGATTCAGGCCGTATTTGATGACCGTGAACGATATGATGTAAAGGTTGATGAACATCTGCACGGGATTGTGCGTGACGAGCGCCAGGAAAAGATTCGGCTGGATCTTGGATCTCTGGAAGAACCAGTTCCTCATCAGGAATCCGTAGCCGTAAAGGATCGCGCAGAATATCCAGTTATTCATGAAGATGATGTTTAAAGCGATCGCGATCAACTGGAAGAAAATGCAGGAGATGATAATGTCCTTCTTATAGACGCGCCCCGATGCAAGAGGCCTGTCAGGGAACAGTTTCTTATCTGTCTCATAATCCTTGAGGTCGTCAGCGACACGGAGCCAGAGCAGAAAAGCAAAAACGGTGTAAGCTCCGGTGACTTCCTGCATTCCGAGCCTGAAATCCAATACGCCGTAGTTCAGCAGGATTATGAAATAGATCTCGCCGAAAACGATCATGCCGAGAAGGAGCCTCGCAAGAAGCGGGTATCTCTCTTTGTAATAGATGTAAAGTCTCTTAAGCATTAACTTTCACTCCGATCCTCTCACCCATTCTAACCTTTGTCTCTATCCCGTTTCCACTCATCTCGAGAATATCGGGATCGACGTTTATCATATTCTTTTCGAAAAACAGGACTATAGTTGATCCGCCCTGCTCGAAATATCCCTTTTCACTGCCTTTTTCGAATTTGGTCAATCCGTTGTTCTTTATGCGTCCGACAAGGAGCGCGCCGACCTCAATGTAGATGACTTTACCGAAATGATCAGTATCAAGCACGTTCACGATCCTGTGATTCTCTTTGTAGATCTTGTACTTTGACGATATCGAGCTGACCGTGTGAAGCTTTCCTTTGATCTCAACCGAGCTTTCCACCCTGCCGGAATCTATATGGCAGTAATGGTGATAATCATCCATCGAAAGCCTGAA
>JAILIB010000080.1 GCA_024695505.1 Saccharofermentans sp.
GGATTTCAAGATGAATATCGAAGCCAACCATGCCACACTCGCAGGACACACGTTCCAGCACGAGCTGAGGATCAGCCGTATCAACGATATGCTGGGTTCCATTGACGCAAATCAGGGTGACATCATGCTCGGCTGGGATACGGACTGTTTCCCGAGCAATGTTTACGATACGACACTTGCAATGTATGAGATCCTTAAGAACGGCGGTCTTCCCGTCGGCATCAACTTCGATTCGAAGAACAGAAGACCGAGCAACACATATGAGGACATGTTCCATGCATTTATCCTCGGTATGGATTCATTTGCATACGGACTGCTCAAGGCTGCTCAGATAATCGAAGACGGAAGGCTCGAAAACAACATCAAAGAGCGTTATTCCTCCTTTGAATCAGAACTCGGAAAGAAGGTAAGGAGCGGCAGCGCAACACTCGAGGAACTTGCAGCAAAGGCTTCTGAACTCAAGGCGCCCAAAGCTCCCGTATCAGGCAGACAGGAATATCTCGAAGGAGTGCTGAATAATATCATTCTTTCAAACAACTGATCGTCTTAAAGCAAAAAAGGTAAGCATGACGAGCTCCTCAAGCTTGACGGAAAGTATGCCGGATTCGTTAAGATCAGGCTGACGGCGGAGAACTGGCAGATCGCCTGACGGACTGACGGCACACCGGCAGATTATCCCCAATTGTCAAAAAAAGATGTATTGACACAAAACGGTTAGCAATGTATAACTATCGGGTTAGCAGGTGCTAACCGTTTTGGAGGGGCAGTTTCAGGTGAAGTGGATCTATCTCGTAATTACCATTCTGATCGTGGCGCTGATCCTCTGGAGGTTGATCAGGAGCACTGTTTCAGGAAAGTCCTGCTGCGGAACGGGAACAAAAGTCACCACGAAAGTTCATGCCAGGCACGACAGAAGATCTGATTATCCCTACTGCTACATATTGAACGTGGAGGGCATGGTGTGCTCCGCGTGCGTGAGGAATGTCGAGAACACGCTCAACAGGATCGATGGCCTGTGGGCGAAGGCCGATCTACAGAAGAAGGAAGTTACGGTACTTTCCAAGGTTCCCCGCGACAAAAGATTCTTTGTTGACGCATATGAAGATTCTACATATACGATAACGGGCTTTAAGGAGGTCAGGAACATTGAAGAGTCTTAACGAACTGAAACCGAACAGCGAAGGTATCGTTGCATCCATAGACGGTGATGCAAGGTATCTGAGCAGGATCACATCGATCGGCATTACGCCGGGCTGTCACATCAAGGTCTTAAAGAATGACAAGAATAGACCGATGCTCGTTTTTATGCGCGACACGATGGTCGCTCTCAACACTGAAGAAAGCAGAAACATCAAAGTAGAAACGAGGGACAATCAATGACAGACGGCAAGAAGACAATAGCCCTCCTGGGCCAGCCCAACTCGGGTAAATCAACTCTGTTCAACGGCCTTACCGGAATGAAGCAGCATGTCGGCAACTGGCCCGGCAAGACGGTCGAACAGAAGCAGGGCGGATTCACGCACAACGGCGAAGAATACGTCGTAATGGACCTTCCGGGAACATATTCACTTTCTGCAAACTCAGATGAAGAGATAGTAACAAGAGATTATATTTCATCGGGAAAAGCAGATGTTGTCTGCATCCTGGCAGACAGCTCACAGCTTGAAAGAAGCCTTTTCATGCTTTCTGATTATGCAGGAATCAACGTACCCTGTTTTCTTATCCTCAATCTTGCGGATGTGGCAGCTGACCAAGGTAAGACGATCGATGCAGAAAAGATCAGGAACAAGCTCGGTATTCCGGTAGTTTTAATGTCTGCAACAGATGTAAAGAAGTACGATAATTTCTTTGCCGCACTTAACGAAGCGTTATCGAGAAAGACTACACTCGACGTAAGTGCACTGGAAGAAAGATATAGAAAGCTGGATGGATTCGATGAACTGAGAGCCGAGATCCCCGAAAATCTCATTCCCGGTTGTTCATCGACCTGGATGGCGGTAAAGACGATCGAGGGAGATAAAGTCGTAAGAGCAAAGATTGAAAACAAGCTCACGGGCGACAGCCTCGTAAGATACAACAGCCACGCTGCAAGATTCGACAAGGGCGCTCTCCTTACCGGTGAATGCAAGTTCTCCTGGATCGACGAGCTCCTCTCTGATTCAGTAAACAAGGTCACGCAG
>JAILIB010000092.1 GCA_024695505.1 Saccharofermentans sp.
GCTTCGGAGAACTTAGCGATCGTCTCAGGTCCGATGTCGAGGCCCTGCCAGCCGTCAGGGATCTCCATTGTAGGAACTACCTTGCTGTTTGCGTTAGCATCGAAAGCGTCAGCAACAACTGTGTCTGTAGGGAGAAGAAGCTTAACGCCCTTCTCTTCAGCCTTAGCGAGGATCTCCTTAGCGAGGTCGACCTTGTCAGCCTCGAAGAGGGAATCACCGATCTTGCCGCCCTGGGCACCGATGAATGTATAAGCCATACCACCGCCGATGATGATGGTGTCAGCCTTGTCGAGGAGGTTTGTGATAACGCCGATCTTGTCGGAAACCTTAGCGCCGCCGAGGATCGCAACGAACGGTCTTGCCGGGTTGTCGAGAGCGCCGCCGATGAAGTCGATCTCCTTCTTGATGAGGTAACCGCAAGCGGAAGGCAGGAAGTTTGCAAGACCGGCTGTTGAAGCATGAGCACGGTGAGCTGTACCGAATGCGTCGTTTACATAGAGGTCAGCCATGGAAGCGAGCTCAGCAGCGAACTTAGGATCGTTCTTTGTCTCTTCCTTGTGGAAACGGACGTTCTCGAGCATAAGGATCTCGCCGTCCTTGAGAGCGGCAGCCTTAGCCTTTGCATCTTCGCCGATAACGTCAGCTGCGAGGGTAACGGGCTTTCCGATGAGCTCTGCAAGTCTGTCTGCAGCGGGCTTCATGGAGAACTTAGCCTCAGGACCGTTCTTCGGACGTCCGAGGTGTGATACGAGGATAACCTTCGCATTGTTGTCTACGAGGTACTTGATCGTAGGGAGAGCGCCCTTGATACGCTTGTCGTCTGTGATCTTTGTGCCTGTTTCCTTGTCGAGAGGTACGTTAAAGTCAACGCGGACGATAACTCTCTTGCCGGAAACGTTTAAATCCTCAACGCTTTTCTTGTCATACATTGCCATGGATTTTCACACTCCTGAACATAATATTTTGGTGTTAAACACTAACCTAAAAATTATACTATCTGAACGGCCGATATTAAAGAAGAAAATTAGTTCTTCTTGCCTAAAAGCGTTACTATTTCGTGTACTTTAAAAACCTTTTGTCCGTCCACGTAGAATCTGAACAGCTCGCCGTTCTTGTCATAGATCTCGAAATATTTGCCATAGGAGGCTACAAGGCCTCTCATCGAGTCGATCTCGAAGACTTTTTTCTCTTTCAGGGCATCCGGGTCAAGCGTCCTGTTCCTGAAGCCCTTCATCGGCTTGCCCTTCTTGTAGGGAATCCCTTCCTCAGCAGGGCAGTCGGTACCTATGTAGGTTATCTCCTTGTCGGTAATCGTAATACGGCCGGTTCCGGTCTTCGCGAAAGAGAACCTGTCATAGACCTTGAAAAGATCGGCATTCATCTCCATGTGGAAATCACCGGTCTTGAGCTCCTCAGCGATAATGCCTCTCTCCCATTCGACCCACTTGTGAAGGTCGTCGAAGATTATGCACTGCGGATCAGCCTTTTCGAGCATGCCGGTAGGCAGGTATCTTACGGCGTTTCCGCACTCGCAGCACTGGATAAGGTCGCGCTTGCCTGAATCAAGGAATCTCATCGTGAACTCATGTCCGCATCTCGGGCATGCATACGCGATGTTCTGGAGTCCAGAAGCCAAACGTCTGCTCTTGAACTCGACCTTGTGCTCCCTGTTCCACTCGTTCTCGTCGTAATTGACGGCATCGAGGATCTTCTGCTGGAGTTCTTCTATCGAAGACTCCTTGACCTCATCTGAATAGATCTTCTTTACGAATTCAGAAGTGATCTTTCCTTTTCTCATTCCGGACTGTGACCATCTGGGCCATGTTAGGTATGCTCCGTGGATGTGTTCGATATAGATAGATGCGCCGGCTTTCTTTGCGAGCCTTGCGATACCGTCGTCAAAAGTGACCGTCTTGCCGTCGACATGGCGGGTCGCCTCAGGATAAACGATGAGCACACCCTTGCGCTTCATGACCTTCATCATGGCCTTGACGGCAACGGTGTCAACGACGAACTGCTTCTTGGGGATCGCGCCTCCGAGCTTGAACCAGTGGCCCCACGCGGGTGCCCTGAAAACGAACTCGCCCGTGACGAAGTTTGCCGGCCTTGCCTTGGTCAGCTTGTTGGTGATCATGGGATCAAGATAAGACTCGTGGTTGGCGATAACGATGATCGGGCCCTCATGGTTAACGAACTCCATATCGGGCTTGACCTTGATATGTGTAAATGCGCAGACGATCGGAACGATTATGCGTGAACCGAGGAAGCTGAAATAGAACGGCCTGGGAAAGCACCCGATGTCATAATCGCGCGGTGCCTTGGCCCTGTCTCTTGCGGTTGTCGCAGGCTTGTCACCCGCAGTCTGCACCGCATTCGGCTTGGTATTTTCTGACATTTATATAAACTCCGAAGTAATTTTATTAAATAAAGCGCAGTTATTATACATAGTTTGAACCGGAAAATAAAGTGCCCCCGTCTTGCAAATGCAATGAACGGGGGCATTCCGGGTCAAAATATTTTTACTTGTCGCCGTTTGTTTCAGCCTCTTGTGCATCAGGCTCTGAGGCAGGCGCGCCTGTCTTGTCTTCCAGCTCGCCTCCGTCACGGATCACGATGACCTTTCCGCCTTCCTCGGCAGCGCCTGAAGCAAGGAGTGCGTCAGGATCGGAGGTCTCAACGGCATCGATGATGGCGAGGTGACCTGGCTTGACGACTCCGTCGAGCATCGCTTCGGAGAATCTGTCCTCGACCATCGAGGTGATGACCCTCTTGAGCGGTCTTGCACCGTACTGGGGATCGTATCCCTTTCTTGCAAGGAGCTCCTTTGCGCTGTCGGTCATGCTGATCTCTATTCCGAGATCCTTGATCCTCTTGCCTACCTGGTTCATCAGGATGTCAACGATCTTGATGAGCGCTTCCTTGCCGAGCATACGGAAGAAGATGATCTCGTCGACACGGTTGACGAATTCGGGCGAGAACGACTTCTTGAGTTCCTCGATGACGAGCTTCTTGGCTTCATCGTAGGACTTGCCGCCGTAAAGGCCTTCTCTCGAAAGCTCGTCGGTATCCTTCTCATCTGCCATGGAGAAGCCGATCTTGCGGCCTTCACTGCCCGTCAGCATTCTCGCGCCGATGTTGGAAGTCATGATGATGATCGTGTTCTTGAAATCGACTACCCTTCCGTGGCCGTCCGTGAGACGTCCGTCATCCAGGACCTGGAGCATCGTATTGAAGATCTCGGGATGAGCCTTTTCGATCTCGTCGAACAGGACTACCGAGTAAGGATGTCTTCTGACCGCTTCGGTAAGCTGGCCGCCCTCATCGTATCCGACATATCCCGGAGGCGCACCGATGAGTCTTGAAACGTCATGTTTTTCCATATATTCGGACATATCGATCCTAATAAGCGCATTCTCGTTGCCGAACATGACTTCCGCGAGAGCCTTTGCAAG
Source organism: Saccharofermentans sp. (assembly GCA_024695505.1). Lineage (GTDB taxonomy): Bacteria > Bacillota > Clostridia > Saccharofermentanales > Saccharofermentanaceae > Saccharofermentans. The sequence goes on from JAILIB010000092.1 coordinate 3,453, forward strand.
CTCCGTCTTACCGACACCGGTAGTACCTAAGAAAATGAATGTTCCTGAAGGCTTCTTGTCGTCCTTGAGGCCGAGCCTTCCGCGGCGGATCGCCTTGGAGATCGCGGTAACTGCCTCATCCTGGCCGATGACTCTCTTCTGGAGTTCGGATTCAAGGCTCTTTAACTTGTCAGCATCGCTCTCGGTGATCTTCTTGACCGGGATTCCCGTCCACTTGGCAAGAACGTCAGCGATATCATCAACGCAAAGCGTTCCCGTAAAGCCGCCCTTGTCAGGTTCGGTCTTTGACTTCAGTCTGGCAAGACGTGCCTTCTCGGTTTCCTCCTGCTCCTTGTACTGCTGTGCAGCCTCGAACTCCATCGCGTCGGATGCAGCCTTCTTGGACTTTTCAAGCTCTGCGATCTTGTCCTCCAGCTCCTTCTGTGCCTTTGAATCGGCATAGTTCAGGCGCTTTGAAGCAGCAGCTTCATCGACCAGGTCGATCGCCTTGTCCGGCAGGAATCTGTCGGATACATAGCGCGAAGACAAAAGTACGGACTGCTCGAGAACGTCATCCGGAATATGGATCTTGTGGTGTTCCTCGTACTTGGGACGCAGGCCCTTCATGATGGCGATCGCGTCAGGTATGGAAGGTTCTTCGACCATTACCTTCTGGAATCGTCTTTCGAGTGCGTGGTCCTTTTCGATGAATTTCGTATATTCGTCCAAAGTTGTTGCGCCGATGACCTGGAGCTCGTTCTTTGTAAGGAGCGGCTTCATTAAGTTTGCGGCATCCATGGAACCGTTCGAGCTGTCGCCCGCGCCGACAAGAGTGTGGATCTCATCGATAAACAGGATGACGTTAGGGTCAGATACGGCTTCATCGAGCATGTTCTTGATACGTTCTTCGAAGTCTCCTCTGTACTTGGAGCCTGCGACCATGGAACCGATCTCCATGCTGTAAACGACCTTGCCCTTAATGATGTCAGGCACGTCGCCGTTGGCGATCTTAAGTGCCAGACCTTCTGCGATCGCGGTCTTGCCGACGCCCGGATCACCTACTAGGCAGGGATTGTTCTTCGTTCTGCGGATCAGGATCTGCATGACACGGTTGATCTCTTCCTCACGGCCTATTACGGGATCGATCTTGCCCGCCTTGGCAAGTTCGGTAAGATTCTTGCCGAACTTTTCGAGGGTCTTGTGCCCTCCCTTGCCGCCTTTGCGGGACTTGCCTTCCTCCGGATTCCTTCTCGGCGGAGCGTTATTTCCCGGGCGTTCATCACCTCCGAAAAGACCTTCCTCTTCATCCTCATCGTCGTCATCGCCGGAAGACGACATGCTCTCGTTGAAAGAGTTGATCAGGGAGTTGCGCAGTCCTTCAAGATCGGCTCCTGCGGCTTCAAGCGCATCAAATATCTCGATGTGGTTGCTGACCTTCTTTGAAAGGATGACGAAAAGCAGATGCTCAGTGCCTACCGCACCTCTTCCGCCGGTCCTTCTGGAAAGCTCGGCTGCGTTTGCAAAAAGCCTTCTCACATCCATCCTCAGGTTTGAAAAAGCTTTGTCGGCCAAAGCCTTGAAAGTATCTTCATCCAGTTCGTAATCGCCGTTTATGCCGAGTTTTTCGAATATCGCGCTGGTATCCTGGACGTTCTCGTCGATCGTCTCTTTGGCAGGCGATTCAGTAAGACACATCGCCGCGAAAAGGAATGTATCCCTGATCAGCGAAGTATGTCTTTCACTTGCTATCAACTGTGAGCACGCGAGAGCTCTCGCGGTATCTTCTGATATTCTCATGTCAATCAACTCCCTTCAGTATCTTTCTGATCCTTTCAGCACGCTTCTTTTGAGACGTCTGAGTGTTGATTTCTCCTCGGCGCTGCTGTTCCCAGCAGACTTCCTGCGTTATGGTGTTGAGCATCTTCCATTTGCATTCAAATTCCGAAGAATCGTCATAATCCCTGTAAAGCCTGAGCCAGCAGACTGCATCAAGGGCCTCCCTGCGTGACATCAGGGCGGCAAACCTCAAAAGTCCGTATGCCCTGCCGTATAAATCCTTCATCTGCGTTTTCTTCTTTGTCGCAAACTGTTCACGGCAGGCCCTTTCAGCCTTGATAACGTCCTTGATCAGCATCTCGCCTCTCTCAATGGTCTCACTTTCAGACACGCCTAACGTGCTTACGCTTGCGATGATGTAAACGCCGGATTCATTGAGTTCGCCCTGGTCTGCAAAGGGATATATCATCCATTCGTACTGTCCGACCCTCTGCCTCAATGTGGCTATTCCGCCTTCAGTCTTCGCGATAGCGGGGATCGCAACGGTGTATAGGAACTTAAGTCCCGTTCCCGTAAGCTTGACGCTTGAAGTAAGGAATCCGTACTTTTCCGAATAAGCAATGTCCAGTTTCTTTTCGAGATCGACTGCGATCTTCTCGGCAAGACGGTAGACTCCCACGTCATGTCCTGCCGCCTGAGCCTTGATCGTCAGATGCTCGCTGTTGCCCACCGCAACGCTGAGTCCGTAATCCTCGTTGTAATAGATTGCTTTCTTGTCAGGTCCGTAAAGGAGCGAGCCGTCTCTTCCCGAGATCTGGGCCTTCATCAGCGTTTCCGCTTCGCCCCTGTTTACGATGTCCGTGGCAAGGCCCCCCGAAAAAACGCTCTTGTCTATTACGGAATCGACCTTTGCCAGAAGGCTCTTTGCATCCCTTTCATCCATCTTGGAAGGAAAATTATAACCTTTGACGTTACGGACAAGGCAGGCTTTCGTTGAAAGGACAACGTCCTCATCTGTGCCTTCTCTCTCATACCACATCTTCATATCACTTTCCTTCCTTTCTTCCCTTGAGTTCATCCCTGAGCTTTGACGCAAGGATGTAGTCCTCATTGTCAGCCGCGAGCTTAATTGCCGTCTGAAGGTCCTCATCGCTCAGCATACCGAGGTCAGCCTTTTCAAGCTTTGCCAGCTTTTCAAGAGCAAGAGCCTTGAGGTCGGCGCTTTCTTCAGATGCCGGTTCTGCCTCATTCCCGCTCTCTTTAGCCTCCTCTTTGACGGGAGCCTTTTCGGCAGGCGCTTCTTTCTTTGCAGGTGCAGGCTGTTCATTTTCCTCACCGCTGAGCTCTGCAAACTGGGCAGGCATCCTTCCGCCGTAAGTGCTCTCACCCTGCTGCTTGAACATTTCCTTTACGATGTAATCGTTGAAAGTGTTATAGCACTCTATGCAGCCGAGCCGGCCTTTTCTCTCAAATTCCCTAAGCGTCATTCCGCACTTCGGGCAGGAGAGAGCGCTGTTTCCAAAATCAAGTTCGTTCATCTGCATTATCGAGCTTGCTATCTCGTCAAAAGGCGAAAAAGCCGATCCGAGCATCTCTTCCGGGTTTCTCAGGAACTTTCCGTAACCCATGATCCTGGCGCAGTTCTCGCAATACGGAACGTCATTGATCTTTATAATCTTGTTGGTGAGTTCAACTCCGCATCTCTCACATCTCATACCATTATTCTCCTTTGTTATTTCTACTCCGCGATCATCAGTCCGAGAAGCGCATTCCTGAAAATATCCGCCCTCAGGACCGCCCTTATGTCCGAATCAACCTTTGCGAGCGCTCTGTCAGACACCGCCGCCATGATAGCTGTACCTTCCTTAGGGGTTATAGCTCCGACGGATACCGCATTTGTCAGCAGTGTCTTTGCCTGCTGCTGCGACAGATCATCTCCGACGGCATCCAGGATCGCCTGCAGATAACGCTCCGGCCCGCTGTGCGTGACCCTCGTGATCGTGATCTGTCCTCCGCCTCCCCTTCGGCTCTCGACTATGTAGCCGTTTCCGCTCGAAAACCTTGTGGACAGCACATACGTAATCTGCGAAGGCACGCAGTTCGCCTGCTCGGCAAGCTGACTTCGGCTGATAACAGCCTGGCCGTCATTTTCTTCTATCATGTCCTTGATCATCTGTTCAATGACGTCAACAAGTCTTGCCATGGATTGCCTCCTTTCACCTCATCCTGTCATTTGACGTTATTTGATTTTGACTTTGACTTTCTTTGACTAACCTGATTATGATACTCTCACTTCCGAATGTCAACAGGTTTTTGAGGATAAAAAAGAGGCTGTCCTGTTGATCATGGACAGCCCCGGTAATCTGATCTTATATAACTTACTTGTGATAAAGCTTCTTCGTCTGATAGACGGGCTCGCATGTTACCTCAACGCCGAGTTTCTTGAGCATGTTGAGATCGACTGATGAGAGCATTGTCGTTGAGTGCAGGTCGCTGTGCTGAAGCTTGCCAATCTGCTGCATCGCAAGTTCGGCAACAGGACTTGTCGTAGCACTGATCGCGAGCGCGATAAGGACTTCGTCAGTATGCAGACGGGGGTTGTGGTTGCCCATATGATTGATCTTGAGATCGGAGATAGGCTCAATAACGTTGGGTGAGATGAGCGGGATGCTGTGGGAGATGCCCGCAAGTGTCTTGAGCGCATTGAGGAGAGCTGCGGATGCAGGTCCCAAAAGATCTGTTGTCTTGCCCGTAACGATCTGTCCGTCAGGGAGCTCCAAAGCTACTGCCGGGCCTCCTGTGGATTCAGCTCTTACCAGAGCCGCACCGATCACGCGGCGGTCAGAAGTATCGATCCCGCTCTTCTTCATGAGGAACTCGATCTTGGTTACGTCATCACCTTCAGAAAGACCCTGGCGCACTGCTGCCCTTGCCTCGTAATAACGTCTGATTATCTCCTGCTTGGAAGCGTTGCAGCATGCCTCATCATCGGTGATTGCAAAGCCTGCCATGTTGACGCCCATGTCCGTAGGTGACTTATAAGGACTCTCTCCGTAGATCTTTTCGAAGATCGCGTTGACGACCGGGAAGATCTCGACATCACGGTTGTAGTTGACGGTAGTCTTGCCGTAAGCCTCAAGATGGAAAGGATCGATCATGTTGACGTCGGCAAGATCAGCGGTTGCCGCTTCATAAGCAACGTTAACGGGATGCTGGAGAGGAATGCTCCAGATGGGGAATGTCTCGAATTTAGCATATCCGGCCTTGATCCCGCGCTTATTCTCGTGATAGAGCTGGGAAAGACAGGTAGCCATCTTTCCGGAACCGGGACCGGGAGCGGTAACGACGACGAGCTTTCTTGACGTCTCGATATAGTCGTTCTTGCCGTAGCCGTCCTCACTGACGATCAGTGAGATATCGGAGGGATATCCTGCAATGGGATAGTGTCTGTAGGTCTTTACTCCAAGGCTCTTGAGCCTCGCCTCGAAAGACTCCGCGAGGTGCTGGCCCGCAAACTGCGTGATAACGACGCTTCCGACAAAGAGGCCGAATTCCGTAAATGCGTCAATGAGACGGAGGACCTCCTGGTCGTATGTGATGCCAAGGTCGCCGCGGCGCTTGTTCTTCTCGATGGCATCAGCATTTATTGCTATAACGATCTCGGCATCTTCCGAAAGAGCCTTGAGCATCCTGATCTTGCTGTCGGGTTCAAAACCGGGGAGTACTCTTGAAGCGTGATAGTCGTCAAAAAGCTTCCCGCCAAACTCCAGATAAAGCTTTCCGCCGAATTGTTCAACACGCTCTCTGATGCGCGCACTCTGGAGTTCTACATACTTTTCATTGCTGAAACCGATCTTAAACATATACTGACGCCCCCTGATTTATTTAGACATTATAAAGCAACATCGGATCATTTTTATATGACATTTGTCAGCAACTTGACATTAAAAAATCGTAAAAATGTAAGTGAATTCTAAGGCAATTGTAAAAAAAGGTAGTGCAGAATTGATATTGCCATAGTAAACTATGGTCTCGTAGGAATAGGTAATTTATATATGGAGGACAAACCATGAAGCATATCAAAGCTACGTCAGTTTTGTTATCAGCCGCTATGTGCATGTCTATCATGATGACACCTGCAGCAGTTCTGGCTGATGAGACACCTGCACCTTCCGAGGAGCAGAAAACTGAGGAGACTGAAAAGCAGGAACCTGAGGCTACCGAACCTAAAGCTACAGAACCCGAGGCCGAAAAGCCTGAGGAAACTGAGCCTGCAGCTACAGAGCCTGAGG
>JAILIB010000093.1 GCA_024695505.1 Saccharofermentans sp.
ACGAATGAAGCGAATGCAGGGCTACGATGTAATGTTCCTTACCGGTACTGACGAGCACGGCCAGAAGATCGAGAAAAAGGCTCAGGAAGCGGGAGTAACCCCCAAGGCTTACGTTGACGACATCGTCGCCAACTTCAAGAAACTCTGGGCAAGACTCGGCATTTCTTATGACAGATACGTCCGTACGACCGACGACTATCACATCAAGACGGTTCAGAACATTTTCGAAAAGCTCTACAAGGACGGCTGGATCTATAAGAGCGAGTACAAGGGCAAATACTGCACTCCCTGCGAGTCTTTCTGGACCGAGAGCCAGCTTGTCGACGGCAAGTGCCCCGACTGCGGAAGAGACGTAACAGATGCTTCCGAAGAAGCTTATTTCTTCAAGCTTTCGCACTTTGCACCCAAGCTCAAGGAGCTCCTTCTCGATGAGGAGAAGAACTTCCTCAACCCCAAGTCCAGAGTCAACGAGATGATCCACAACTTCATCGATCCGGGACTTCAGGACCTCTGCGTCTCAAGAACGAGCTTTACATGGGGCATCCCTGTTACCTTTGACGACAAGCACATCGTATACGTCTGGATCGACGCGCTCACAAACTATATCTCTGCGCTCGGTTTCATGAACGACACATATAACGACTATGAGAAATACTGGCCGGCTGACATGCACGTCATGGCAAAGGAGATCGTAAGGTTCCACTCTCTCATCTGGCCTTCCATCCTGATGGCTCTGGGCGAACCTGTACCGCAGAAAGTCTACGGACACGGCTGGATCACATTCGGTGACGGCGGAAAGATGAGCAAGTCGAAGGGCAACGTTATCGATCCGTTCGTTCTCTGCGACAGATACGGCGTTGATGCGCTGAGATTCCACCTCCTCCGCGAGATGGTATTCGGTTCTGACATGCCTTACTCCAATGAGATGATGTTCAACAGATACAATGCCGATCTCGCAAATGACTTAGGCAACCTCGTATCCAGAACAGTTGCAATGGCCATCAAGTATTTCGACGGCACACTGCCTGCTGATAAGGAATTCACAGACGCTGATACAGATCTCGTATCCCAGCTCGATGCACTCCAGCCGGTCGTTTCCGATACTTTCGGCACCTGCCGTTTCTCTGAAGGCCTTGAGGCGATCTTCAAGGTCGTTGCAAGAGCAAACAAGTATATCGACGAGAACGAGCCCTGGAAGCTTGCTAAGGATGAGACAGCAAAGCCCCGTCTTGCAGCAGTACTTTACAACCTTCTAGACGCAGTCAGAAGAGTTACGATCCTTCTTACTCCCGTCATGCCTCACACGGCTCCGCAGATATTCGAGCAGATCGGCGCGACCGAAGAGAACACGGGCTGGTACGATTCAGAGAAGAAGTATCTGCTTCCTACTGACGTAACAGTCAAGAAGGGCCCCGTCCTTTTCCCGAGGATCGACGTTGAGAAGGAGCTCGAAGAGCTTGCTTCACTCGCTCCCAAGAAGGAAGAGCCTGCTTCAGATCTCGAGCCTTTGAAGGAACTTACAAAGTACGATAATTTCGCAGCGCTCGACCTCAGAGCCGTAAAGGTCCTTGAGTGCGAGAACGTTCCGAAGTCCGATAAGCTCCTTAAGTTCAAGGTAGACGACGGATTCGGCGAGAGACAGGTGCTTTCGGGCATTGCAAAGTACTACAAGCCTGAAGAGCTCATCGGCAAGACGCTTGCCATGATCGTTAACCTTGAGCCCCGCAAGATGATGGGCTTTGAGAGTAACGGCATGATCCTCTCCGTCAAGTTCGGCGACGGCTACCGCGTTATCGAATTCCCTGATTCCGTAAAGCCGGGATCAGATATCTCATGATATCGTGAGAACCGTCAGTTATTTCAAACCTGAAGATCCGGGCATGAGTTTCTTTGATACTCATGCCCATATCTATGACCGTAAATATGAAGAGGCAGGGGCTGACATCAAAGACGTCCTCGCCAGAAGCGCTGCAAGCGGCGTAGACCGCATCCTGATCCCCGGAGACTCAAAGAGGACATCGATCCTTGCTGTGGAGACTGCAGCCGCATATAACGGCACTGACGGCGTCACGCTCTTCGCTTCCGTGGGCGTTCACCCGCATGAGGCGAAAGACTACGATGACGATACGGAAGAATACATCAGAGATTGCCTTGAAAACAGGGAAGACAGAAGGGTACTCGCAGTAGGCGAGATCGGTCTCGACTATTACTACGACCTTTCCGAAAGGGACGTTCAAAAGGCTGTTTTCGAAAAGCAGCTCCTGATCGCTTATGAATATGACATCCCGTTTATCCTTCACGAACGCGACGCCACGGGCGACTGCCTGAACATCCTCAGAAGGTTCTATAAAGAAGGAAAGCTTAGAAAAGAACCCGGAGTATGCCACTGCTGTTCCTGCTCTGTGGAGGCCTCACAGGAGCTGATAAAGATGGGGTTCTTCATCGGATTTGACGGCCCTCTGACGTTCAAGAACAATAAGAAGACGCCTGAGGTGCTGAAGAATACGCCGCTGGACCGCATAGTCATAGAGACGGACAGCCCGTATCTGACGCCGGAACCCAACCGCGGAAGCACCAATGAGCCGTGCCATCTGCCTTACGTGTGCATGAGGGCCGCGGAGATAAAAGGAATAACGCTTGAAGAAGCGGCAAGGATAACCTATGATAACGGAAACAGGCTGTACGGCCTTTCCTGAAATGGAGCGTAACAATGGAACTTAAGAAAAGAGAAGTGTTTTTGATCGCCGTTACCGTGGTCCTTGTGATCGTTTTGGGTATCGGATTCTATTATGACCGCAGCAGTGCGCTGATCGACAGGACGAATCTTATCAAATTCTCTCAGGATCCGAATCTGAAGCTTGAGAAGATAAACAAGGCCGGCTTCCTTTTCGCCAGACAATATTATGAGGCGAAATTCAAGATCCAGGATCAGCAGTGGGATAAATACTTTGACGTTATCAGCAACGCTTACAGCGGAGGAGGCGGCGTCACCAACATAGACGGTTATAAGGCCTTTGAAGAATCGGTGCTGCAGAAAGCTTCCCTCAAAGCGAATCCGAAAAGTGACGGAGTGATATGGATCCTTGGCTCGACGCTGGGTTCTGACACCACCATGAACGTGGTCTATGTTATTGCGGAAGAGGTCGACGGCAACGCTTATTTGTATATTTATTACTCCCGCAAATAAAAACAGTTGACAGTAACGAGGTATTATTTTATAATTCATTCGCGCTTTGAAAAAGGCGCGCCAGTCGGAAGCTTAGCTCAGCTGGGAGAGCATCTGCCTTACAAGCAGAGGGTCACAGGTTCGAGCCCTGTAGTTTCCACCATACGGCGCAGTAGCTCAGTTGGTTAGAGCGCCAGCCTGTCACGCTGGAGGTCGAGGGTTCGAGA
>JAILIB010000102.1 GCA_024695505.1 Saccharofermentans sp.
GTCATCTGCCCCAAGTGCGGCGCTGAGATCACTGATCCCGAGGCTGTTTTCTGCCTTAAGTGTGGAGAAAAACTTGAGATGAAGACTGAAGAGTAATCTTTCCTGCTGACAAAACGATTAAAAAGCTGCCTTCAAGGCAGCTTTTTTGTTTAGTATTAATCGATATAGTACTTTTCCGGTATTGTCTCTTTCCTTACGCACAGGTCATGGTCTGCGTTTTCCCAGAGTTTTCTGACTGTATCCGTCATCTTGACGGCATCACAGACATAGACGAGTGCGTCTCCCAAGCGATCGTAAGTTACGGCACCGGTGTATTCGAAAGCCTCTTTGTAATTCGGATAGTATTCGGATACGCAAGTGTCGGAATGCGCCGTAAAATGCGTGTGAAAAGGCGGCGACTGGATCAGATTCCCGTCGTGATCCTTTATGGTTATTACGAACGGATCGGGATTGAGCCTGTCAGGGATCCCGAGTCTCTCATCGACCGAATGAAGATAAGTATTCCGCTCGTGTCCAACTCCGATCAGGAGGACTTTGCCGTGCTCTTCATAAAGCCTGCTCAGACAGGAATTGACCGGAGCAGGCGATGCGCACTTCTCCTCTCCCTTTACGAATTCAGCAGCTCCCTTGCCGAAAACGGTGACCGAATGCGTAGGGTGCAGCGATCTTACGCCGTCTTCCCTGAAAGCGGCCACCTTCGCAAGCGTTCCGATGCAGGGAACCGATGTCTTTACATCGTAAAAAGGCTTGTCTCTTCCGACTTCATCCCAGGTATGCGTCGGTATGATCAAAAGGCCATCGCAAAGATAAGAACTCATGGCATCGATCAGTCCGTCTGCGCCGCCCTCTATGGGGCCTGCTGAACGGAGCGCGGCATGAACCGTTACTTTATCGTCATGTCTGATGCCGTTCCTCTCAAGAAAAGAAATAGCATCTGTTTTTGTAAGCATATGAATTTTCCTATTCAGTAGTTTTGTAAGATCTGAGGATGTACTCTCCCGACTGGCCTACACCCACGGTCGCGGTACCCGTACAGATCTTTTTCAGCGTCTTGTCAGCTTTTGCCTGTTCGGGTGTCAGCTTGTAATAAGCCTTGATCTCTTCATTATCAAGGTTCAGATATGTCTTTATGTCGATCGAGTAGACCGTGAACTTCAAAGTCAGGGTTCCGTCTCCGTTATTGTATGCGGAGTCAACTATGGCGACGGTGTTCTGCTCATCGCCGTCGGCAGCGAAAAACCATATCTTTCCGTCTTCAAAGTAAGGTCCTTCCCCGTTGTCACCGTACTTTGTCGGAGGCTTGGGCAATGCCTTGCAGTCCTCTTCCTTCAGCCCCGTTCCGAACAGCTGACCGATGGTCTTCAGTGCCTGTGCAAACGTAACCGTCTGATAACTTACTTCGCCCTTTTTCTTGTAGCCGATGGACTCATCGGTATTGTTTTTAAGATATGCAAATGCAAAAGCCAGAAACTTTTCAACAGACATCCTGTCACCGTCAAAGTCCCCGAGGTCATTTGCGGCAAAGCCCGAAATGAACATATTTGCATATTCCTGAGCCTCGGAAAAGAGCCTGATGTAATTAGGATCAGCCGTGGTCTCTTCACTCGTGGCAGAGCTTCCGGACGTTGCCGGTGTCTCGGTCGTAGTAACAACTTCCGAACTTCCTGCCGTTGTGACATCAGGTTCCTTGGAGGCAGCACACCCAGCAAAAGACCCTAAAACAATACTTGCAGCTAACGCAAGTGACAGCATCTTTATATACTTCATTTAATCCTCTACCCAAAAACAAACCTGTCTGAGAACCTTGGCTCAGACAGGCATATTATACCACTCGCCAAATGCAAAAACGGGCAGACACGGATGTCCGCCCGTTTCATTACAAAAGATCAGGAAGCAGGATCACTTAACGACCATAATTGCCTTACGGTATTTATTCCCACAGATAACATAATAAGTATATTTTTTCCCGGTCATGCGTTTATTATATGCCGCTTTTTTTACTTTGAGTTTTGCAACGCCTTTAGAATTTGTTTTCGCCGAGTACTTAAACCCGCCGAAAATCAAAATTACTTTCTTTCTTTTGACAGCTTTATTCCCGGACTTTACAGTGGCTTTGACTGTAAACTCGGGCTTTTTCACGCTGATTTTTTTCGGAGCTCTTATCTTTATTTTGTAATTGCAATTTTTCTTCCACTGTGCGTATAAAGTCGTATCCTTGGTTATGGGAACTTCTTCACCGGTTTTATAAGAAATTCCTTTGCCGTTGGCTTTCGTGTTCCAACCTGTAAAAGTATAACCTCCCCTTGTAAAAGGACACGCTTCCAAATAAAAAGGTACTACCTCCTCAACCATGTCCACTTCAAAGGTAATCGATTTCCCTTTGCCGCCGTTAGGAGCCAAACGCACTTTAACCACTTCGTAATCACGATCGATCATATCGATCTTGCTGGTTGAATAAGCAGCTTCAGCCTTGTTATCAACTACAGTCTCATCGGCAAGCGAACACAAAGGCATCATTCCGACGCTTAAGACTAGAGCCATAAAAGATACAGCAATTTTCCTGATCATGAGATCACCCCCTATGTAATCATTTTTTGATTATACCACCGGGGCGGATTCGGTTCTCAACAAATAAACCGTCTATTTGTTGAGCACACTGTCGTTTTTCATCGTGAGCAGGCTCTCCTTAAGTCTTTCAAACTGGAGCTGCCTGTCCTTTTTCTTGCCGACATAAGGCCTGTTCTTCTCTTCGATGCTCCATCTTTCCTTATAGTTTGCACTCTTGATGTTGTTATCCGGCGTTGAAAAGACTTTGTCCCGGATATCCAGCTCCCTGTTCTTCTTTTCGGCGATCTTTTCTTTGTAGTCGATCATCGAGAGCTCTTCGAGAACGGAGATAAGTTCACCCAAGGTTACGAAATAAGCTTTGTCGCTATCTGAAGCGCTTTCCCCTGTCTTTTCTACCTGTTCTTTAAGGATCTTAAAGCTGATCGGCCTTAAGTCGCCTGTCAGTCCTATCCTGCTTACCTTTGACCATTTTCCGGTGCAGAGGATCTTACCCAGGAGAGCATCAAAATCAGACGGCTCGACCATCAGGATATTGGTAAATCTCTGATCGGCATCAGAATACCTGCCCATATTCATCGAGTTAAGCGCTTTCTCGAGAGAAAGGCCGAAGAACAGCGAGATTCCGTAAGCAACGCCGCAGGAATTACACTGATAGACCCTCTTCTCTTTATCAAGAGTTAATTGGGCAGCGCATTTTGCGCACAGGACCGTCTTGCCGCTGTCAGGAGTTTCCGTTCCGTGATCTTCTGTCTTACAGTTTTCCAATCCGTTCAAAGCCTCACGTGTGGTCTCTTCTAGCGCCTGGAGTTCGTTATAAACTTTTAAGTATTCATTCTTTAAGCCCTCAGCTTTATAGCCTGCAGAAGATGCATTGTTGCTTGCCTGGACCATTATGCGGTGCGGAGCTTCCGCACGCTTTCTTTCCGCACGCGTGATAAAGAAAAACGCAAGGAAAAACGCGCCATAGACCAATACCATCAAACCTTCTATTACCAGGAAAAAGGTCCAGTCCGTAATGCCGGCGGCGAGCATCTGAACAAAGTGATATACCGATGCAAAGGCCACGGCCGCGCCCATTATTATCAGTGAGTGCTTAAATGATTGCCTGCTATTCGAAAGAAATCTACGTGAGATACCGACAGACGTCTCATCCAGTGATCTTTTAACGACGCTCTGCTCATCCTCCACCTGTGCCAGTTCTTCAGCAATGGAGACCATTTGAGAAAGCTTTGCAAAATAATCCACGGCAAATTCGGGAGATCTGTCAACAGCCGTGTTAACGGCCGTCCTGACAGGAGAAAGACGGCACTTCTTATAGAATTCGGGATCCTTAAGTCCTTCTGTCGAAGTGCACCTTGCTTCTGAAAGGATCCTTCCTTTCAGAGCCGCGAAATTTGACGGGTCCTTCTCCAGTATCTTTATGAACTTTTCCTTTGCTCCCGCAAAATCACTTTGCTTCAGACATTCTTCGGCCTGTTCCAGGAGTTCGTCTCCATGAAAGTCGACGGCATCAAATCCGGTGCCGCAAAAAGGACATTCAAAAAACTCCTGATCCGAATCAAAGAACAGAACGCCGGCACATTTTGAACAGGTATAACTCTTTAACAACGCAATATCAAACCACCCTCATAATAAGCGAAATAGCCCCCTATTACCGTATTCAGATTAGCATGCCGATCTGAGCCGTAATAGAGGGCAAATTGAGCAAAAAATCCTGATAAATTTCAGAACCGGAAAACCTTACCCGTCCTTGCTGTATTCGAGTATGTCTCCCGGCTGGCAGTCAAGGGCCTCGCATATCGCTTCGAGCGTGGAGAAACGTATGGCGGATATCTTGCCGTTCTTCATCTTCGAAAGGTTTACGTTGGACACGCCGACCTTTTCCGAAAGATCGTTAAGTGACATCTTCCTGTCTGCCATTACCCTGTCCAAACGAAGTATTATCTGTCCCATATCCCTTCCTCCGTTACAGAGTCTCGTCAGACTGGATCTGGAGCGTCTTGCCGTAATCCATAATGGTATAAACGACCCATGTGGTTATACCTCCGAGTATGCCGAATCCGGTGCTCGTGGTCAGAAGAAGTATCGCGCTGATAACGATCATGACTATCAGTACCCTCTTGATGACCTTGTCCGTAAAAGGCGTGTTCTCCTTGATTATGAGCTCGAAAGCGCCGCTTACGAGTTTTAACAGTACCGCCGTACCCACACAGGCGATGGAGATCACCAGACAGTAGATACCGTATGTAATGCTGTAAGGGTGATCATTCAGCGCTTCCTGAACGGCGGGAATGTCAGAATGGATCTTCTCGATCTTTTTGACATTGAAATTGAAGAGCTTTACCGAACCGAACTCGTCATCTTCGCTGATGACACCTCTCTCAATGCCATCCTGAACTTTATCGTCAAATCGTTTGCCCATCTGGAAGATCGCTATCGATGCTACCAGGGTGCAGATACAGCCTACGATTGCAATAACGGCAAATACCGAGGATATCTTCTTGCCGACACTGCAGCTCTTCTTGATCTTTGCGATCTTTTCATTCTCTTCCATATGTACTTACTCCATTTCTTCAGGTTGAAGTCCGGGATCCCTTGTTCCTGATGATTGGATAATACGCCCTGATTTTATCTTTGTCAACAACTTTTTAACGATAAACGTTAAATTATTTGCGTTTAGAATTAAAGCACACGATTTTCACTCATTTTTCCCTTGTATTCAAATCAGGAGAATCGTATAATACCGCCTTGTCGGCCTTCGAAAGATCGCCGGCATAGTACTAACAAACGGAGGTTCTATTAATGAACAGAGCAGAATTAGTTGAAGCAATGGCTAATAAGACAGGTATGTCCAAGGCTGCATCCGATGAGGCAGTAAAGGCTTTCATCGAAGTAGTTTCCGAGGAGCTTAAGAAGGGCGGCAAGGTCCAGCTCGTTGGCTTCGGTACATTCGAGACATCCAAGAGAGCAGCAAGAACAGGCCGCAATCCTCAGACAGGCGCTGAGACAAAGATCCCTGCATGTGTAGCTCCTAAGTTCAAGGCAGGCAAGGCTCTTAAGGATCAGGTTAACTCCAAGAAGAAATAATCCTGACCTGACGGTTTAAGATAATAAGGGCTGTGAGAAATCACGGCCCTTTTTCGTTCACAAAACGGAACACGAAAACAACAGATTTCGTGTTCCAAAACGTGAATCAAACGAGAAATTCACAAAACGGAACACGAAAACTGCAAAAATCGTGTTCCAAAACGTGAATCAGGCTCGACTGCTAAAATCAATATTGGCTTTTTCCGAAGTCAGCTTTCTTTTCTCAAGCGTCTTCTCGAAAAGAAGATCCGCGGTCTCCGGGAAGCCTTCATAGACTACCTTTGTGCCTTCTTCGGTTATGCCGCCTTTCGTTGCAACGCGGGTCACCACGTCTTCGAAAGTCATGTCCTTCAGGAGCATGAGATCGCCTGTCGCGCTCATAGTTGAAAGGACCATTTTTACTATCTGCTCTTTGGAAAGAGACGTGTGTCCCTGAGCAGAGGTGCAGATAACGTCAAATATTGAAGCAATGAAGCCAGGCATGCAGCTTACAAGTTCAGACCCCATGCCCATCTCGTTTTCGGGAAGTTCTATAACGTCGCCGATGCATTTGAGCAAAGCCTCGAGCGCCTGTTTATCCTCATCGTGAACACCCGCGTCATAACATACCAGTGTCTGTGATCTTCCGATCTCCGCAGTGAGGCTTGGGATGACTTTTGCAAGCTTTGCGGAGATGACTTTGTGAAGCGATTCAAAAGTAACGCTTCCGTTTAAGGAAACAACAAGAGCGTCCGGCTTGATGCTGTCCTTTATCTCTCCGATAACATTCTTCAGATCGGCGGGCCTTACGCACAAAAACAGGATGTCCGAAACGCTTGCGACGCCTGCATTATCAGCTATGCCGGCTATAGTCTTCGCTTGCTCTAACTTTTCAGGAGTTCTGTTCGCGGCAAAAAGATCTTCTTTTCCTATGTTTCCCGCTTCTGAAAACTTCCAAAGAAGCATCTTCCCCATGCTGCCGTATCCGATAACTCCGATCTTCATTTCATCACCTCAAAAACTGTATAACGGATATTATCATAGCATCACAGCCGGATTCAGGCTATCAGGACCTTATCAGCCCTTGTAAAGACCGGTCACGCATCCTGCAGAAATAATGTTTCCGGTGTTGCCGTCTTTGTCGGTATCGAGATCCTTAATGAATCTGGGCAGTTCCGGGAACCTTGAATTAATGCTGCCCTTGACCCTCTTTACCGGATTCTTGAGCGCGATGACGTAGATATTGTACTGGTGAACGGAGCCCTCCGGCGGATAAGGTCCGATGTAGTCCGCGCGGCCCGCAAATCCTTCAGGAAGGTTCGTCTGCGTTATGTCGCCCTGTACCCAGTGAAGGAAACAGTTTGCATTAAGGTCGACCATGTAGATGACATAGCAGGAAGCGCCGTCGACCGGCTCCCAGGAAAGCGCGGGTGAAATATTCTGCTTACCCGTCTTCTCATCCCAGCGGCTGCCGTTCTTGCTCGTTGTTGTTACTGCAAACGCAGGATAATCTCCGACGAACTCATCTCCTTCGTTGGAAGGGGCTTTAGTCGTCTCAGCTGCAGTTGTTTCAGTCTGTGACTCTGTAGTCTCAACAGTCTTTGCCGCACAGCCTGCAAAAGACAATGCGATCGCTCCGCATAGCACCAATGCCGTTATCTTTATGTTTTTCATTTTCATATCCTCCTAAACGCTAAATGCTTCTTAAGTTAATTGTAATTGGAAGACCGGAAGACAAATAGAACTAACGGCACGGATAAAGGGAATATCTGCACGATTACGGATATCTGTACTTGGAAGGCGTCACGCCGGTGGTCTTCTTGAAGAGCTTCGTAAAATAGTTCGGATCCGCGAAACCAACGCGGGCGCTGACTTCGCTTATCGGAATCTCAGTCTTTGAAAGAAGTATCTTCGCAAGATCGATCCTGAGCTTTTGCAGATAGCTCATGCAGGTCATCGAAGAATGCTTCACGAAGAGAGCGTTCAGCTTGTTGCGGTTTATCGCGAACTTCTTCGTGATCATATCAAGAGTGATCTGCTCTTCAATGTGTTCGTTTAAGTATTCCGTGATCTTCGAAAAATCATCCTGATCAGGAGACTCTACTTCAGGCGTCTCTGCAAAAAGCGTGTAAACGATAAAATAGAGCAGTTCCATAAGATACGACCGGCTCCTGCACGGCCAGAAACCGTCACGCTGAGATAGCAGTTCCTTTTCGCAAGAGACGAACAGCTCCTTCATGCGTTTAAAGCTGTTCAGCGGCAGTTCGAAAATGTCAACGCTGAATTCAGAAACGGCGGAAAAACGTTCCACCAGGACATAGTCCTGATAAACAGACGTTCCCCAGGTACTCTTTAATTCACCTGAATCTATCTTTTCATAAGTGAACTCTTCACGGATGACCGTGGGATTGAAATACAGCGCATACGTCTTAATATTCGTTCGTGCCTTTGCATCGATCCTATCTCTCTGTGAAAGCTCGATCAGAGCAGGGCCTTTGACAGTCCTCTTCTTACCCCGGAAGGTCAAGTCAATGGTGCCCTTCTCAAGAAGTACGATCTTATAGTTCTCATCATCATTAACGTGCTCCGGAATGCCGTCACATCTTTCAGGCAATATGTCGACTATCCTGTCCCAACCATCCCAATGACATTCCGTGCAAAGCCTCATTTTCCCTCCCCTTTCCGGTTACCTGTTTTTCCAGATCAGGACATCAAAATGACCTTTTTCAGGAACCTTCATGATTTTAACGGGTTTACCCGAATCAAAAGAATACACCTCGTAACGGCGTCCGGGCTGATGCACCGATATGAGTGACTTATCGCCGTTAATGTAAAGTTCAAATGAGAAGATAGTCGTGCTGCCTCCGGTATAGGCAACCCAGTTGCCTTCGCCTCTTGCATAACCCTTTTCAAAATCGTGGAAGTGCTTTGCGATATCTAATATCAGACGCTCCTCATCGCGCGAAACGACACACTTTTCAGGCCCCGGTGATCTTACCTCAAAGACATACTTATTTGAGAAGCTGTGTATCAGCGTCGTCGTTCCTTCAAATACCGGACGCCCGTTCTCGCTCCAGTTCACTTCAACATTAAGAACCCTTCCGGCCTCTTTATCAGTTTCTCCGATATTATCAGGATCTTTGTCACAAACTTTCTGAACAAATGCCTTGGGAACAAGGGTCCTGAACGGACCTGCTACGGCATAGTATTCGTCGTGAACAGTGAACATGTTCTCAAGACCGTTAAATGACAGCTTTACGATGCGGTCGCTGCAAGCCCATACGATTCCCATGTATGCCGGTACTGCGACAGCGATCGCGGCCAATATAATAAGGATTATCTTGAATGTCTTTTTGGTTGATTTCTTCATGATCAAATCTCATCAACCCTCATCTCAAAGCGGTAAGTGCCGTCTTGATATTCAAGAACATAGTAGTATCTGAATGCTCCGCGTGCGGAAGCGAAATATTCTCTCTTTACATCATCTTCCTTGATAAGCGGCAGGTCTTCGGGGGAAACGTCATAACGCTTAGTCATTCTGTTCAGGACGTCTTCCGTTTCTTTATATTCGCCCTTTTCCAAAGCGTTCCTGATGCCTTTCCCGCAACCTTCGGGAAGCGCTTTGCACATGTCATCAACACTGCCGTATGAATGAGAAGTTATAAGATAACTCGGATCCCTCGATCCCATTACCGCATAGTACTCGATATCGTCAAAAGCATCAGGCATGAGCGCAAGATAGCTCAGTTTATCTCTTTCCCCTTCGGTGACAGTCTCGTGAATGTCCCATTCAAAAGACTTGATGTAGCCGCGCATCGTCATGACGATCAGGGCGCAGGCCGCCAGGGCAAGCACAACAAAAAAGCCTATTACGATAATGATGCCTTTACGCTTCATTTATTATCCTCCCCGGGATCTATTCATTTTCAAATAAGATTATATATGTTTTGGTATAATTCAAAAAGGTATATGGAATATGGATAGTTGGTCAGAAGCATTCGGTTTTGCAAATATAGTCTTGAGCAACAGTCTCTACATGTGGCTGGTGTATATCAGTTTTTTCATCCTGGCATTGATCGTGCGTAAACAGGACGACAAAACGAGAAGGATCACCGGAGGCGTCATGATCGCTTCATCCATACCGGGAATGCTGATCTCCGTGTTCTGCTTTGGCCTGTTCCTCTATGCGATGATCACTTACCGGAGCGAGATGGCTACCGGGCAATACAGTTCACTCTATGCTTCGCCAAAACTCACAAGACTTTTCCATGTATGCAATGGCTTGCCTGTGGATCTTCTTTTATTATCCGTCTTTATCTTCGGGATCCTTGCCATCACTGCGATAGTTTGCGGGATCATAATCATAAGGCGGAGCCCGAAAAAAGCAGCCGGCATCATCACTCTCATCTACGGTTCAAGCCTTCTCGCTTTTATCGTGTTCGTAGCATTTGCCGTTACGATGGTTCTTGCAGATTCATAAGAAAAAAGCCGCCCGTGGGCAGCTCCTTTCTTTTAGACTATTTAAATATATTATTCAAAACTCTTTGCTTTAATGAGATCTACTCTGGAACGATATCTCTCACGCTCTGAAATGCTGTACTTATATGTAAAAGCCGAAGCCTTTGCGAATGCCCTCTTTTCGAAAGCTATGGCAAGGGACATCCATCCGGCCACTATTGCAGTAAGGAGTCCTGCTATGATAACGGCCGTTACCCCGTTCATGCTCTTTAATATCGTTGTTGTGACGCACATTCCGAAAACTAAAACGCCGAGGATTACAGCTGTGATCTTGACTCTGCGTCTGCTGAACCTGAACAGATAAGGGATCTTGTTGAATTCTTCTTCAAAGATAAAATCAAAAACCTGATCATTTGTCATTTCCGTAACTTGTTCCTCCTGTTGTTTGTCGTTTTGTTTCTGTTTGTTAAGCACATTATTACAAGCAACTAAGGCTGATCCAACCGACAATGTTTTCAGGCGTCGTTGAATAGACAACACTTTCGGGAAGAAATGTCGGATAAAAGAAAAATAATTCTTAAAATAGTAGTTCCCGAAGGCTAAAACGTCCCCAGACCGAGTTTTTTCAGTGATGGTATAATTGTCTTGTTTGTGTGAACGGAAAATACTTTTAAAACGAAAAGGAGCTGCATGAGAAGATCCGTAATAAGACCGGCCGCAATATCAGCACTGATATGCCTTCTCTTTGTCATGGCCTCCTGCAAGGCGGCGCCTGAAACATCCGTCACGAATACCGTAAGCGAGACGTCCTTCAGTTCGGAAACGACTGAAGTCTCCACCATTGCTCCATCTGAGAGCACGAGCGGAACCGAGTCTGAAAGCGAGCCTGAATTTTCTCCGCCGTCAGAAGAAAGCGAAGACGAAACTACAACCGCAGCCACTTCTGCTAAGAAGACTACTGAGGCTACTACCAAAAAAGCCGCGGTCAAAAACCAGTCCCCGAAATGGGTCCGCGCCCTGTCTCAGGCAAAGGACAAAAAGAACACCCAGCTCCTTATCGTAGCCGCAACAGGCATGGACAAGACTACCGCAAAGGTCACGATGCACGAGCGCGACAAGGACGGCAACTGGATACAGGTATTGTCTGCAGACGCATACGTCGGCAAATACGGCATGGTCCTTGATAACAAGCGCAAGGAAGGCTGCAAAAGGACCCCGATCGGCGTCTACCGCTTCAACAAGGCATTCGGCATAGCTTCAGATCCCGGCTGTGCGATTCCTTACACCAAGGTCACCAAAGACCTCTACTGGTCCGGCGACCAGCGCAAAGGCATGCAGTATAACAAGATGGTGAGCATAAACGATTATCCCAAGCTCGATAAGAAAGCCAGCGAGCATCTGATCGACTACACAAAATCCTATCAGTACTGCCTCTCGATAAGCTTCAACGAGAAATGTGTGCTCGGCAAGGGATCTGCCATCTTCCTTCACTGCCACGGCGAGCACAAATACACGGCAGGGTGCGTTTCAGTCTCCAAGAGCAACATGTTAAAGATCATGAAGCGCGTCAAGTCCGACTGCGTTGTAATAATCAACACAAAGGCCAAACTTGGGGCATGACCGTCTGAACGATCATTGTCCTTTGAAATGTGCTTCCATCATTTCCTCAAAGGTATCAAACTCATATTCTTTACCATAAGATACATTACCGACGTCTCCGATGGTGTATTTTTCGAGATCGCAGCTGTACCTGAATATATCCATGTCAACACAGCCGAGCCACAACTCTTTATAATCGTCCCACCATTCGAAGATTCCGGCGTCGTCACATGTCCAGTAATTAAAGAAATTATTATTCTGCTTGAAATATTCAGCCAGTTCTTCAATGACTCTTTCAGGAACGCCCCGCGATATGCAGTTTGATCTGAAAGCCGCCAGTTCCGGCTCTTCGGCGGGCACTAACTCATAAGAGCGGCAATCTCTTTCGCAATAGTATCTGTTTTCGGATTCCTTTTCACAATACTTCTCATACAAGGCTCTTACGTCAAACATTGCCAATAATCCCTCCGTCCAAGATTTCCTTTAAATAATACTATAAAAAAGGGATG
>JAILIB010000191.1 GCA_024695505.1 Saccharofermentans sp.
TGCTTGAGACGCGAAGCCATCTTGGTCTGTATGTCGCGTTCTTCTGCCTGAAGCTCGTCTGCTCTTTTGTAGAGGGGAAGGACGAGAAAGTTTACGGCAAGACTTAAGAATATTATCGATAATCCTGCGTTGCCGATAAGCCTGTTTGCGATCGAGAAGATAACTTCGAAGAGAAGTTCCAAAGGTGAGATTATCAATGTGTAGATCATGGAGAGGAGTAGCATCCCCCCATTTCCCGGATCGATATTCAGAATCGCAAGATAATCCATTGGCCTCTTCTTTCACAATAGTAGGGAAAACAAAGACGTTTTCCCTCAGACGTTATTTTATTACTTGTATTTTTTTACTTCAACTGTAAGCTTCAAGAGCTCGCTTGTAGTAACCGCGCAGCTTGGACTTTAATGAATCCGGACTGACGACGACGGCGTCTTGGCCAAAACGCCTGAAGTAATCTTCAAGCTGCTGTTCCGGCCAGTCGAAATGGTATAAGTCACCGTCGATGTATGTGACGTATGGCCTGTTCTTTACGATCATCTTATACATTTCCTTGCCGCGCTCGGTCATACTGATCACTGCGTGAGTGTCCTTGCTCATTGAGTTAGGGTTTCTGAGGGCTTTTCTTGTCAGTTCGTTTTCTATGCTCTTGTCGCGGACGAAGGTGTTTGAAGTGATGAACACGTTTGTGAGTCTCGAGATCCTGAAAGAACGGTTCTTTTTCTGCCTTTGATCGTGGCACAGAAGGTAGCTGAACTGTTCTTCCTTGGAAGTGGCGATCATATAAGGCTCAACGACCGTCTTGCGCTCAAAACCCCTTGAATTGAATGAAAGAAGGCGGTTCTCATTGATCGCCCTGTTGATCGCTTCGTAGGTGTCTTTAAATATGATCTCCTCTCTCTTGCTCCTCGGGATGGAAAGGTAAGACAGGAACATGTCCTTCATGTAGCCTGAAAGCGAGTTGTTCTTAAGAAGATTGTTCTCAATTATCCTGATGATCTCGTATGACATGCCGCTCGCGGTAAGGGTGATCACCGCGCTCTTTCCGGTCTGGGGTTCCTTGTTGTTTATATAAGTGTTTATGATCCTGTTTGCGAGGTCTGATGCTTCCTTTGATCTCAGGGCTTTCACGGACGACAATTCGTTCACGAGATTGCCAAGGAGCTCATCATTGTCGCTCCTGTACTGCTCAAAATAGTTGACGATCAGCTCTTTGAGGAAACCGTTGAGGTTTACGGTCCCGTTGTCCCTCGAGAATTCGAAGAGCTCTGCATCGTTGGCGAGCCTGGTTTTCGTGTCTTCTGAAAGATAGATCTTATATTTTTCGGTCATATATATCTCCTAATTGGGGTTGCAAAAATCGCTAAATATCTCAAAAATGCCTTAATATTCAAATTATATTGGGGTTGTATTGATAAGTCAATCTGCATCTTTATAACCCCAATGCCAAGGGGTAACATTCAATTGCAACAAGCGAAAGACACGCACAGCAATCTTTCCGTGGCGGTTTGCAGGTTCGAATCCTGCCTTAGTTGTCGAGGTGAAGACAAAGTGTCTTGGAAGCGTGTTGACTAAAGGTGCATACAGCAACAAAAAGATCGATGAACTGTTAATTCATAGGGATTTAATGAAGCACCTTGTTATTAAAGGAGAAAAAGGAAATGCTGAAGTTTATAAAAAGAGAAGCCAATAAGGCTTATACAGCTAACGGTGCAGTAACCAACGCAAGCACCATGTCCGACTGCCTGGACTTTTTTGCAACGGCCGGCGCACTGAGGAATGCAAGTGATGAAGAGATCACCGAAAGATTCATCAGGGCTTTCGCCGAAGACAGAGACATCGCCATGAAGACACTCTTCTTTGCAAGAGACATCAGAGGCGGTCTGGGCGAGAGGAGAGCTTTCAGAGTAATCATCAGATACCTGGCACACAACTATCCTGACACAATCAGGAAGAACATTGCCAATATCGCTGAATACGGCAGATATGATGACATTCTGTCATTGATCGGTACTGCAAGCGAGGCGGAAGCGGTCGCTTACATCAGGGAGACCCTGAAAAAGGATATGAAGTCCATGCAGACACAGGAATCCGTATCCTTAATGGCTAAGTGGCTGCCTTCCGTCAACGCGAGCAGCGCAGAGACCGTGAGAATTGCCAAGAAGATCGCCAAGGCGATGCATATGTCTGACGCTTCTTACAGGAGAATGCTGTCTGCTCTGAGATCTTACATAAAGATCCTGGAGAACAACCTGAGAGAGAAGGACTATTCTTTTTCTTATGAAGCACAGCCTTCAAAGGCTATGTTCAAGTACAGACAGGCCTTCATAAGAAACGACGGTGAAAGATATAAGGCTTTCATCGAGAAGGCAAGGAAGGACCCTTCTGTCCTGAATACAAGCACGCTGACTCCTTATGACATCGTAAACAGGATAATCAGCTCCGGGACTCCGAATTTCAATATGTTTGGAAGGCGTGAGTTTAAGAGCACTCTGTCTGCTGAGGAGAGAAATGTCCTGGATGCGACCTGGAACGCACTGGAGGACTATGTGAACTCCGACAACACACTTGTTGTGGCTGACGGTTCCGGTTCCATGTACTGGGGACGCTTCAGCGTAACTCCTGCTGCAGTCGCACAGTCACTGGCTATTTATTTCGCAGAACGCAACAAGGGTGCTTTTAACGGCCACTTCATAACGTTTTCTGCTAACCCCAGGCTGGTAGAGATCAAGGGTAAGGACATTTTCGAGAAGGTTCAGTACACCATGAGTTTTAACGAGGTTGCCAACACCAATATCGAAAAGACTTTCGACCTGATACTGGACACTGCGGTTAAGAACCGTCTGAAGCAGTCTGATATGCCTTCAAGGATTATAATCATATCAGACATGGAGTTTGACAGCTGCGCAGAGCATTCGTCTCTGACGAATTTTGAGAACGCAAAGGCCAAGTTCGCAAAGAGAGGCTATAAGCTGCCTTCTCTGGTCTTCTGGAACGTCAACAGCTTCAACAGGCAGCAGCCTGTTAAGATGAACGACCGCGGCGCGGTACTGGTCTCCGGTATGTCTCCTCAGATCTTTTCGATGCTGAAGGATGACAAGCTCGACCCTTACACATTCATGATGAGCGTCATCTCATCTGAAAGGTATGCGAGGGTCGCAGCATGAAACAGAGGTAATACAAATGGAAGTTATAGAAATCAAAGGAAAGGTAAACACAGCTCTCTGCTATGCGAAAGTCGTGGAAGACGAAGCTATAGAGCAGATTAGACGAATGTGCGATTATCCGATGACACAGGGGTCCAAGATACGCATCATGCCCGACGTGCACTCCGGTAAGGGGTGCACGATAGGGACTACCATGACTATCACAGACAAGGCGGTTCCCAACGTCGTAGGCGTAGATATCGGATGCGGAATGTACACTGTCGAACTCGGAAAAGGCGATATTGACTTTCTTAAGGTCGATGCCGCAGCTCACTATATCCCTTCAGGAAAGAACGTCTGGGAGGGAAGAAAGGAGCAGTTCGATCTCACGGATCTTACATGCTACAGACAGCTCAAGGATTCAAAGAGACTTGTCAGATCTTTAGGTACATTAGGAGGCGGAAACCACTTCATCGAGATCGATGAGGCAAAGGACGGAACAAAGTATCTTGTCATCCACTCCGGTTCCCGAAACTTGGGCAAGCAGGTCGCAGAGCTCCACCAGAAGCTCGCCGTTAACTTAAGCAGAGGCTATGACGAATATCTTGAGAAGAGAGATGAGATCATAAGAACATACAAGGAGGAGGGCCGCAAAGACGAGATACAGGCAGCTTTAAAGCAGCTCAAGTGGAAAGTCTATGAAGGCGATACTCCGATGCCTGAAGATCTCTGCTATCTCTCCGGCAAGTATCTTGAAGATTATCTCCACGACGTTGAGATCTGCCAGGCGTTTGCGAAAAGAAGCAGAGAGCTTATGGCAGAGATCCTCATCGAAAGAGCGGGCCTTACGGCAGGAGATTCCTTCCACACGATACACAACTATATCGATACAAAAGAGATGATCCTCAGAAAAGGTTCGATCGCAGCTCACAAAGGCGAGAAGGTCCTCATTCCCATAAACATGAGAGACGGTTCCATAATTGCAATCGGTAAGGGCAACCCCGAGTGGAACTATTC
>JAILIB010000056.1 GCA_024695505.1 Saccharofermentans sp.
CGCTTCCGGATACATCAAAACGCTCGCCTTGTTGGTATTCAGCGCATAGTCCATATCGGATATGAGCGAAAGATCCGAGACGAATTTTCTTGTAGGGATGCAGCCGAGAGATCTCATAAGTCCTTCTTTGCCGACCAGAGCGTCCGAGGTGCAGACAATGCTGAAAGGACGTCCCTTAAGCACTTCGAAAGCTATAGAGAGATCCGTAAAACTGCAATGATTCATGAGGATCATCCAGGGACCGTCGCCGGCTTTCTCCATGTCGACCTTCTCGCATGTGAAACCGACTTTTTTGAGCTCTCCCTTTAAAAGCATGTGAGCCACGCCGGCAAGCAGCTTTGAAGGCTTCTTCGGCTTCTTATGCTCCCAGGAAGGGAGATTCATGACTTCGTCATAGGACATGTTTTTGGTCTTGATCTTCATTTTATAATTTTACATCACTTACGGCGTTTTTTACCAATTAGAGCTTGGCATTATGGTAAAATAATAAAATATATTTATTAAACGTTGCGAGCAGTATTTTTACTGTTCGCCGGATTCTGTGCAAAGGAAATGGGCGCATGTCGGACAACCTCGTATCAATCATAGTTCCCATATATAACAGAGAAAAAGTGTTGTCCAGGTGCATCCGATCCATTTTGGAACAGTCGCATGAGAATATAGAAGTAATCCTTGTTGATGACGGTTCAAAAGATTCTTCTCTTGAAGTCTGTCAACAATTCGCCAAAGAAGACAAGAGAATAAAAGTGCTGCATCAGGACAATGCCGGAGTTTCTGTTGCCAGAAATCACGGTTTGGAAGAATCAACAGGAGAATACATCGCTTTCATAGATTCGGATGACTATGTCGATGCATATTACGTGGAAAAACTACTCCTTGCCCTGACCCGTAATTCCTGCTGCGTTTCCATGTGCAATTATTATTCTGTATACGGGGAACAGAAGAACGGTCCGGAATTGTTCTTAAAAGATGAAACCGTCAGCACAAAAAAGCTCATTGAGAATATCTTGTACGGAAGGTGTCAGGCCGGTCTGTGTTGGGGGAAATTGTGGAAAAGGAACTTCATAAAACAGGTTTTCAAAAACTACGGTTATTGTGAGGACCTGCTTTTCGTAATTGAAAACCTTTCCGGGGCAGATTATTTCATCGCGCTTGTGAAAGAACCCT
The DNA here is from genome assembly GCA_024695505.1 of Saccharofermentans sp. GTDB lineage: Bacteria > Bacillota > Clostridia > Saccharofermentanales > Saccharofermentanaceae > Saccharofermentans. Next base: position 1,168 of record JAILIB010000056.1, read on the forward strand.
TGTATTATTATGTGAAGAGCGAAGACAGCATTACAATGGTAAGGCGTTCGGAAGATCTGATGGATACGCTGGACGTTGCGGCAAGAATCGTAAGGATCAGCAAAACGAGCGCGGTCATAGATGCCAAACCCGCATATTCATTGGCATTGGACTATGCTTTTTTTGCGTATCTGTCTGCCGGAAACGATCAGAAAAGCGGTATCCTTAAAAGAAGATGTTTACTATGGATAAAACGGCTGCGCTGTTATGTTTTCTGGAACTGCGCATCCACGGTCAAGACTAAAGGAGCATGTGTGTTATCTGTTATTTCCATGACATTATTAAAGAAGATGTATTCACGGAAAAAGCACACTTAAAGGAATAAGCAGGGTTATCGGATATGAATGTTTACGCTTTTTACTTGCCGCAATTTCATCGCACGAGCGAAAATGATCAATGGTGGGGTGAAGGATTTACAGAATGGGTCAGCATCAAAAATGCAAAACCCTTATATGAAGGCCATTATCAGCCAAGGGAACCGTTAAACGGAAACTATTATGATCTGTCAGATGTCAGCGTGATGGAATGGCAGGGTTCCCTTGCACGTGAATACGGGATCAGCGGATTCTGTGTCTATCATTATTGGTTCGAAGGAAAACAGCTGCTTCAAAAACCCATGGAACAGCTGCTTGAACACAAAGAGATCGATTTCCCGTATTTCTTTTGCTGGGCAAACGAGAGCTGGACAAATGCATGGGCAACCAATGACGGAAAGCCCAAGGTCTTGATGCTGCAGGGCTATGGAAATGAAGAAAAATGGGAGCTGCACTTTCAATATCTGCTGCAGTTCTTTAATGACAACCGTTATATCAAGAGATCCAATAAACCGCTGTTTGTAATCTACAGGCCGGAAAGGATCCCTTGCCTGAACGAAATGCTGGATTATCTAGACAGACGTGCAAAAGAAGAAGGTTTTGACGGGATCTGCTTTATTTCCCAGCAATTTGAGTTCCTTCTTAACGGCGGAAACAATCCGAGATTTGCATACAGGATCGAATATCAGCCGTGTTATTCCGACTATAGCTGCATTTCATCTGCCAGGAGAAGAATAAACCGGATGGAAGATGCCGTTATCCGATTCTTCAGAGAACGGCTCAAGATTGCAACGCCCAAGGTTAAGGGCCTTCGGAGACTCAGTTACGATAAGCTCTGGCAGAACATCTTACAGCATAAGCCGTTGGACGAAAGGGTCCTTCCGGGCGCTTTCGTGGGATGGGACAATACGCCGAGATATAAGAATAAAGGTTACGTCATTGACGGATCCGATCCTTCAAAATTCCAAAAATACTTTAAACAACTGATCCAAAAGACAAAGACCGAGTACAAAAAAGACATGATCTTTGTGTTCGCATGGAATGAATGGGCAGAAGGCGGATACCTTGAACCTGACGAAAAATACGGATACGGTTATCTGAACGCGATAAAACATGCGTTGCAGGATGAAAAGGGTTAAATGATAAATGCAGAATAGTATCAAGAAAAATGCTATATACAATATTGTAAAAACAGTATCAAGTATTGTTTTTCCTTTGATCACATTTCCCTATATTTCCAGGGTGTTATTGCCTGACAACGTCGGTAAGATCCACTTTGGCCTTTCAGTAATCAGTTATTTCACGTTGATCGCCACACTCGGTATTACCACACACGCGATAAGAGAATGTGCTGCTGTCAAGAATGACAAGAACAAATTGAATAACACATCCAGCCAGATTTTCAGTATAAACCTTATCACGACATTCATCGCATATCTTGCATTGGCGATCGTGTTGCTGTTATTCAGGAGGCTTGATAATTACAGACTGATAATTATCATTCAGAGCTTTGCCATATTGGCCACCACGCTCGGTGCAGACTGGATAAATTCGGCAACAGAGGATTTTGGCTTTATTACAATGGCCACGGTGTCATTTCAAGTCATCGCGATCGTGCTGATGTTTGTATTCGTTAAAGAACCGAATGATTATTTGAAATATGTCGTTATTTCGCTCGCTGCATCAAGCGGTGCAAACATCGTCAATATTTTTTACAGAGCAAGAATCTGCAAAACATCTTTCACTTTCAAGATCGATCTGAAGAAACACTTGGTGCCCATTATCCTGCTATTCGTCATGATCCTGGCCCAAACGATTTTCACAAACGTTGATGTGTTAATGCTCGGTCTTCAAATAGGTGATTGGGAGGTCGGCATATACAGCACGGCAAACAAGCTTTATGCAATAGTACTTCAAGTCGTAACCTCATTGATGTGGGTCGTTTTGCCAAGACTTACAAATTATTTCCTGGAAAAGAAATATGATGAGATCAGCAAACTGCTTCGCAAGGTCCTGGCCTTTAATGCTTTGCTTGGTTTACCCTGTGCAGTTGGATGCTTTATGATGTCAAAAGAAATAATCCTCATTGCGGCAGGAAATGACTATGTTGAATCGGTACCGGTGCTGAAGATACTGATGATCGGATTCGTGTTTACCGTTTTTGGCGGAGGTTTTATTGGAAACGCAGTATTGCTTCCGGCAAAAAAGGAAAAAGTGTTTATGATCGTATGCTGTATTACAGCCGTGGTTAATGTTGTAACTAATTATGTTTTCATTCCCCGGTTTGGAGCAAAAGCCGCGGCCGGAACAACTTCATTTTGCGCTTTCCTGATTCTGGTGCTTCTGCTTCCGTTCTGGGACAAAAAGATCCGCGTCGAAAGAAAGCTGAAGGTCTTTCTGACTCCTGTGACAGGCTGCATAGGTATAGTGCTCACTTGTCTGCTTTTTCAAAACATTCCGGATTTATGGTTAAGAACTGCCTTAAGCATAATGACATCTGCAATAGTATATTTTACAATTCTACTTATCGGTAAGAATGAACTCCTGATCGAATTACTGATACGCATGAAGAAAAAGGTCCATAATCAGGCATGATTGTTTTTGATGATTCAGAATTTGAAATAGCGCTTGCTACATATAACCGGCCCGAATACGTGAAAGAATGGCTTTCGCATTGTTATGAACCTGCTTTAAAACGGAATATCGCCATATCCGTTTATGACAGCAGTACTAACGAGGATACCCGTAATTACATAGAACTGTTTAATGAATCCAGATCAGTCAAAGTCAATTACGTCAGAATTGATTCCTCAACGATAATCGGATATAAGCCCATGTATCCCATATTACAGAGCAGTGCCAAATTCCTTTGGGTAAGCGGTGACTCCAGATATCATGATTTTGACGAGCTGGATGAATTGTTGTTTTCACATATTCATAACGATGAGATCGATTATGCGGCATTGGCAATCGTTAACAACAGGGAGAATGGCGGAAAGATATATACAGACCGCAGCGAGATGATTCACGATTTCTTCGTTTCCGGTACTTGCATTGGTTTATCCGTTTATCGGCTTTCCATGTTTGAACGGCTAAAGGCCGATCCTTCCTACAAAGCCGAAATGGATAAGCATTTTAAGGATAATTACGCTTTCGGATGGTTGGGATACTTTTATCATGTATATGCGTTGAAAGATTACAAGGCATTGTTCGTAAATGCAAAAGTGAACGAGATCCTGCCGGGCAAAAAGGTCCAGTCATGGGCCAGGTGGTTTTACCGCTGCTGGGTAGATGATCTGCTTGAACTTATAGATAATCTGCCCGAAGAATATGAGAATAAGAACAACATACCGTTTGAGGTATGGAAGGTCCTTTTTCTCGACTCCGTCAGGTACTGTTATCGTGCAAGGAAAAAGGGTGATCTGGATTCGGAGAAGTATGAAGAGCTGATCCGTAACGGGAAACTGCGCCGGGTCACAAGAAAAACAGGTAAGATACGCTTATTTGCAAAGGGACCGATGTTCTTTCTCAAGCCGGTTTATTATGTGAATATGTTTTTGGTTTCCATCTATGACACAATAACAAGGAGAAAATGATGAATTACTTAATTCTCGGCGGAAACGGTTTTCTGGGAAGCAAGATTGTGAGAATGCTTCTTTCAAAAGGAAATGCCGTAATCTGCACAAAAAGGGAAAACTCCGATCTGAACCGGTTAAATGACTTGAATGACCGGATAAACTGGGTTGGGACAGATATCGTCGAGTCAGGAATTCTTTTTGAGCAAAACAGCATCGATTGTGTTATCAATGTTGCCTGTAACTACGGCCGTCAAAGCGTTCTTTACGGGGATGTGCTTGAGGCGAACATTGAGTTTCCTTTAAAAGTGCTGAATAAAATTACCGAATATGGAATCCGCCGTTTCATGACGATCGGAACGGGTCTTCCTGATGAATTCAACATGTACAGCTTCTCAAAGAAAATGTTCAGTGAATTCGGAAGGTTTTATCACAACAAGCATGGCGTCAGTTTTTACAACTTGAAACTTGAGATGTTTTACGGACCGGATGAACCCAGGGACCGGTTTATTCCGTCCGTCATCGACTCTCTTCTTAAGGGCAAAGACGTTGACACATCCGTGGGAACGCAAAAAAGAGATATCATATTTGTGGAAGATATCGTAAAAGCAGTTTTCCTGGTTCTCGACTCTGATTTAAAAGGGTATTATGAGATACCCGTCGGAACGGGAGAAGCGCCTACGATTTCCGAACTTTTGGATTACATCAAAGAAATGACCGGTAGTTCTGCTAATATTAACAAAGGAGCATATCCGATGAGAGCTGACGAGCCGGACTGTGTTGCAGATACGAGTTTCTTAAAGTCCCTGGGTGATTGGAATCCGACACCATGGAAAAAAGGGATCGCAGATATGATCGAGAAAATGCGGGAGGAATGACATGAAAATACTGATCAACGGCGGATGTGGATTTTTGGGGAGCAATCTGGCTTCTTACGGAATTGAAAACGGTCATCAGATCACCGTTTTTGATAACCTTTCGAGGGTAGGCTCCACGGACAATTTAGCTTGGCTGAAGACTCTTGGTGAATTCGAGTTCATTCATGGAGATACCCGCAACAAGAACGACGTGGAGAATGTTATCAAAAACGGTCAGTTTGATGCTGTTTTTCATCTTGCCGGTCAGGTTACCATGACAAAATCCATAGAGAATCCGTACAGGGATTTTGAGATCAATACTTTGGGAACCGTAAACGTTCTTGATTCCATTAGGAAATACAGTCCCCAGACAGCCATATTCTATTCATCCACCAATAAAGTATATGGCGATCTGGAACAGTATACATATAACGAAACAGAGACCCGTTATGTTTGCGAAGAGTATCCGAACGGATTTGATGAAAGTGTTAATCTTGACTTCCGCTCTCCTTACGGCTGCTCTAAAGGAGCTGCAGATCAATATATGCTTGATTACGCAAGGATCTTTGGTATAAAAGCAACGGTATTCAGGCATTCATCCATGTACGGCAGCAGGCAGTTTGCCACATATGATCAGGGATGGGTCGGCTGGTTTGTTCAAAAAGCCATCGAGAAATATCAAGATCCCAACACGGAGCCATTCACCATTTCCGGCAACGGTAAGCAGGTAAGAGATCTGCTTCAGGCAAAGGACATGATCAACCTGTATTATTCTGCACTTGAAAAAACAGATGAAGTTTGCGGAGAAGCTTATAACATCGGCGGTACCATTGAAAACTCACTTTCCCTGTTGGAATTGTTCTCAATGCTGGAAAACATGCTTGGTATCAAAATGGAATACCGCATGATAGCACCGCGTCAAAGTGATCAAAAGGTTTTTGTGGCTGACATCGGCAAGATCTCAAAAAAGATCGGCTGGACGCCGAAAGTCTCGGCAACAGAAGGCGTAACGCAGATGATCGAGTGGGTAAAACGGATCTGAATGCACTAAGTGCGTTTTGAATTTGACCTCTTCAGGAAGGTTTAAAATCCAAATACTCCCTGATCTGCCCTTTCATTACCTCCCTAACGTCTCTTCCCGTCAGATATGCGGCGGTCCATTCAACGACCTTATCCATCTCGGTGTCAATGTGCCATCTGTTGAAGATGTTCAGTTCGGCTTTGATCTTTGAACTGTCCAATTTCAGGAAGCCGGCCTCGTGAGGGCCTCCGTCTGACTTGTTTACCCAGGATGCTTCCGCAAGTCCGTTTGCTTTAGCAATCTCATTCCACTTGCTGCAGAACAGGTCAACCAGCATTCCCGTGGTAACGCAGTCACCTTCATCAGGTCCGATGTTATAGCTGTC
>JAILIB010000145.1 GCA_024695505.1 Saccharofermentans sp.
CGGGGAAGACCTGCGCCCGATCCCACGAATACGGCAGAGAAACCTTCCTTTTCGAACAGATCATCGATGGTCAGCGAGCGCCCGATGACGGCGTCGGTTACGATGTTAACGCCCAAAGCCTTGATGTTCTCGACTTCCTTGGCAACGACCTTCTCCTTGGGGAGACGGAACTCGGGGATGCCGTAGACAAGAACGCCGCCTGCCTTGTGAAGGGCCTCGAAGATGGTGACGTCATAGCCGAGCTTTGCGAGATCGCCTGCGCAGGTAAGACCTGAGGGGCCGGCGCCAATGATGGCGACTTTCTTTCCCTTTTTGACCATGTCAGCGGGAAGCTGGGGCTTGATGCCCATTTCCTTTGCAGTGTCAGCGACGAATCTTTCAAGGCGGCCGATGGAGACTGCCTCTCCCTTGATACCTCTGATGCACTGAGCCTCGCACTGTGTTTCCTGGGGGCAGACACGTCCGCAGACAGCTGGCAGTGAGGAAGACTGCGATATAACATCGTAAGCGCCTGCCACATCGCCTTCTTTTACCCTTGCGATGAACGCAGGAATGTTGATGTTAACAGGACATCCGCTGATGCAGCGAGCGTTCTTGCAGTTAAGGCAGCGGGAAGCTTCCAAAACGGCCTCTTCTTTTGTATAGCCGAGATTAACCTCATCAAAGTTGGTTGCACGGACCATAGGATCCTGCTCGGAAACCGGTACTTTCTTTAATACATCTACTTCCATATCTATTCTCCTTTGCCGGTCTTCGAATCAGGAGCAGACGCCGCAGCCGCCGTGGTGCGTGTCGCCTTCCTTGAGCTTCAGCATCAGTTTTCCTTCTTCCGTCTTGTAAAGACGTGAGCGCTGCATGGCCTGGTCGAAATCGACTTCCCAGCCGTCAAACTCGGGACCGTCAACACAGGCGAACTTTACCTGACCGCCGACCAGAAGTCTGCAGGCGCCGCACATTCCGGTGCCGTCGACCATTATGGTGTTCATTGAAATGACAGTGGGGATGCCGAGCTTCTTGGTGAGCTGGCAGGCGAACTTCATCATGATGACCGGTCCGATAACGACGCAGTGATCATAGCGGATGCCCTCATCCCAGAGCTGCTGGAGGGCGACACAGACATTTCCGTGGATGCCGTAAGAACCGTCATCGGTAGCGAAGTAAAGATTTTTGGTGACGGATCTCATCTCGTCTTCAAGGATGAGAAGATCCTTGGTCCTTGCGCCCTGGATGCAGTCGACCTCAACGCCGTTGTCATGGAGCCATTTGAGCTGGTTATAGACAGGAGCGGTGCCAACGCCGCCTGCGATGAAGAGGATCTTTTTCTTTTTGAGTTCTTCGATGGGAGTTTCCGTGAGATCGGAGGGCCTGCCCAAAGGACCGACGACGTCTGCAAAGCGGTCACCGACATTGAGACGGGACATGCGCTCGGTCTCTGCGCCTACAGTTGCGAAGACGATCGTAACAAGACCTTTTTCACGGTCGTAATCGCAGACGGTAAGGGGGATACGTTCACCTTCATCATCTGCGCGGACGATCAGAAACTGGCCGGGCATCGCTTTTCCGGCGACGAGCGGCGCAACGACTTCCATATACCAGACGTTGGTTCCGAGCTGCTTTTTGGCTACGATCTCAAACATGTGTCAGTCCTCCTTCGGGGGCTTATTGACATCTATTATATATTTTAATTCTCTATAACAATAAAGATTTTCGGTGGAATTTTAAAAGCCGTCTTTGAGATGATAAAATTAGACATCGGCGAAAGGGGCTTTTATGTCAGTTCTGGATTTCGAGAGAGTTGTTTTTGACGCGGCAAACGGGAACGGCGCGAAGATCGCGGGCCGCTACTATCCTTCATCCGCAGAGAATATAAAGGGCGTGATACAGATCTGCCACGGCATGGCGGAATATCTGGCACGCTATGAGGAAATGATCGCCTTCTTCAATTCCGAAGGATTCCACGTTTGCGGCATAGACATGCCCGGTCACGGGGATACCTATGAATTAAACAAAGGCCTCGGGTATCCGAAGGGGTATTTCGGAAAAGGCAAAACAGCCGCATCTGACCTGATCAGGGACGTAATGGAAATGAGAAGGCTCGCCCGCGTGAGATTCGGTGAGGACATTCCGTACTATCTTTACGGCCATTCGATGGGATCGTTTGTGGTGCGCACCGTTTATTCGATGCCGGAATTTTCAGGCGAATATTCAAAGTATGTCTTTGCTTCCACGGCAGGCCCGAATCCGGCAGTCGGATTTGGCATCTTTCTGACCTCCCTCGGGTGCCTGTTCGGCCGTGCGAAAAAGACAAGCAAGTTTATAGATTTTCTTGCTTTTGCCGGAAACTGCAAAAGGATAAAAGAGCCTGTTACGGAATTTGACTGGCTGTCGACCATACCTGAAGAGGTTCAGACATACATTGAAGATCCGATGTGCGGATTCTCGTTTACCGTTGAAGGTTACAGCGTACTTTTTAAGATCCTCGGCTTTATTCAGAGTTCCAAGGCTTACCGGAACCTGTCTGATGCTCCGTGCCTGTTCACGTACGGAGACGAAGACCCTATCGGAGATTATGCCGGGGGCGTCGGGAAAGTGATCATCAAGATGAAGCAGCACGGACGGGGAGTCCTGGCAAAGTGCTACGCAACGTGCCGTCATGAGGTACAGCATGAACCGGTACGCGAAGAGTATTTCCGCGATATAGTGAATTTCCTGGATAAGGGCAGCTTATCAGCCTAAGCCTATAATCAGTTCGTTTCCCGAGAATTCGATCATCGTGCCGAACTGCGTCTGTTCAGGCATTGATTCGGATACGCTTACAACATTGACGATGTCCGAAAGTACGAGTCTCTTGTTGCGGCCGAAACCTTCCGTGTGAACGGTTATCCTGTTGTTACCGGTCGTAATCTTGATAACGCCTGAAGTGTTTCCGTCTTCACCGAAGACCTCACAAGCGGTGACAGATCCGGGCGCGAGTTCGAAGCAGGTAAATGTCAGGCCGTCCAGGATCCCCGTCTCGTGATGGGAATCAGAACTCCTCGTAACGAGGATCGAGTTTGGACGGACGAAAACGGGGATCGTGTCCAGATCGACGTTTCTTACCAGATATTTGGGTCCGCGGATCTTTTCCCTCGTCATGAAATCAGTCCAGATCCCGGCCGGAACATAGACCGCAACCTGTCCGTTTCTGGTGAGTACGGGGGCGACCATCAGAGAGGAACCGAGCATGTACTGGTTCTCTGCTCCCATTGCCGCCAGATCGTTCGGGAATTCCATCACCATAGCGCGCATCGCGGGGATACCGTATTTGACGCCTTCGCAGATCGTTGAGTAAAGATAGGGGGCAAGGCCCGTCCTGATGTCGGTAAGCATCTTGAGCTGTGAAAAAGCGGATGCGTCGCCGCCTGCTATTGAATTGGTGCAGCGGAGCCTGAAATGCGGTGCAAACGCGGCAAACTGAAGCCAGCGTGTAAAGAGCAGGGGGTCGGTTGAAGCGATGTCGGGAACGTCAATGTTGACCGAAGTGAGACCTGACATGCCGTAAGAGATCGAGTTGCGGAGTGCTGCAGCGAGCGCGGGGAATCCGGGAACACCGTTCGGAGTGATGTTGCGGAACAGGGTCCTTCTGTCGCCCGAGCTTATCGAATCCGCGATGATGAAGCTTCCGAAACGTCCTCTTGTCCTGATGACGGTGTCTGCCACGGCGGAATTGAGTATTTCTGCAAACGCATCCATATAAGATTCACCCTGTTCTCCGATCGCCTCTGCGAAGATATCGCTGTATGTTCCGCAATAGTCAGCTTCAAATCTGTCACACCCGTATTTGAAGATCATGTCGAGAGCGTTGAGCAGCCAGCTGCGGGCCTGCGGATTCCTGAGGTCGATGATGCCGACGCTGCCCGAAGGCGTGTCGCAAAGGACCGCGTTGCCGTTCTTGTCGGACAGCAGATATCCCGCATCGAGGACATCATAGTATTGTGGTGAATTCTCGGAGATGTAGGGATTTACCGATAAGCAAAGGAGAGTGCCGTATTCGCGCAGCGCACGTGCAAACTGCTCGGGATCAGGGAACCTTGTCCTGTCCCAGTCAAATCCGAACGGATCAGACTGCGGGTGCCAGGTGTTGCCGAGCCAGACTTCGCTTATGTGAAGTCCCGCATCCTTTGCTTTGGCGACCACGTTTACGACTGATTCGGCCGTTGAACGGAAGCTTCCGTCAAGGATCAGCGGCGCACCTGACGCGCAGGTTTCGGAAACGGGATTTGAAAGACCGGTGATCCGGGCATAAGATCCGAAGATCGCGCTCATGTCATCACCCGCCATGAACTCATATTCAAGAGTTTCGCTGCTGTTGGAAAATGAAGTCGACAGCCCGTCCGTTCCGATCTTGAATTCGGTGCTTCCGGCCGTGTTGACCATCAGGCCGTACCCTGAAGACGAAATGTAGAAAGGGATCGCTTCCGTGCCGGTCAGTCTTCCGCAACGGCTGGTCCTGACAGATGAACTGTTCTTGATAATAGAACCGGCAGCTCCGCCCAGGCCGAAGATCTTTTCGTTGTGGAACATGGTCATCGATGCACCGATCACGGATGATGAGGCATCGACCCTGTAACCGCTTCCTGCTCCTGCATCTGTTCTGTATGTGATGCCTTCGTCCGGATTGCTGTAAGTGAGGAGCGAACCGCGGAAGAAGAACCTGATGTTGAAATTGCCGTTCTTGGGAATCCTCGCTTCAAGGTTTTCGGACTTGAAGATTATCTCCGTGTCCGTGTACTCGACGGTTCCTGTATTTGCGGGACGGATGTCAAACAAAGTGGAACGCTTGGCTCTCGGGGTTATGTTGTGATTCCTTATCCTGACGGAAATAACGTTATTTGCAGGAGAAAACAGTTCGATGGTCATCTTGCCCGGAACCGGGATATATCTTTTCTGGCTGGAAGAGATGCCGCGCTCAAACGTCCGGCATCCGCATTTTATCCTGAGAAGGTTTTCTTCAAATACGACCGACTCGATGCCGGCAGGTTCCTTGGTAAGATACATAGAGCCCCCCCTAAAAGTAAAATACATTTAAATTATAAGCATACGCAGAATTATTAAATATTACGATTTGATATAATTAGCGCATGGTTTTTGAGGCATCTGAAAGAAGAACGGACAAGTTTCCGATACCTGCCTCAGTGTCAATGATCCTGGGCCTTTTTGAGGCTTCGGGGCACGAGGCCTATATAGCCGGAGGAGCGGTCAGGGACATGCTTCTCGGGCTTGTTCCCCATGATTTTGACATTTCATCGTCATGTTCGCCCGATGTAACGGCCGCAATTCTCGCCGGCAGTGGGATAAGATATCTGGATAATGCCAGCGCTCACGGAACGGTGACCGCGGTCCTCGAAGACGGTAACATAGAGATCACGACATTCCGTGTTGACGGTAAATATTCCGACCTGAGGCGTCCTGATTCGGTTACCTTCGCGGGGAGCATTGAAGAAGACGTCAGGCGCAGGGACTTCACCGTAAATTCGCTCTACATGGACAAAGACGGGACTGTCAGGGACATCACCGGAGGTATCAGCGATCTTGAAGCAGGCCTCATAAGGACCGTCGGAGATCCTGAAGAACGCTTCGGTGAAGACGCTTTGCGGATCCTCCGCGCCATGAGGTTTGCGTCGCGCTTCGGGTTCCGGATAGAAGACGGGACTTTCGCGGCAATGGAAAAGTGCGCAGATGAGTTAAGGAAGATCTCATCTGAAAGGATAGCGGCGGAGCTCAGCGGGATAATATGCGGAAAAGATGCCCCGGGAGTGATAAGGCGCTGCTGGAAGATTCTGAGCGTGATAATTCCGGAGATAGCTCTCTGCCACGGCTTTGACCAGCATTCACAGTTCCATGACAGGGACTGCCTCGAGCATACGCTTGATGTTCTTGAAGGAATCCCTTTGGAGGAAAAAGAGGGCTCTCAGCCGTCCAGGGATCTGATCCTGGCCATGTCGGCCCTCCTTCACGATCTGGGCAAGCCCGAATGTTTCAAACTCGATCTGAATGGTATGGGACATATGAAAGGCCACCCTGAAGCTAGCCGGCGTATAGCCGGGCGGGTCCTTACGGAGCTGAAATATCCTGCTGCCTTTACCCGGGACGTGTGTAAGCTCGTGGCGTTCCACGATATTTTCACCCCGCAGGACAAGTCAGCGGTCCACAGATTTCTCTGTGAACTGGGGCCTGAACTTTACGGAAAGCTGAAGATCCTTCAGAGAGCGGACATAATGGCTCATTCTGAGCTCGGCAGGAAAAGGATCAGAAGGCTTGAATACATGTCGGAGATAGCGGACGGACTTATGGAGAGCGGTGCCGTTTTTGCCGTAAAAGACCTCGAGATAAGCGGCAGCGACGTCATTTCGTTGGGCTGCCCCGAGGGACCCGAAGTGGGTAAGATCCTGAACCGGCTTTTTGAGAGATATCTGGCAGGCGAAATATCAAATAAGAGGGAAATATTGATAAAATCGGTCAAGGAAATGATTTCGTAACACATTCTTTAAGGTTTATTATTCGAGACTTAATTGAATTGTGAA
>JAILIB010000067.1 GCA_024695505.1 Saccharofermentans sp.
CAATCGGCTAAGACATCACCCTTTCACGGTGGAGTGACGAGTTCGACTCTCGTACGGGTCACCAACGGTACCATAGCCAAGTGGTAAGGCGTGGGTCTGCAAAACCCTGATCCCCAGTTCAAATCTGGGTGGTACCTCCACAGAAAGCACCGCAAATTTGCGGTGCTTTTTTATTGCCCGCAGGACGGATTTTCGATAGAATAAACTTCTCAAAGAAGCGTTGAAAGAGGAAGTTACATGACTGAAGAGATTAAGGATATCCTTAAGAGATACGACGAGATCGGAGCACTCATCCTTGAGCAGAAGCTCGACGAATATGGCGACAAGATCGGCCAGGTGCCCGAGGGCAGCGATGCAGCATCGTTTGAGGAATACATCCAGGACGTAGCACGCGAAGAGACGGAGAAGGCCAAGCAGACGCTTGAGAGCGAACCTGACGAGAAGCTTGGCGGCAAGTCTCTCAGAGAATACTTTGACTCAATGACCCTCGAAGAAAAAGAGGAAGCGCTCGAATACAGCGCCGTTACCCTCGACTGCGGAGTCCCTGCCTCGCTTATTGCCAGCATTGCTTCTGAAGACAGGGAAAGCGTAAGGGATTACTGCAGCACCGTGATCGGCGATTCCGCCTGGACCGAGGAAGAATTAGACGATCAGGACAAGCTTTTCGAGATCGAGTATCAGAAGGTTAAGGCATGCCTTGACGTTCTCATCGAGATGAAGGAATTCTGCTTTGTGCAGGCGGTCCTTGACCGTTTCATGAGCTATCACCAGACGAAGGAATTCGTTGCGGAATCCATCAAGGATTACGTTGTAGGCGCAGCAGAAGTATCCGTGCCGATCCTGATGAACATTATCGAGGAAAACCTTGAAGACGGACTTGAAGGTCCTTCCGAAGATATCGTCATTATGCTCGCAGAGATAGGAATGGCTAATCCTTCTGAAGAGATCTACCAGACTCTGAGACATGCCTTCCGCGCAATGACGAACAAGATCTATGCCGTTATCTGCCTTGCCGAATACGGCGATGACAGAGCGGTCCCTTTGATGAAGAACTACATCAACAGGCACCAGGATACCATAGACAGGGATCTCTTCTATGAAATGATGTCTGCGATCCAGAAACTCGGAGGAGACATCTCCGATATCAACGATCCGTTCGGCGATTTTACGCGCAAGAGCAGAAAGCCTGAAGGCAAGAAATACGGTCCTGCGGGATATAACGGAAACAAGTAAGGCGAATAAAATGGAAAGCGGATTTAATTGCGAAAGATCGCCCAAGCTGCTTGAACTGCTTGAGCTTCTAAAAAGATATACATACTCGGACAAGATCATGTTCGGACAGCAGAATGCCGGGCATATCGGCGTGACCATCAGCACAAACGACGGCACCGAATCCGACTGCAGGAATCTCTGCGGAAAACATCCTGCGGTAGTCGGCGTGGATACATTGAGCTTTCTCGGATATGAAGGCAGGATGAACGATCTCATAAAGACCGTTAAGAACCTTCACAAGCAGGGCTGCATAGTCACGCTCTCATCTCACATGCCGAACTTTACTCTGGGCGGTGAGGAGTTCTATGATTTCTCTCCGAACAACACTGACGGTGACTGCGCACGAAGGATAATGGAAGGCGGTGATCTGAACGGAAAATACCTCCGCTATCTCGATCTCATCGCCGAGTTTGCGGACAAGTGCGTCGACCTCGAAGGTGACCCCATCCCCATGATCTTCCGTCCTTTCCATGAGGATAACGGCGACTGGTTCTGGTGGGGAAGAAAGTACCTTGACGATGTGGATTACGTTAAGCTCTTCCGTTATACGATCGACTATCTGACGCACGTGAAAGGCATCAGGAATCTTGCAGTCGCATATTCACCGAACGGACCCGTCGAATCAGGCGAAGAGTATTTTGAAAGATATCCCGGTGACGACTACGTCGATATCCTGGGCCTTGATTACTATCACGACAGTCCGCATGCAGGCGACGGATATTTCAAGAGGCTTCAGACGTCGCTTGACATCATCGGGCAGTGCGCGAGACTTCACGAGAAGTCAGTAGCGCTTACCGAGACAGGATACAGGGCTCTTGAAACGCCTGAAGGTTATTTCGAAGGCCTTGCTCCGTCAGGGAACGTTAACACGAACTGGTTTACGGATATGCTCACGGCGATCTACGGGTGCGACGGCGGCAAGAGATGTGCCTACTTTCTGATCTGGGCAAACTTCTCTGAAACGCAGTTCTGGCTTCCGTATGAAAAGGACGGATTCAGGCACGAACTATCTGACAATTTCGTTTCCTTCGCAGATGATCCGCGCGTCACGATGGCGCCCGCGTTTGATTTTGCAACTGTTGTCTGATATAGTGTTTTTGCACTTTTAAGCGGGTTTAACTCAGTTGGTAGAGTGTCAGCTTCCCAAGCTGAATGTCGCGAGTTCGAGCCTCGTAACCCGCTCCAGAGCAGCCCTCCTTTAAGGGGGGCTGTTCTTATGCTATACTTGTAAAATAACACTGATTATATAAATAAGCGGTAAATCATTGTCTTAAGGAGTTCTTCATATGAAAGGCATTATCCTTGCTGCCGGAAAAGGCACCCGTCTTTATCCTGTAACGAAACCCGTATGCAAACCACTGCTTCCCGTATACGACAAGCCGATGATCTATTATCCGATGTCGGTCCTCATGAATTCGGGAATAAAGGATATACTGGTCATCACTCCGCCTGATGACACCAAGCCTTTCATCGATCTTTTGGGCGACGGTTCTCATCTGGG
>JAILIB010000110.1 GCA_024695505.1 Saccharofermentans sp.
TTGCTCCTGACTATATAGACCACTTTGCCATCAGGTTCAGGCTTCTTTTCCGTAGGATTTGAGTAAACAAACCTGTCCTTGTAAGAGATGTCCTTGCCGTCAAAGCTGTCCGTCTTTCCCTGGAAATACAGCGCATCTATCCTGTATTCGTATAAAGTAAGGATCTCGCTTACATCCTCAGTTCCGGTGAACTGCGTGTCCGGAGAGATATAGCACTTGTCAAAATCCAAGGTCTTAGCATAGTCGAGTGACTGCAGAAAATCAGTATAGAAGATCCTTCCGATCGGTTCCGGCCAGATCAGGAAATACGTTGCAAAAAAGAGCACGCACAACAGCCCGTAAACGGCACTTACCGCATAAGCTGTCTTTTTCTTCCAGGAGATCAGGTGATATATGCTTACCGCCATGAATACTATGCCTGCATAGTGAACGATGTTAATCCTGTTGATGTTGACCTGGTTGATGAATATTCCTACAAGGACCGCACATGCCGCATAGATCACAAGGAGCAGATATATTGCCCTTTTTTCGGCCTTCTCATCTTTAAAAGCTTTATAAACGCATATGCCGAAACCCAGCAGGACAAACGGAATGCTGCAAAGATAGGCCGTTCCGAAATCCGGGATAGTATTCCATGCAGTACCGTTCTGAAACACCAGAACATCGATCTCCGACCTGATATTTGATATCAGCTGCGTTAAAGGAGCATTTGAGAAAAACAGCATGTCTTTCGTTCTTATGCAGTCCTTGAAAGACTGCATTGTCACAAACGGAAGGGATATTGTATCCCGGCCCATCGCGTTGATAAGCATCGTAAGATATATCGGAAATGACAGCAGAAAATAGACAAAAGCAGAGATCAGGATATGGCGTATCTTTACCGCCTTCAGGCAGACCAGTGCGATTGCTGCCGCAAGAAGGAACAACGGGACCATGTAGAAGGAAACGCCGTATGAATACATGCACAGGGCGAAAAAGACCATGGAAAGATAGATGAACGGCTTTTTTCTGATCCCTAAGACCAGGAGCATGAAGCCGATCAGGAACATGTGCGGGAACATGTTACAGTCAAGCGCCCAGCGGCTCTGCATGAAATGCCACGGGTTGACTGATGCCAAAAGCGTTGCGATAAGCGCGGCATCGGTTGAGATAAGGTTCTTTACGATGAGGAAAACGGCGCCGAGTCCCATGATGCTGGCAATTAAGATGGGCAGCCTTATGGTCACTGAACTGAAACCGAAAAGCTTGATGAACGGCACCATGCAGTAGGACATCAGCACGCTCATCTGTCCGTAACCCCATGCATAGAAATGCGCAGGAAGCCTTGTGCCGAACCTGTCAGTACCGTATTCCGCCAGCGCTTTGGCGTCAACGGCTGCCATGGCTTCATCCTGATTCACTCCGCCCGGAATGTCCCCGAACCTGAAGATCCTCAAAAATACGAAAAAGCAGATCAGGGCGACCAGGATCATCCTCACGGCCTTTCCGGACATTAACTCCCCGGAGATATCAGGGCCCTTCTTGTCAGTTCTGCGGAAAAAGCAAAAAGCAAAGGCAAAACAGAGCGAAGCAAAGATCAGAAGAAATAAGACGTTTACGTAGATCATGGTTTGCTTCCTGTCTCCTTCGCTTCGAACAGGGCTTTTCCGTCAGCCTTCTTCAGGATCAAAGTATTCACAAGATAGAGCAGATAGCCGAAGCCCAGACAGAGGACAAAGACAACCAGCACAAAAAGATGCCTTTCAAACTGCGCACCCGAGTAACGTATCTCATCTCTAACGAAGATGATTATGTCCTGAACGCAATAGAATTCAAGCGTCATCAGGCCCAGGAAGCCGTAAGCTTTCTGTATGATCCTGATACGGTCCAGCAACATGAATACATATCCTGTAATAAAGCACATGGAAGGCGCGATCAGCATTCCGGGCAGACCGATGGTAATGGTCGGATTAAGCAGTTCAGCCTTTTCAAAGCAGACATAATACTCTGCCTGAAAGCCAAGCACCAAAAGGATCAGGATAACGATCCATGAAGCTTTTCCCAATTCTTTGCCGTTAAAAGTGAGCCAGCCGAAAAGGACTCCTATGATAAAGACCGGGATCCTGCCGACAGGTCCGCTGATATCCGTTCTGGAAGTAACCAGCGGGATGACAAATGAAACTGCAGTCCAAAGCACGACAGCTGCGGCAGTAAGAATGTATTTGTTCGGTACTTTCTCAAAAAGCCAATAATAAAGAGGAAAAAATAGATACATGAGCGCTATCGCCGGAACGAACCACTTGGGTTCGAGCACGTCTTTTGTAAGGAAGGTCCATCCGGTCACAGCTTTGACAAGCCTTAAGATGTCCCATCTGTAATACACCGCGGGTATAAGACTGGCTGCAATAAACGGCAGGATAAGGCGCCTGTATCTTCTCTTATAGAAAACCAAAAGTCTGTGCTTCTTTATCGCATGGTACAGTCCCCAGCCTGACAGGAATAAGAACATGTCCACTCCGTTGAAGCCGATGTTGTCGAAATAGATGTCAACGTTTCCCACGTAAGGCAGGAAGCTCCATTTCGGCAGATTATCGAACAGGAGTATTTCGTTGCGGACATGGAATACAAATATCCACATGGCGGCAAAGCCCATGATCTGAGCCCTGTGCTTGCTGACAGATTCAAGTATTCCCTGCCTGGGATCCGCAGTTTCCGCCATAAACGTCCGTGTGACGACCTTTCTCCTTGTTAAAGCTGATTATATTATAATCTCATCGTGGTAAAATCCTAATGTCTAAACATGCATAAGGGAGACAGACAACATGCGTTTAAAGAACACCAAAGCGATATCGTTCCTTTTGATACTTGCACTGTCACTTCAGCTCACCGGCTGCCTCGGGATCACAAACGGGATCCCCTCAACGCCAAACGACACCCTTATATCGCTCATGGCCTCTGTCCGCAATTTCAAAACGGACCAGTTCCTGAGCATTCTCATGATCGACAAGGGATCCTCCATCTACAGGGAATATGATGAGATCCTGGATCTTGACTCCTACACCGCCGATGCTGCCAAGTGCTACAAGGCAGTAGCTTCCAACATCGATGTCAAATATGATGTGTCCTCCGCTGGATCAAAAGAAGACATCGTCAAGGTCAAGGTGACCTTCCTGATCCCCGCCTGGAAGAAGCTCTTCGAAGACGATACTTTTTCCGGCCCCGACGGCATCTGCGCAAAACTCGATAAAGCCGACAAGACCAGTACCGAAATGACCCTCAGGCTCATCAAGACCAAGGACGGCTACAAGATAAAGAACCACGAAGACCTTATGGATATCTTCGACTTCGTCGGCTACGAGATCGCAGGCCTGTCCGGAGAGCCTGACCCTACCAAGGAGACAGAGCCTTCAGAAACAACGCCCGCGGAACCCAAACCCACTCCGACTCCGGCTGAAATAAGGCCCCCGGAAACAGAGCCTTCGGAGACTGAACCGTCCGAATCCGAAGGAACGGCAGAACCGAAAGGGATCTCTGCTTTCGGCGAATACAAAAAGGTCCTCAGTAACAACAAAGACGACATCGAATGGTTTGAAAATACATTCAACACTTCATCCTGCGGGATCAATGATTTTAACGGCGACGGCGTCCCCGAACTCTTCTTTTTCTCAAGAAGCACCTACAGCGATAACTACGTTAACTTCTCTGTCTTCACATACAACCCCAAGACTCAGAAGGCCTCAAGGATCGTACTCGAGACCCTGACCCAGGCAGGAAGCGAGATCTCCGAATTCTTCATTGCCAAGACCAAAGACAACAAACTTATCGCATACAGGGGCTACCTGGCTGACGGTTCAGCGATCATCAACTACAACATTTACCAGGGCAAAGAC
>JAILIB010000136.1 GCA_024695505.1 Saccharofermentans sp.
AGATCCCGCATCCCGGAGGGGAGAGAAAGCTCCTTCCGCGCCGGCCTTTGCCTCCGGTCTGGGATTCAGATATGACGACAGTGCCTTCCGGTGCGCCTTTCCGCGCAAGATCCTTGCAATAGTTGTTGGTGGAATCGACGACCGGAAGGACTGTTACGGACTCGATGCGTTCGGGAGAAAGGCTTGCCCCGAGAGTGCCCGGATCGATCCTGTCTGGCCTTGAAGACAGCAGGTAGCCGCGGTTTGTGGCCGAATCGATCCCGTAGCCTTCATTTCTCAGGCTCATTACAGCTGAGTTGACTGCAGCGCGTGAGACTCCCAGCGCTTTGCTCGCAGCCTCGCCGGATACATAATCGCTGCTTTTAATGAGCATTGAGAGAAATCTGTCCTTTACAGACGGCATGATTAACACCTTCGTTTTAATTTTTTATGAGTATTTTAAACAATAGCACAATTTTATACACAATAATCTCTTATTTTGAGGTAAAATTAACAAAGATAGTTTTACTGTCACGGGGTTGTTATGGCTGCTATATATACCAACTTATTGGGTATTATCGTTGTTTTGAGTATGTTTAGCCTGGCTTTGCTGGTCTATTATTCAACACGCGGAAACAACCTTCTCGAGATACTTCTCTCGGTATGTCTCCTCATAAGCAACATTGGATACTATTTCCTTTCGATAGCACGTTCTCCCGATACGGCGTTCATAGCCAATTCGCTCGGTTACATAGGCGGAATATTCCTTCCGTTCATCGTAATGCTGAAACTCGCTGATTTCAGTAAATCAAGGATTCCCGACTGGTTTACTTTCACGATGGCCTTTTTCAACATACTGGTGTTCCTGACCATCATGATCAGCGAGAAGTACACGTTCTTCTATTCCGAAGCGGCTTTTGATCCCGGTCCGCCTGCAAAACTGATCGTTACCGCAGGACCTTTCTATTACGTCAGGTTCATTATCTTAGGCGTTGAGATGACGCTTTCGATCTTCTTTACGATACTGACCTATATCGGCAGAAGAAAAGCGTCTTTCAAGACCATGATCCTCTTCGTCGGCATGATGTTCCTCGTATTCGTGGTTTATGTGACCGAGCTGTTAGTCAACCTCAGATATGAACTGGTTCCTTTCTTCTATCTGGCATGCTCGATAACTCTCAACTACTCATCGACCAGAATGTCGCTCTATGACGTTTCATTGAGCGTTCAGGAGAAGATAGAGGAAGTCAACAACTATGCCTACATGGTATTTGACAGGAACTACAACTTCGTCGGCTGCAACACGGCTGCTTACAAGTTCTTCCCCGAGCTTTCATCCGCAACGATAGACGCCAGGCTCAAAGCCGAGAACTATGCTCTGAAGAGCATCCTCAAATGGCTCCATGACACGAGCATGTATGCTGACAGGACAGATACGAAGAAGAAATTCATCAAGGATGACGTCGTCATAAACGACCGAAGTCCTGAAGAGCGAAAGCACCTTAACTGCGAGCTTAGTTTCATCCATTCCGGAAGCCGGAGCAGGATCGCGGGTTATCTTGTCGAACTTGTCGATGACACCGCCCAGCAGGCAAAGATCGAGCAGCTCAACTTCAGGGGAGAGAGGCTCCAGCGTGAAGCTGCCAAGCAGGCAAAGAAGCTTAAATCCTTACAGAGTTCCACGATCCTCGGAATGGCTGCCATGATCGAATCAAGGGATAACTCGACGGGAGGCCACATCAACAGGACTTCCGCATGCTGCGCCCTGTTCGTCGAGTATCTCAGGACATGTCCCGAGTATAACAAGTCCGAGAATTACTGGGATGCCGTTGTTAATTCGGCGCCTCTGCACGACCTCGGAAAGATCAACATTTCGGATGCGATCCTTAAGAAGAGATCAAGCCTTAAGCCTTGGGAATACGACGAGATGAAGACTCACGCCCAAAAAGGCGCTGAGATCGTGAAAAAGGTCCTTGCGGACGTTGACGATAAGGAGTTCGTAAAAGTCGCTTCCAACGTTGCTCATCATCACCACGAGAAATATAACGGAACCGGATATCCTGACGGCCTTGAGGGCAAGCACATTCCGTTTGAAGCAAGGATAATGGCTCTCGTTGATGTTTTTGACGCCCTGGTCAGCCAGAGGTACTACAAGAAGGCAATGTCGTACGAAGAGGCCTTCAAGATAATCGAAACTGAAAAGGGTGAGCATTTTGATCCTGAACTCGCCGATTCGTTCCTCTCCATGAAGCAGGAGATCATTGATCTTTACGAGTCATTTAACAATACTGATTACTCGAGAAACGAAGAGTGATCATTTCCTAAAAGAATCCTGATCTTTGGCAGCCTTTGGGGCTGCCTTATTTCATTTTGTTAACATACTTGGGAATATTTGCGGTATCGCGTTGATTTGGAAAACAGAGTGATAGAATTAGCGTAGATTTCGGGTAAGAGGTCTTATGTTATGGGGTTTAAACACAGATTAAGTTCCGCAGCGGTGATCGCTGCGGCTTTTATAGTTACATTTACGGCCGTTCCGGGCAGGGACCGCGTGCTTGCGGACAGACTCGGCATACAAAGCCGTGTTGAGATACTGAAGCGTGACGCATCTTCCGACAGCATGCACGTTTACTATGAGGCAGGCGACAAGACCTGCGGCAACAAGAACGGCTGGAAGAGCAAGGGGCAGATGACAACGCCCGTAAGCGGCAAGAAGATCGAGACGATCAAGATCAAGCTTTCCGGTAAGGAATATGAAGGCGGGATCAGGTATAAGGTCTTATGCCAGGGCAGCAGCAAGTGGAAGTCCTGGGTTGCTGACGGAAAGCAGGCAGGCACCGCATCCAGACGCCTGGAAGCGATAAAGATCGAACTGACCGGAGACGTCAAGGAACACTATGACGTGTGCTACAGGACTCTCACGCAGACTTACGGCTGGCTTAACTGGGCAAAGAACGGCGAAGTCAGCGGTACCGTCGGCTATTCGAAGAAGGTACAGGCTATACAGATAGTTCTCGTGCCCAAGGATTCCGGACTTCCCGGAAATGTATCTGGAATAGCAAGCCAGCAGGAAAAAGCCGCTATGGTCAAAGAAGATGACGGTGATGCAGGAAACAATAATGCCGCATCCGGAGCTTTCAGCGCTCTGAGGTATGAGGACAATGCGGTGTATTACTACGACGCGAAGTCAGGCGATAATAAGACCGGCTGGATAAAGATCAACGGACTGTCATATTATTTCGATCCTGCAAAGAACGGCAGACTTACCGATTTCAAGGTCAATGACTTCTTTTCAAAGGCAGTGTTTATAGGCAACTCCACATCCGAAGGCCTTACGACGTATTTCAATTCCAAGGGAAAGAAATATCTGGGCGGACCGCTGGTGGCTGCCAAGGTCAGCTACACATTCAATTCGGATAAGGCGAAGCTCGACGGATATATGCTCAAGTATAAGGGAAGCCAGCTCCAGGCAAAGGCCCTGGTCAAGAAAGCCGGTTCAAAATACGCCCTTATCATGATGGGCACAAACGATCTAGTCGGTACTTCTGCTTCCTCTGTAGCAAAAAAATACAAATCGTATATCGAGGGCATACAGAAGGAGAATCCGGGAGTCGTCATCTACATACAGTCGACTACCCCGAGGCGCGGTACCAAAAACATCAAGAACCTGAATAACGATAAGATCAATGAACTTAACAAGCTTATGAAGTCTTATGCCGGTTCGAAGAGCAATGTCTACTTTATCGACATCAGCACTCCGCTTAAGGATACCGACGGAAACATGAAAAAGAGCTACTGCAGCGACGGCTATGTACACCTCAATATGAAGGGCTACAAAGTCTGGGTCAATACGGTGGTTTCATATGTAAGGAAGCAACACTTGGACAATGCCACAGCTGAAGCGAAGAAAGCTACTGAAGCTGCTAAGACCCAGGCTGCGGCGACTGAGGCTGCATAGCTTCCGTAAAGAATAATCATATGGAGGATTCCTTAAATGAATAAGGAACGTACGATATTGGTCATAGCTTTGATCTCATCCGCTGTCTGCCTTGGTGCCTGCAGAGGAGCAAAGAAAGAAGAACCCACGGTTACTGAAACGTCGCCCGTTATTACTACGGTTTCCGAAACAACACAGCCCAGTGAGTCGCAGGCTCCTGCGGAGTCAGTTCCGAATGGCGAAAATAAAGAACCCGGAACAAGCGGATCAGACCAATCCGGCAATGCCAATACGGTTTCAGCTGAATATAATGCGGAAGTCGGTCCTTCTTACCCCATGAGATATGAGAACGATGCCGTGTATTGCCATGATCCTTCAACAGGCGAGAAGAAGACCGGTTATATAAGGATCAACGGGATTACGTATTTTTTCGATCCTGCTATGGGCGGCCAGCTGACCGATATATCTGTCGACGATTTCTTCTCAAAAGCGGTATTTATCGGTAATTCAACGTCTGAAGGCCTTACAACGTATTTCAATTCCAAGGGGAAAGATTATCTTGGTGGTCCTTTGGTAGCTGCAAAAGTCAGTTATACATTCAATTCCGACAAGTCCAAGCTCGACGGATACATGCTCAAATACAATGGTGAACAGCTGCAGGCAAAAGAGCTTGTAAAGAAAACGGGCTCCAAACGTGCGTTTATCATGATGGGAACCAACGACCTTATGGGAGCTGATGCTTCGGCTGTAGCCGAGAAATACAAAAAGTACATCGAGGGCATCGTCCAGGAAAACCCGGGAGTCGTGATCTACATCCAGTCGACTACTCCGAGACGCGGAACGAAGAACAGCGAAAGCCTTTCGAATGACAAGATCAATGAACTCAACAATCTTATGATGGAGTATGCAAATTCACAGAACAATGTCTTTTATATTGATATAAGCACTCCGCTTAAGGATGGGGAAGGAAATCTGAGCCAGTCTTATTCGAGCGATGGCTATGTGCATCTGAACATTCAAGGCTACAGCGTTTGGGTCAACAGGGTAGTGGATTATGTCAGAGCGGTCTACCTGGAGAAAGCGGTTGACGATGCAAGAGCATCTACCCAGGCTTAAGGCCTTGTGAACCGTCATCCGATAATGCCACGTTTTCGTATTGATTTGAAAAGTTAAGAATGGTACTCTTCATACGAATTTTAATCGGAGGATAACTATTATATGAATAAAAAACTGACAGCCCTTTTGATCGCAGCAGCTGCCGCGTCAGTATTCTGCCTTGCGGCATGCGGCGGAGACAAGCCCGCAAATACAACGGCTGCAACAACCGCGGCAACTGCGGCTCAGACAACGGCGGCTGCTGAAACGACCGCTGCTCCCGATGCCGGAACTGCAAATGCCAACGGCATTCCCAAGGAAGGCGATATGTATAAGGGAAAGAAAGTCGGAAGTGTTGAGAAGGTTCCTGACTGTGATGATGACAGCCACGGCGTCTACTACATCTACGACGAGAACGAAGAACTGATCGAAGCCATCAAATACTAATAAAACAAGGGCTTCTGAGGTCTGCTAGCATTTTTCTGATGAAATCTGGTTATGACAAATTGCACAAAAACAAGATATTTCGGTTGTGCAATTTGTAAATAAAACCGATTGAGTTGAAACCGAAAGAAAAGTAACATAAGGCTGTCCAAGGGAAGGACCAAGGATAGAACAAAAAAGTACCAATAATAAGAGGAGGTATTTCTTATGAAAGCTTTTTATTTGGATAATATTGATGTTGCTACACTGATGAAGGCACTTGACGAGTGCAAGGGAAGCGTAAACCTTATTACTGATGAAGGTGACCACTTCAACCTTAAGAGCAAGCTCAGCCAGATCACAGGCATCATGAAGCTCATCGAGGGCGGTATCGTTTGCAATGCAAAGATCTCCTGCTCTGATCCCGATGACGAAGCAATGCTCTTCAGACTCAATCTTTTCGGAAAGATCGAAGACGACAACGAGAAGGCATAAGGTTTATCCGAAAGTCTTTTCTTAATCAATATTAGAAAGCCAGAAAAAAAGGCCCTGCGGTTGTCAGTACCGCGGGGCCTTTACTTTTTGTGTCTGATGCTTACTTTCTGTCATCGAGCGGGACGAATTCCTGTCTTTCCTGGACGCAGCGGTAAGCGGGACGGATGATCTTTCCGTGACCGTTAAGTTCTTCAAGCCTGTGAGCCGACCATCCTGAGATCCTTGCTATCGCGAAAAGGGGAGTGAAGAGCTCTGTCGGAAGTCCGAGCATTGAATAAACGAAACCGCTGTAGAAGTCGATATTCGCCGAAACGCCTTTGTAGATGTGTCTTTCGGCTGCAATGAGCTCTGCTGCGAGTCTTTCGACTTTTTCATAGAATCTGAATTCTGCTGAACGGCCTTTCTCTGAAGAGAGCTGGCGGACATATTCCTTGAAGATCTGTGCTCTCGGGTCGGAGATCGAATAGACCGCGTGGCCCATTCCGTAGATAACGCCGGAACGGTCGAAGGCTTCCTTGTGAAGGATCTTCTCTAAGTATCTCAAGATCTCGTCTTCGTCTTCCCAGTCGGAAACGTTCTTCTTGATCTCCTTGAACATCTTGACGACCTGGATGTTTGCACCGCCGTGCTTGGGTCCTTTGAGTGAGCAAAGGGATGCTGCGACTGACGAATAAGTGTCAGTGCCGGAACTCGTAACGACGTGCGTGGTGAAGGTGGAGTTGTTACCTCCGCCGTGTTCTGCGTGAAGGATCAGCGAAACGTCGAGGATCTTTGCTTCAAGTGGAGTGAACTTATTGTCTGACCTGAGCATGTACAGGATATTCTCGGCAGCTGAGAGACCCGGCTTAGGACGGTGTACGATGAGCGAATCCCTGTCGAGGTAGTATTTCATTGCATCGTAGCTGTGTACCGCGATCTGGGGGAAGATGGAGATCAGCTCAAGAGACTGGCGCAGGACGTTCGGAAGGGATACGTCCATCGGCTGCAGATCGTACGCATAGAGATTTAACACCGCACGGGCGATGTTGTTCATGAGATCAGTGGAAGGCTTCTGCATGATTACGTCACGGAAGAAGTTCTTCGGCATCTTTGACCTTGATTCAGCCAGAAGGCCAATGAAATCCTCGAGTTCTTTTTTGTTCGGAAGCTTGCCGAAAAGGAGGAGGTACGTGGCCTCTTCGAAGCCGCAGTGCATTCCCTCGGGCTGGCCTGCTATAAGTTCTTTAACGTTAATGCCGCGATAGAAGAGTTCGCCTTCCGCGGGCACGGTCTTGCCGTCTACCGTCTTTGTCGCGTTGATCTCGGAAATGCGCGTAAGACCTGTGAGGACGCCTTTTCCGTTCAGGTCTCTGAGTCCTCTTTTTACATCGTATTCGGTGTAGAGGTCAATGTCTATCTTGTTGGAACCGCATATTTTCGCGAGGTTTTCGATTTCGGGCGTGATTTTTGAGTAGCTGTTGTTCGTTGGCATGACAGTTCTCCTTAATTTGCGTCAGTTGTCAGAAAGCTTGCAAAAATTGTCTTTTCCAGACATTTTAGAAGATTTTTGATGTGTTTTCAATTGATATTATCAAATGAGGAAGCCGCCGTTTACTCCGACGATCTGTCCGGTGATGAATGAAGCTGAATCTGAAGCAAGGAAAAACATGGCTTTTGCAACGTCTTCAGGAGTACCCAGCCTTCCGAGAGGAGTCTCACACGCGAGGTCTTTTCTGTCTTCGTCAGAATAGTCTTTCATCATGTCTGTGTTAATGACGCCCGGAGATACGGCATTTACGCGTATTCCTGAAGGACCGAGTTCTTTTGCGAGAGATTTTACGTAAGCGTCGACCGCGCCTTTGCTCGCAGAATAAAGGGCTTCGCATGAAGCACCGGTCTGTCCCCACATTGAAGATACGGCAATGATGACGCCGCTCTTTCTTGAGATCATGCCGGGCATGAGAGCGTTTGCGAGATTGAAGAGTCCGCCGAAATTAGTATCCATGACAAGTCTGTAATCGTTTTCTCCGAAGTCCTGCGCAAGGCCTTTTACGGAGATACCCGCATTGGAAATGAGACAGTCGATGGGACCGAAATGCGCTTCTGATCTGAGGACTGCGGATCTTACCTGGACAGGGTTTGAGACGTCGCATTTTATAGAGAAGATGTCATCGTGGAATTCAGGGTCGTTCGTGTGGTAAAGGCAGGTGACGGACCAGCCGTTTTCGGCAAATAGATTCGTTGCGGCTCTTCCGATACCTCTGGAACCTCCGGATATGAGAACATGCGGCATAACCGTCACCCCTTTCTAGTATTTTGTTACATTATATCCCTTTTACAAGTTGCTGCTTTACATTATAATAGCAACGTTTGAAATGGAGGAAGTGTCATGTCAGCAAAAAAAGGCAAGAAGATCAAGAAAGAAGTTTCCGGATCCGTGAAGGATGAGGAAGTTAAAGCAGCTGAAGCTGCTGAAGAAACGGCTGAAACCGTTTCTGAAGATATAGAGTCCGAAGAAAAGAAAGAGTCTGAAAAGGAAGAAGCCAAAGAGGAATCAACGGAAGAAACCGTTGATGCAGAGGCATCTGAAGATTCGGAAGAGGAAAAGGACGAAGAGGATTCTGAGGAAGAATCTGATGAAGATTCCGAAGAAGAGAAAGATGAGGACGAAGATGAAGACGAAGAGTCTGATTCCAAGCCTGCTGCAAAGAAGGATCCGATCCCTGCGGTTATGGCAGTTGTCATTGTTGCGATCATTATAGCAGCTGTACTTTATTACGTCCTTCCCAAGCTGCTCGTTCCTTCGTTCGGATATACGCTTGAAGAATTCAATGCAAGACTTGAAGTGTCAGAGATCTCCAAGAAGATGCAGGCTCAGTATACGTCGCTCACACCTCAGTTTAAGGCTGTTGACAAGGAGTCGATAAAAGAGATCTGGAGCATCAAGGGTGAGATAGACGCGGCTGAGCAGAAGAGGATCGAGGCAAGGTTCAAGCCTTTCGTAAAGACTCTTGCAGCTACTGAAGAGCTCGAGCACATACTCGTTGAGGCAAATACGCGCGTTAACGACGGACAGCTTACGAGGATGTGCATTTACTGCACTTATGATGATAAGCACATGACGATGATGATGGTCCATTTCGGAGCTATCCTCGGTAATTTCATGCCTGACCTGACCTTCAACGAAGTCGTTTCTCTGATCATGGCATCCGCAAACGAAGCAAACACCGAAGGACTTTTCTACGTCAGAGGCGACATTGCTTTCAAACTCGCTATGGAGAACATCGGCGGACAGCTCTACATCAAGCTCGAGATAGTACCTGCCAAGTCACTGAAGCCTGAGAAGATCAAGACCACGATCCCTGTATCTACAACTGCCGCTTCAGAGACGACAGCTGCAACATCCGCAACTTGATTACATTCTGATAACAATACAGGATAAAAAGAAAACCGCCTTCGAATCGAAGGCGGTTTTAAATTTGGCAGGGGTAGCAGGAATCGAACCCACATCAACGGTTTTGGAGACCGCAGTTTTACCATTAAACTATACCCCTGTAAAACGTATGATAGTTTAATCGTTGGTTTGCACTATGTCAAGGTCAATGGTATGATTTTACCCATGTATTATAAATAATAAAAGGAGTGGGATATATGAAACTTGCTGTAATCGGTACAGGCAATATGGGAAAGGCTCTTCTTGGCGGTTTTATCAGGGGTGGAGCGATCAAAGCTTCCGATGCTTACTGTTTTGACGTAAGACTTGAAGCTATGGATGCATGTGCTAAAGAACTCGGATGCAATACCGCCGGCAGTGTTCAGACTTGTGTTAAGGATGCTGACTATGTTCTTATGGCTGTTAAGCCCCAGCATTTTGATCCCGCTCTTACCGATGTAAGCGAGTGCCTGAAGGATGGTGCGATCGTTCTTTCGATCGCTGCTGCGGTTACCTGCGACAGGATCGCAGGTATACTGGGAAGCGGCAGGAAGTTTGTCAGGATCATGCCCAATACACCTGCACAGGTAGGCTGCGGCGTTTCCGCAGTATGCCCCGTAGGTCTTTCCGATGATGAGACAAAGTTCGTAAAAGAACTCCTCGATACATGCGGCACATCTATCCTTTGTGACGAGAAGACTCTTGATGCGATCGGATGCGTATCCGGAACGGGTCCTGCATATGTAATGCTCTTCATCGAGGCAATGGCTGATGCGGCTGTAAGCCTTGGGATCAAGCGTGACGATGCTCTCAAGATAGCTGCAGGAACAGTAATGGGTTCGGGCAAGCTCTGCCTTGATACAGGAACGAATCCCGCAGTTCTCAAGGATATGGTCTGCTCGCCCGGAGGAACGACGATAGCAGGCGTTATGGCGCTTGAGGAGAACGGTTTCCGTAATGCTGTCATCAAGTCCGTAACTGCGGCTTATGACAAGACACTTATAATGCAGGGCAGGAAATAAACAAAGCGATGGCTGCAGTTACGGAAGTAACAATTTATACCGATGGAGCGTGCTCGGGTAATCCCGGTCCGGGAGGCTGGGCAGCGATCCTGATAGCTGGAAACTATAAGAAGGAGCTTTCCGGCGGTGAGGCGCTGACCACCAATAACAGGATGGAACTGTCAGGCGTGATCAACGGTCTGCGTGCGCTTACGCGTCCCTGCAAGGTGACCATTTTCAGCGACAGCGCTTATGTGGTGAATGCTTTCAACCAGAACTGGATCGGCAAATGGATGACGAACGGCTGGAAGAACAGCGCGAAGGCTGAGGTTGCAAATGCTGATCTCTGGAAGGAACTGGCGGTGCTTACGGCAACTCATCAGGTCACTTTCAGCAAGGTCAAAGGTCACGCAGATGATGAGCTCAACAACAGATGTGATGAGCTCGCGGTTGCTGAAAGCCGAAAATTCAAATAATAAGAGGCGATATCCTGAATGGGAAAGATTGATTGTACAGATGACATGCTTTTCGAAAAGACTGTGTCCAAAGAGACGAAGTTCACGGGCAGGGTCTTTCAGGTAGAGGTAAAGACGATAACGACTCCCGAAGGCGTTACAAGCCACAGGGAGATAGTGCTCCACAACGGCGGCGCAGCGATCCTGCCTGTCGATGACGAACTCAACTGCTATTTCGTAAGACAGTTCAGAAGCCCTTTTGAAAAGGTCATGACGGAAAGCCCCGCGGGCAAGGTCGAACCCGGTGAAGATCCTCTCTCATGCGCTGCAAGGGAGATCACTGAGGAGACTGGTTTTACCGCAGGAAAGATCGAGCATGTCGGAAGGATGGCGGCAACGCCCGGATACTGCTCTGAGATAATCAATCTTTATATTGCCTCGGATCTTCATTTTACAGGCGGAACGCCTGATCCGAATGAATATCTGAGAACGGTAAAATGTCCGCTTAAACAGGCTCTTGAAATGGCAGAAAGCGGTAAAATAGAAGATGCAAAAACACTTGTACTGATCTACAAGGCTGCCAGGAGGTTCGGCATTTGAACAGGAGCGATAACAAAAAGGAAGTAATGGGTCTTATCCTGTTCTTTGTCGCGGCGGCGATAATCCTTATTTTCTATCTTCCTGTCAGCCTGACGGGAATCATCGGCAGCTTCGTAAAGAACGTGTTCTTCGGACTTATAGGCTGCCTGGCCTATGTTATCCCGCTTTATTTCCTTTATGCCGCATTAGACGTCTTCTTTGAGAAGAGACAGGGCGTTACCGGTGTAAGAGCCAGATCTGTCATCCTTTTGCTCGTAAGCTTTGCGGCTCTCCTTGCGATGATAACGATGGATTTCGATTATTTCAGGGAAGTTTGCACGGATGACAAAGGCAAGATATCCGCTCTCAAGGCTTTAGGACTGCTTTGGGAATCAGGCGGAAACCAGGAAATGATCTGCAGACCGGGAACTCCCGCGGTATTCCCGGGCGGACTCCTCGGAGGTGCCGTTGCCGTTGCTCTTAATGAGGTTACCGGTAAGATCATTGCAATTCTTGCAACTGTTGTTTTCATAATCACTCAGATAATCGTTGTTTTCCGCGTTTCGATCAAAGCGACTGCAAAGAAGACTTACAAGGCGATCAGCACAGCTTCGAACAAGGTCTATAAGACTGTTGTATCAAAGACGGAAAACAGAAGGAGAGATCCTTCGAACGGTATGTATTCAGGAAGGGCTCCTTACGGCCAGCCGCAGGGAAGACCACAGGGCGCCCCTTCAAGAAGAGGCTCTGCTGACATCCATTACGGTGATGAGAGCATTATTCCTGCAAGACCCGTAAGCAGACCTTCAGACGGTACGCCTCAGCCCATGGGTCCTTCCGCAAACGGAGTTCCCGGAGCTTTCAACACATCGCTTCCGATCGACAGCAGGACGGGTTTCGTTGACGTTTCCAGAATGACCGGAGACAGGAGTGCTGAGAACAGCGCTGATCCCAACAAGCTGACGTATAACGAGAAGGAATACAATGTCAGGGGCGCAGGAGATGCTCCTTCGGCTAATTTCGAATATACGGCCGATGCCGTGACCATCCCCGGTACCATGAACCGTAAGCAGCCAAAGACGCCGGATTTTCTGAATCAAAAAGAACCTGATTTTTATGATCTTACCGTTGATGCGAAACCTCAGTCTCAGTATGGCTATGATGACGCATCTGACGCAAATGATCCTTATGAAGTGGACGAAGGCACCGAGGGTACGGGTTATGATTACGTCAACGGTGACGAAAGAAGCGTAAGACGTCCTGATGTTAATCCCGCAATGTTCGGCAGTGCCGCAGGCTCCGGTGATTTCGTCATGCCGTCTGCAACTCCGGAACCGCGCAAGCGTACTCCTGCTCCTTCCAATGGACGCATAACGATCAATGCGGGAACGGAAGATACGGAGAATTTCTCAAGGACCGAAGGCAGGATAATGAAGACAGGTGAGGCTCCTTCACACACGAAGAATCCCAATATCGAATTTACTGCCGAGACCCAGGAACGCGAGAAGGCTAAGAAGGCCCGTGACAGCAAGCTCAGAAGATATACTCCCGCTCCGACGAATCTGCTTTCGCCTGACGAGGTACAGCGTGATTCAGGAAACAAGGATGCAATGCTCCGCGAGAAGGCATATAAACTTGAGGATGCATTGAGGAGCTTCGGAATTGAAGCGGAAGTCAAGAACATTACCCACGGTCCTGCGATCACGAGATTTGAGCTCACACTTAAGGTCGGAACAAAAGTATCCAGGGTTACACAGCTCGAAAACGACATCAAGCTCGCCATGGCTGCCGTATCTATCAGGATTGAAGCTCCGATCCCCGGAAAGAGCGCCATCGGAATCGAGATACCTAACGACAAGCCTACTGCGGTCCATCTTAGAGGACTCGTGGAAACGAAGGAATTCAGGGTTTCCACGCCTCTGACAGTAGCTCTCGGAAGAGACATTCCGGGAAGACCTATCTACTGCGATCTTGCGAAGATGCCGCACCTCATGATCGCCGGTTCTACAGGTTCAGGTAAGTCAGTCTGCATTAACTCGATCCTTACGAGTATCCTGGTCCACACATCACCCAAGGATGTCCGTATGATCCTTGTTGACCCTAAGGTCGTTGAGCTTGCCGTTTACAACGGGATCCCACATCTCATAATGCCGGTCATTACAGATCCGAAGAAGGCAGCTGCAGCCCTTAACTGGGCTGTTGTTGAGATGCAGAGAAGATACAAGCTCTTTGCGGAAGGCCAGGTCAGGAACATCGGCGGCTTTAATGAAAAGTATGCTAACGATCCTACAGTTGAGCATCTGCCGTTCATCGTTCTTGTCATCGATGAGCTTGCCGAACTCATGAGCGTTGCTGCAAAGGAAGTTGAAACATACATTTCCCGTCTTGCCGCACTTGCAAGAGCCGCGGGAATCCATCTGCTCATTGCAACGCAGAGACCTTCAGTAGATGTCATTACGGGCGTCATCAAGGCAAACATCGGCTCGAGGATTGCTTTCGCAGTTACTTCGGGTGTTGACTCAAAGACGATATTAGACCACGTCGGCGCTGAAAAGCTCCTCGGAAAGGGCGATATGCTCTATGCTCCGATGAGCGCTCCCCAGCCTGTAAGAGGACAGGGCGCGTTCCTGAAAGATGAAGAGGTTGAGGTCGTTGTCGAATATCTGAAGAACAGATACGGCTCGATGTATGACGAGGACATCATCAACGAGATCGACCGCACTGCCGAAGGCACAGAGAACGGAGCCGTTCTGGACGGCGCTTCGGGCGGTTCTGACAGCAGCGACCTTTTTGAACAGGCAGTGGAGACCGTTATCGAAAACGGAAGCGCATCCGTTTCAGTTCTGCAGAGGAGACTGGGTATTGGTTATCCCCGTGCCGCGCGTCTTATTGACGAGCTTGAGAAAAAACAGATCATAGGACCTTTTGAGGGAAGCAAGCCCAGAAAGATCCTTGTTACCAAGACCGAATGGCTCGAGATGAAGGCGAGAAACAGCTGATATGAGTGAACTTGCAGAGCGTGTTGTAAAGCTGTTTACGGAAAAAGGAGAGACCTTCGGTTTTGCCGAAAGCCTTACCGGCGGCATGATATCTTCGGAGATCGTCGGAGTGCCCGGTGCGTCAGCAGTTTTCTCAGGTTCCGTCGTCTCTTATACAAATGAAGTGAAGATGAACGTCTTAGGCGTTCCGTCTGAAGTGATAGATGAATACACGGAGGTCTCATCCGAATGTGCCGAAGCAATGGCGGAAGGCGTCTGCAATGTGATCGGATGTGACTGTTCCGTCGCCGTTACAGGCATTGCGGGACCTACGGGAGAACTCCCCGGAAAGCCTGTCGGGACCGTGTATTTCGGTTATCACTGTAATGGAAAGAACGGTTCTTTCAGACGCGTTTTCGAGGGAGACCGTGAAAATATCAGAAAACAGACCGTCTCTTGCGCACTTGAGACACTTATATCGATCGCGGAAGGGAAGAACTGAGTGGCTGAGAATACGGAAAAGCAGATAGCTAAAAGCGGTAAAAAGAAGGCGATGAGCTTTGGTTTGTCCGCGTTCATTGTCGGTCTCGGCCTTATTATCACCAAAGCATCAGGCCTTTTAAGGGACATTATAGTTTCCGACAGGTTCGGCGTTGATCCTGCGACTGCCGACATCTACCGTGACGCATTTACGCTCTCGTTTACGATCCCGGATCTTTTCTATAACCTTCTCGTAGGAGGTGCGATCTATTCCACCGTTGCTCCTTATCTTTCGGCTCAGCTCGCGACAGGCAATGAAAAGAAGGGCGTCAGGACGGTAAGTATTTTCATCTCGGTCATATCGGTCGTCATGATATTCTTCTGTACGCTTGGCACGGTGTTTTCCGAGCAGTTCTATTCGCTTTACGCATTGAACAAGAATACCAATCCGATCACGCTGCAGCTTGCTTCGCAGGCATCCAAGATGCTCTTCCCGCAGATCTTTTTTATAATGCTCGCTGCACTTTGCAACGGCGTTCTTAATTCATACAGAAGATTTACGATCACGTCGTTCGGTCCCGTCATCTACAACATCCTTGTCCTTGCGGCAATTGCCTTTTTCGGCGGACAGACTCAGCAAAGGCTCATGATGACTACGGGCGGCATACTCGTATCAGCCATTATCTATTTCATCTGCCAGTATCTTTTCGGATTTAAACAGATGAAGCAGTTCAGATTCCATTTCGATCCGACTGACAAGGAATTCATCGCGCTGTTCAAGAGGGCTGTTCCGATCCTTATTTCTGCTTCCATCACGCAGATAAACATCGTTGTTCTGAATTTCTTTGCCAACAGTTTTGACAAAGGAAGCATCTACGGATACCGCAATGCCTCTACTATCTGGCAGATACCTTATTCGGTATTCGTTGTTGCGATCACGACCGTCATGACACCCCAGCTCGCAGGTGACTACGGTTCAAACAAGATGGAGGATTGCTCCAAGCTCCTTTCCAAATCGATGAAGAATGCATTGTTCCTGTCGATCCCTTCGGCGGCTTTCATCGCGGTAATGAACCTCGATGTCGTTAAAGCGATATACCAGTGGTCTTCAAGATACACCGACAAGAATGCATATACCGCATCGGTCTTTCTTTTGGGATTCTCTTCGGCCATCATCACGGCGGCGGTAATTCATGTATTTAATCAGGCGTTCTACGCGATAGGGCAGACGCGCATTCCGCTCCTTGCAGGAATCGTCGGACTCGTGCTCAATCCGGTATTCTGCGTTATCTTCATCAATCTCGGTATCGGTCCTTTGTCGCTTTCATTTGCATATTCCGCAACAAATTTCTGCCAGATGATCCTTTTGTCTGTCCTTTACTGCAAGCGCAAGGAGCTTGCACCGCACGGCATCGTAGGGTTCCTGATAAAAGCTTTTATCGCAGCTGCCGTTATGGCCGCCGTCTGCTTTGTCTTCGACAAGTTTGTTCCCGGTCAGGGCAGAAAGATCCGTCAGTTGGCGATCTTTGGAGCAAAGGGCATTACCTCGGTTATCATCTATTTCGGTATTGCGATGCTCATGAAGATGGAAGAAGCGACTTTCTGGATCAAGAAGATCAAAGGCAGATTTGGAAGCGGAGCAAAGAAATCCGCTTCATAAAGTTCAACTCTGATTTGACTGATATAATAGTTATCAGTAACCGTATCTTGGAGGTGTCTGATAATGAACGAGAATATCTTCACACGTAATGAGAAGCTTGCACAGAAGGTTATCAAAGGCCTTAGCTCACGCAACATGACAGGCTATTATGCTTCTTCAGCCGAAGAGGCAAAGAAGATCGCGCTTGATCTTATCCCCGAAGGATCGA
Organism: Saccharofermentans sp.; assembly: GCA_024695505.1. Lineage (GTDB taxonomy): Bacteria > Bacillota > Clostridia > Saccharofermentanales > Saccharofermentanaceae > Saccharofermentans. The sequence goes on from JAILIB010000136.1 coordinate 16,703, forward strand.
CGGTTACGATGGGCGGCGGAATGAGCGTTCATGAGATAGGTCTTGTTGACGCCCTGAAGAATGGTAATTACGACTTCCTTGACAGGGATCAGGCTGAGGACAAGCGTGCAGCCATGCTTGCCGCATATGATGCCGATTTTTTCCTTTCAAGCTGCAACGCAATAACCGAAGACGGTGTCCTTATCAACATTGACGGAAATGCCAACAGGGTATCGGCTATCTGTCAGGGACCGAAGAAGGTTCTTTTCATAGTAGGTATGAATAAAGTCTGCAGCGACGTTGACGGTGCCATGAAGAGGGCGCGTAATGTTGCTGCTCCGATAAACGCGCAGAGGTTTGGCCTTGATACGCCGTGTTCTAAAACGGGATCATGCATGAACTGCAAATCACCTGACACTATCTGCTGCCAGTTCCTTGTCACGCGTTTTTCCAGGCATGCTGACAGGATCCATGTGATCCTTGTGAATGATACATTGGGATTCTGAGTCTTTCTTTAGCAGTCAGTAATATGTTTTTTAATAGTACTTCCGTAAATATATTAAGGGAGATAGATACCGGCGGTAACTGGTGGTGCAGTTCCGCCGTTATGTTCTCGGTAAAAAACGGAAAGAATACAATACGCGAGAGATACGGTCCCGCGAATGAGGACTATGAACTTGATTCGCAAATGCAGATAAACGGAATGCCGGTCGTTCAGGCAAGACTGCCGGAATGTCCGACATGCAAGGGCATGCTTGCCGCGGGTTACGGCATTGAAAACATTGACTGTCCTGAACTTAAGGCCGCCAGGGAATGCATGAATTCCCATTTCGTCAGCATTACAGATTCTGCCGAAAAGATAAAGCCGTTACTCGGTCTGCTCGGAGACGGATATTATGTGCTTGCGGATACTATCTGTCTGCCTTCGGACGGAGACGGCAGGTTCTTCTATGACGTTACGGATGACTTCAGGCTCTATGATGCTGTCTGTGATGACTATTACTGCGACTGGCAGTTATACTGTGTAAGACACTTTCCTTTGTTTATTTATCCGACACAGTCACCCTCGCTCATCAACAACGAACGTGTTGAATACTATGCGCGGATGATGAAAACGGAAGAAGAGCAGCCGAGAGCACTCGCGTATCTTTACCAGGGTTTCATGAACCTTTTGCTCGACGGACACCATAAAGCCTGTGCAGCGGCAAGCATAGGGAAATACGTCAGATGTCTTACGATAATCCCTTCAGACGGCTGCTGGTTTGCGCCTGGCCAGGATACAAGGGGGATTGATCTGAGGAAGGCAAATCCGTACATAAAGACCGTCATGTTTGCAGGGATCGAAACCGAAGCGGAACCCGGCATGCGTTACCTGGATATTTACGATAAGAGAAATAAAGAAGATTCCGGACCTTCTTTCCGGAAGTATGACTTTGTAAAGGGAGGGATCCATTACGGACCGGAAACGCATCCTACAATCAGAGATATTACGACTTTGCTGAATGCGGGCAGCAGCGTAAAAGACCGCCTGCCTGAATTGGATGACTCAGTTATAAAGGCGTGGATAAAAGAGGATACCGAAGAGGCTGAGAGTTATCTTGAGGCTGCTCTGCACTATCTGGCGGCAACCGATCACGAAAGAGCATATAAACTCGCATCAGATATATTAAGGAAAGGCGATGGCGACAAGAGGCACAGGCGTGTCCGTTCGGCACTGTTGTTCCTTATGGATGACAAAAGTGAAGAGACCGAACAGCTGATGGCGGACTTCTATGTTGCTCACGAAGAACAAGATGAGAACCGGGATCTGGTCAATTCTTACTGGAAAAAAGATGAGGGTTAAGGAGCGTCCTTGTCGGTTTTTGTCGGTAAATCCCCGGAAACGCTTTAGAACAATATGTTCTGTTATGTCGGTATTTGTCCCATTATTGTCGCACTTTATGTGTTGACAAAAGTGTATCATAACAATAGAATTAACTCATAAATAAGAACAAATGTTCAACACATTGATTGGAGGCTTTTATGGCTAAGAGTAAGAATTCAACCAAGGGCTCGGTAGCGCCCGTACAGGATCAGAGCGAGCGCAGGAAGGCTCTTGACGCCGCTATGGCGCAGATCGAGAAGCAGTTCGGCCAGGGTGCCGTAATGAGGCTCGGAGACCAGGCACAGATTGATATCGATACAATCCCGACCGGAGCACTTACGCTTGATATCGCTCTGGGAATCGGAGGACTCCCCAGAGGAAGGATCGTTGAGATCTACGGACCTGAATCTTCAGGTAAGACGACTGTCGCGCTCCACTGCGTCGCAGAAGCCCAGAAGCAGGGCGGCACATGTGCTTTCATTGATGCGGAGCATGCTCTTGATGCAAACTATGCAGCAAACATCGGCGTTGATATTGATAACCTTCTTCTTTCACAGCCGGATACAGGCGAACAGGCTCTCGAGATCTGCGAGACTCTTGTTAGAAGTGGCTGCATCGATGTAGTTGTTATCGACTCTGTTGCCGCTCTCGTTCCGAGAGCTGAGATCGAAGGCGAGATGGGTGATTCCCACGTCGGACTTCAGGCAAGACTCATGAGCCAGGCTTTGAGAAAGCTCGCTCCCGTCGTTGCAAAATCAAATACCATCTGCATCTTCATCAACCAGCTCCGTGAGAAGGTAGGCGTTATGTTCGGTAACCCTGAGACCACTCCGGGCGGCCGTGCTCTCAAGTTCTATGCGTCTGTCAGACTCGACGTAAGAAAGACAGAGACTCTCAGAAACGGTACTGACGTCATTGGTAACCACACCAGAGTCAAGGTAGTTAAGAATAAGGTAGCTCCTCCGTTCAAGGAAGCTGAATTCGACATCCTTTACGGTAAGGGCGTTTCTTCCGAAGGCTGCATCCTTGATCTCGCAGTTGAGAACAACATCGTAGACAAGAGCGGTTCCTGGTTTGCTTACAAGGGTAACAAGATCGCTCAGGGCCGCGATGCCGCCAAGGCATATCTCATTGAACATCCTGACATCAGAGCGGAGATCGAGACGCTCGTAAGAGAGTCTTATATGCCTGCTGAAGACGATGACGCAGATATTTCTGTTGCTAATGATGCTTCTTCCGCACCTGCTGAAGAGGATGACGATATCCTCGGTATCGATCTTTGATAAGTAATGTCTGCCGGTACTGTTCTTAGCAGACGGTACCGGCAGAATTATATCTGCGCATATGAGTGATAAAGAGATCAAGGAAGCCATATCCTTAGCGATCAGGCATATAGGAACAGGCGTTTATTCTTCCGGAAAGATATTCATATATCTTTGCAATAAGGGATGCGATGAGTCCGTCAGCAGTGCTGCCGTAAAAGAATTGGTTAATACCGGTTATATCGATGACCGGAGAGCTGCTCGCAAAGTGCTCGCCGTACGTTCAGGCAAGAAGCAGGAGAGCAGGAATTACATGCTCCAGCGTCTTCTTGAAGCGGGTATAGATTCAGATATATCTGAAGACATTGTTGCCGGATTGGATAGCGATGTTGATACATGCAAGAGTTTGTACGAAGCCAGTTTCGGAGCTCCTGAGGAAGGTTATTCAGACAGGGAAGAAGAGTTCATTAAGCTTGCCCAGTTAAGGGGTTACGGTCTGGAGACTTCAAGAAAAGCTTTCAGACTGTATCTGGATTCGATATAAGTCGCTCGTTGGCATGTGCATAAAGCAGCCGGCGTGGTTTTTGACTCAGGATCTTATTCCAGTCGTCTTTTAACGCAGGGTTGTCTTGATATGCATCAAGGTAATCAAGAGGTTCAAGATCTCCAAGGATAAAAGTACCGTCGCTTAATGATATGCAGATGCCGTCTTCACTGTGGCTTTGCGTTCGTTCAACGTTCCCGTTTATTCCCAATGATTCCAGGAAAGACGGAGCGTCTTCAAACTTAAGTATCATTGCTTTGCTTTCGTCTATAGGCTTATAGTTCAAATGCGGTTCTCTTGCAAAGATAGAATCGGAATAGTGTACATGGTTCGCCTGTGATTCCATGATTATCAGCTTTACACCCTGCTTCATAAGTTCACTTATAAGACCGATGTGGTCAGGATGATAGTGCGTAGCTAATACATAATCGATATCTGAAACCTTGATCCCGAGTTCTTTTATCGCTTTGTAGAATTGAGGGAGGGTACCCGCATAGTCAGTGTCTATCAGGATACTGCCTTTAGTACCTTTGATCAGGAATGTGTTAGTGTTTCCGTATCTTATTTTCGTAACCATATAGGATTCCGTTTTACCTGTTAAGTTCGATCTTCTTTTTGTGAAGGCCGAAGACCGGGCTTGATTCCGACCAGACGTAAACATTTGCCGTAGCTTTGTTTGATTCCGGATTGCCGGATATTTCAACGCGGCAGGCAGTGCTGTCTTTTTCTTTAAATGTAATGGCAAAGATTTTGTTTAATGGTACTTTTGAATAGACTTCTTTCCAAACTTTGTCCGTAACGTCCGTGATGACGGCTTCGGTGACTTGCGTGTAATTGACCGTTACTCCAGTAAATACGTATTTGGTCCTGTCGAAGAGAACCGTGTAATCTTCTCCTGAACGATAGTCCTGAAAATCGATCGAGACAATGGAAAGATCGTAATCGAAATCTTCAGGGAGGTTTTCTTTCTTGATGATGTAGTTTTTAAGATCCCGGCAGAAATCCTTGTTTGCCTCAAAAAATGCAGATGTGAGATCATCCCAGATTTCGCCCTGGTTTATGATCCTAATCTCAAAACTCTGATCCTGCGGAAGTATGGGGGAATGAGCCGTATAAGATAATTCCTGCTTTGAAGCTATCTCATAACCGATCTCAGATGCGGCTTTTTCACCAAACTGTGCCTTCAGATGGTTGCGGATCAGGGGCTGATAAACAGTGTGCTTAATATTCAAAAGCTGTCCTGCGAAAACAGTTGAGATCACGGAGGCAGCAATTAGGAAACCTACGAGTATCTTGGTTAATCTTTTCAGTGTGTCATGATGCCTGATAAAGTCTCTGCCGAAGATGATCTGATAGATAAGGCATCCTATAGGCATGAAAAACAAGAAACATTCATAGATCAGGGTGCTGATTATCGCAGGAAGGCCGAAGAACCATGCAAATCCCTGCAGACCTAAGAATGCACCGGAAAAACCTTTAAAAACGGCATATATCAGCGGGAGGAAAGAAATGAAGAACACTACAGTCCCGATCTTTTCGATAACTGACATTGAAGGCTTGCTGTTGTCAGAAACGTTTTCCATTTTGTCCTCTCCTCAAATCATCTTTATACGGGTATGCTAACATGTAGCTTTTCGTAATTCAATAGAAATATATCGAAAAACGATAATTTTTCAATTTGAGGGGAATACGGAAAAGGACGGGCAAGTCGCGTTCTTATTTGCTATAATGCCTACATTATGGATATGAATAAAGATAATAAGAACATAAAGATCACTCTTCTGGCTCTCGGCTGTTCCAAGAACCTCGTTGACTGCGAGACCATGTCAACGCTGCTCAAGGAGGCCGGCTATGATGTCATCAATGATGTTCCCGGGTCTGACATAGTCGTCATAAATACCTGCGGGTTCATCGAATCGGCAAAGAAGGAAGCTATAGACAACATCCTTGCGGTGGCTGATTACAAGGTTCCTAACGGGAACGTCAAGAAGATAATCGTTTCCGGATGCCTCTCACAGAGATATCCCGAAGATATCCTCAAAGAGCTCCCTGAAGTTGATGCGGTATTGGGAACTGCGCATTACGGTGACATCGTTGACGTTGTCGCTAAACTTTCCGCCGAATTCGATAAGGAATCCGAAAAGATAAACCTTACTGAAGGCGTGGGCGGCTACAAACATCTCGTGAAGGAGAGGGAAGTCTCTACCGCGGCTTATGCTTGGCTCAAGATAGGTGAGGGCTGTCTTAACAGATGCAGTTTCTGCGCTATCCCGCTTATCAGAGGACCGTTCGTTTCCCGTCCCATGGAAGACATTGTGGAAGAAGCAAAGATCCTTGCTTCAAGGGGCATCAAGGAATTGGTGCTCGCTGCACAGGATACGACGAACTACGGCATAGAGCTTTATAAGGAAAGAAGCCTGACGAAGCTTTTAAGAAGCCTTTCTGAAATAGAAGGTATTGAGCTCATCCGTGTTATGTACGGTTATATGGACGGAATAACTTCCGATCTGATCGATGAGATCGCGGATAACCCTAAGGTTGCCAACTATCTGGACATTCCGATCCAGCATGGCTGCAACAGGATACTTAAGGCCATGCACAGAAGGGATACTGCCGAGCTTATCACTTCAAGGCTTGAAGCGATAAGGAAAAAGATCCCCGACTGCATCATCAGGACGACCGTTATGGTCGGATTCCCGGGTGAGACGGAAGAGGACTTCGAAGAACTGAAGGAAAACCTTAAGAAGTGGAAGTTTGACCGTCTCGGCTGCTTTATGTTCTCACCTGAAGAAGGCACGAAGGCATTTGATATGCCCGACCAGGTGGATGAGGAGACCAAGCAGAGAAGATATGACGAGATCTATGAGCTCCAAAGGCAGATCTCGGCTGAACAGTCTCAAAAGCGTCTCGGTACCGTTACCAGGGTCAACATATGTTCCGTGTCTGATGACGGCATATTTTATATCGGCAGGAGCTACGGCGAGTCTCCTGAGGTCGATCCGGTCATTTACGTCGCTTCCACATCGGAAGAGCTTAAGATCGGAGACTTCGTTGACGTTATGATCGTTGATTGCTCAGATGATTTTGACATGACCGCCGTAACAATTGACGGAAATTAAAATTCGGTTATTATATTCGTGTTTATTATTTTAAGTCAGGTGTTTTATAAATGAATCTACCTAATAAGTTATCCCTTATGAGGATCATTCTGGTTCCGGTAACAGTGCTTTTTATGCTGCCGATAAATCTTTTCGGATGGCAGCCTGCTGCCTGGAATGATTTTATCAATAACAACGGAATGATAGTTGCCGCGATCGTATTCATCGCTGCTTCGCTGACCGATATGTTAGACGGAAAGATTGCCCGCAAGTACAATCTGATCACTGACCTGGGTAAGTTCCTTGACGCTCTTGCAGATAAGATCCTTGTAATAAGCGTAATGATCGCATTTGTTGAGCTTCATAGATTCTCCGGATGGCTCCTCATTCTCGTGGTCGTGAGAGAATTCGCAGTTTCCGGCCTCAGGATGATCGCAGCCGCAAACAATGATGTTATTGCCGCAAGGATGGTCGGCAAGGTTAAGACCGCTACCCAGATGGTCGCTATCTCATACCTGATGTTCGAACCGCTCCTTCTCAAGATCTTCGGATTCGGTTTCACTGGTTATGCTAACCTTGAGACCAACGTCATAACCATAATCGGGGACGTCCTTTTGGGCATCAGCATGGTTTTGGTCGCTTATTCCGGAGTGGATTATCTTGTTAAGGGTAAGAAGTATCTTAAGGGCTGAAAGTCAAAAAACTTCGATTATCAAAACAAACTATTGACAAAACAGTTAACATACATTAAAAACAGATTTGTGGATTGAAAGTAATCATACATATAAACATACGGAGGAACAAATTATGACAAATGATGAACTTTTTAACAGCATCAAGAGAATGATCGTTGACCAGCTCGGTGTTGACGAGGATACCATCACAGAGGATTCTTCTTTTGTTGATGATCTCAATGCTGATTCCCTCGACATGGTTGAGCTCGTTATGGCTATGGAGCAGGAATTCGATATCGAGATCCCTGACGATGTTGCTGAGAAGGTTGTTACCGTTAAGGACGCAGTCGAGTACATCCAGAACCTTACTGAGGGCTGATAAAAAGGCTTCATTAGCTAACTGAAATAGTAAAGTTCGGCGGCTGAGTGCGTGAGCTTCATGCATTCAGCCGTTAGATTTATACGGTGGATTATGAACACGGATTTTTCGGAATTTGAAGAAAAGCTGGGATATGTCTTCAAGGACAAATCGCTCCTTGAGACCGCGTTCACCCACACCACATATGTTTTCGAGCAGGGCGGCGGACACTGGGAATCCAACCAGAGGCTGGAGTTTATCGGAGACGCCGTGGGTGACCTGGTAGTCGGCAGGATGCTCTATGAGATGAATCCGACGGCAGATGAAGGCTACCTGTCTAAGATGCGCAGCATTTCGGTCTGTGAAAGATCATTTGCAGAGGCAGCAAGAAAACTTGATATGGGCAGCTATCTGCTTCTCGGCAAGGGCGAGGAACAGACAGGTGGAAGAGATAAGGATTCCACGCTTGCGGACTGCTTTGAAGCAGTTATCGCGGCTGTGTATTTTGACGGCGGGTTTGAGAAGGCCAGAGAAGTAATCATGAGAAATCTTTCCGAGACGGTCAGGAAGGCCGTAGACGGTGAGATCTTTCTTGACTACAAGAGCAAACTTCTTGAACTTGCACAGATGCGCGGCAACAGTCATGCGATAAGATTCGAGACCGTTGCGGAGCGCGGACCCGCTCACATGCGCGAATTCGACGTTGAAGTTTATGCCGATGAGATCCTGCTTGCAAAGGCAACCGGCCACAGCAAGAAGGATGCTGAACAGAAGTGTGCGGCAGAAGCAGTTAAGATCTTCCGCGAAAAGTTTCCGGAAGGCAGTCAGGAAAATTAATGTATCTGAAAAAACTTGAGCTTCAGGGATTCAAATCTTTCCCGGAATATACCTGCATTGAGTTCGACAAGGGCCTTACGGCTGTTGTCGGACCTAACGGCAGTGGTAAATCAAACGTTACCGATGCCGTAAGGTGGGTATTGGGCGAACAGAGCGTCAAGCAACTTCGTGGCGGCAAGATGGAAGACGTCATCTTCAACGGCACTTCTTCGAGAAAGCCGATGAACTATGCTGAAGTCACCATTACTTTTGACAATGCCGACAAGTACGTGGATTACGATTTCCCTGAGATATGCATAACCAGAAGGCTTTACAGGTCAGGTGAATCCGAATACCAGATCAACAAGGTCAACTGCAGGCTCAAGGACATTACGGGTCTTTTTCTTGACACCGGTCTCGGAAAGGACGGCTATTCGATAGTCGGACAGGGAAGGGTTGACGAGATCCTTTCGAATAAGTCCGAGGACAGGCGCCGCGTCATGGAAGAGGCGTCAGGAATTGTCAAATACAAGGTCCGCAAGGAAGAGGCGGAGCGAAAGCTTAATTCGACCGAGCAGAACCTCCTCCGTATCAACGATATCCTGGGCGAGCTCGAGGAACGCAAGGGACCTCTTGAAGAGCAGGCCGGAAAAGCCAGACAGTATAATGCGGCGTATGAAGAGATGAAGGCTCTCGAGACGGCGCTTCTTGTCTACAGGATCAGGGAAGCCGAGAAGGCGATGGGTGATTCCGCATCCCTTAAGGAAACGCTCGAAGCTGAGATAAAAGAGCAGCAGGACAAGTATCTCGATCTCAGAAAGAACAATCAGGAAGTCATCAGCAGGAGCGAAGAGCTCGATGACAAGATCGAGGAGGAGCGCCAGATCCTTTCCGACCTGACCGAGAAGGAGCACGAGCTCATCACTGAGAAGAAGGTCTCTGCCGAAAGACTTAAGCAGACCGAAGACCAGCTGTCAGAATATGAGTCTGATAAGGCCGTAATGCAGGACCGCATTGCGCAGCTTGAAGCTGACTTAAAGGAAAAGAACGAATATGCTGCAAAGCTCCTGCAGGAAGCCAATGACGCCCGCAATGAGAGCGAGAAGATCGCAGCCGAAAAAGAAACCTCACAGAAACAGTATGAGGAACAGAACAAGGACATGGACGAGATCGGTGCCAGTCTGAAATCCAAGACTGACGAGCTCTATGAGACCAGAAGAAGGATTGACGAGATAAAGGCACAGATCAGTGCGATCGACGAAAGGATCAAGTCATTAGGCGAAGAGCGTCTTGCGGCGACCGAAGCCGGAAAACAGCTCGAAGAAAGCCTCAAGGAGGCAGATGCAAGATGGCATGACATGAAGATCAAGACGAAGGAAGTCATGTCTGACATCGAAGTGCGCAACAAAAAGCTCGAAAAGCTTCACGGAAAGCAGGTCGAGCTCAATCAGTTTTTCGATAAGTACAACAGGGAACTGTCTGCTGATGAGGCAAGGCTCAAGACCCTGAAGGATCTTGAAAGACGTAAGGAAGGCTATCAGGAATCGGTCAGGAGGCTTTCTGAGGAGGCTGAGGCAAACAGGCACGTTAAGGGCCTGATGGTCGGCATTTTAGGTGACCTCATCGAGAGCGATCCGAAATATGAGACAGCTATTGAGACTGCTCTCGGAACGGCCATCCACAACGTTGTTACCAAGAGCGAGGCGGATGCCGCAGAACTTATCGACGTCCTCAAGACAAAGCACCTCGGAAGAGTCACTTTCCTTCCTATCGAGAATATCAAGCCTCGTCCGATCGACGACAAGGTTCAGTCGCAGGCTTCACGCATCAAGGGATACATCGGTATCGCGTCTGACCTCGTCAAGTGCGACCGTGACCTGACGAACATCATCTCAAATCTTTTGGGCAGGATAATCGTTTCGGACAATCTGGACAATGCCAGAAGGATCGCCGCTGAGACGGGCCGTACCGTCAAGGTCATCACGCTCGAAGGAGATTCGGTAAACCCCGGCGGTTCTCTTACCGGCGGAAGCCTCAAGAAGTCAGGTCAGGGCGGCGGAATACTCGGAAGGCAGAGGGAGATCGAAAAGCTCACCGCTTCAGTTAAATCACTCGAGGAAAAGCTTTCCGATTCAGAAGAGCAGCGTCAGGAGATCGACGACGATATCGGTACTTTGGACAGGGAACTTGCACAGCTCGGCGAACAGCTGAAGTTCTTCCAGCTTGAGGAAGTCAAGGCTGAAGGCGATTACCGCAATAACGAGACGAGGACCGCTGAAAACAAGAAGGCGATCGAGAAGTGTGAGAGCGACAGCCTTGAGATATCAGGCAACAGGCTCAGGATGACAGGCGATATGGAAGAGCTCGAAGCGATCGAGAAAGAGATCGAGTCGGATCTTGCGGAATTTGAAGACAGCGTAGCAGAGATCGAGGCACGCTCGAAGGAGTTTGCGGAAAAGACCAAGGAACTCACTGACAAGCTTGCTTCTGCGGTCGCCCTTTCCGAAAGAAAGATCACCGAGCGTAACGGCTGCATCGATCTGGCTGAGCACATCAAGGGGCAGATTGAAGAGGTCAAGGCGGGCATAAAGAACGGCGATTCGGAGGCTAAGGAGATCACAAAGCGCGCGGGCGAGATCACCAAGGAGATCGCAGTCTGCGAAAGAGAGATCGAGAATACCTGCGCATTAGAGAAGGTCAGTGAGGAAAAGATTGCCAAGCTCAACGAGGAGAGGAGCAAGCTTGCGGCTGAAATGTCGTCTTTTGGCGACAGGCTCGCTCAGGCAGGCTCGCTGGTCAACAGCCTTGAGCAGAAGCTCAGCGCCCACGTTGCAAAATATGATAAGTACATCTACGAGATAGACGGAGACAAGAACAAGCTCTGGGAAGACTACTCCGTCACATATGACAACATAAAAGACAGCGTCGCGCCTGTTGAAAAGCCCGGTGAACAGGGCAAGCGCATCGCTACGCTGAAGAATACGATAAGGAACCTCGGAACGGTAAACCTCAACGCACTTGAGGAATACAGGGAACTTTCCGAGCGCCTTGACTTCATGACCGGTCAAAGGGACGACATCGAGGCGGCCAAGAAGGATCTTGAGAACGTCATCGCCGAACTGACTGAAAGCATGAAGAAGGAATTCACCGAACATTTCGTGACTATCAACGAGAACTTCAAGAAGGTCTTTACTGATCTGTTCGGAGGCGGTACCGCGGAGATAATCCTCGATGACGAGACCGACGTACTGGGATGCAACATCGACATCAAGGCCCAGCCGCCGGGAAAGAAACTGCAGACTTTGTCACTCCTTTCCGGAGGAGAGAGATGCCTTACCGCTATCGGCCTTCTTTTCGCCATCTTGGAGCTCAGGCCGTCGCCGTTCGTTATCCTTGACGAGGTCGAGGCTGCTCTTGATGACGTAAACATCTCGCGTTTCACGGACTTTGTAAGAAGACACTCCGACAGATCGCAGTTCATCCTTGTCACGCACCGTAAGGGAACTATGGAAGCGTGCGACCAGATGTACGGCGTTACGATGGCGGAGCGCGGCGTCTCGAAGATTCTTTCTATGGAGCTTAAATAATGGGAATTCTCGATATCTTTAAAAAAGGCCTTTCCAATACCAGGAACTTCTTCTCCGGCGGTTTTACGAAGATCGCGGCGAGCACCGGTCATTTTGACGAGGACATGCTCGATGAACTTGAAGAACTCATGATCCGCGCCGATTGCGGCGTTCCGGCTTCGGAGGAACTTATCGGAAAAGTAAAAGAGGGCATAAAGAAGACAGGCAATGACAGCCGTGAAGCAGTCATGGGTTACGTCAGGGAAGGCATGATCGGGATACTCGGCGAGAAGTCCGTGATCGAGCTTTCAGAAGGAAAGCTCAATATCCTTCTCATGATCGGCGTTAACGGTACCGGCAAGACCACGACTGCAGGCAAACTCGCGATGAGATGGAAGAATGAAGGCAAAAAGGTCATCCTGGGAGCCGCTGATACTTTCCGTGCCGCTGCTGTCGATCAGCTCAAGGCATGGGGAGAGAGGACCGGGACAACGGTCATTTCACAGGGAAGCGACGGCGCAGATCCTGCTGCTGTCGTATTCGATTCCGTTCATGCGGCACTGTCGCGCAAGGCTGACATCCTTATCATCGATACGGCAGGCCGTCTTCACAACAAAAAGAACCTTATGGATGAGCTTGCGAAGATCCGCAGGATCATTGCGAGGGAGGCTCCTGAAGCTGACGTGAAGTCGCTTCTCATAATCGATGCTACGACAGGACAGAATGCCGTTATCCAGGCTGAGAGCTTCGGTGAAGTCACGGGCATTGACTATATTGGAATAACCAAGCTTGACGGCAGTGCAAAGGGCGGAGTTGCCATTGCTGTAGCCTATCAGTCGGGAAAGCCGATCGTGCTCGCCGGACTCGGCGAAGGGGTGGAAGATCTGGTCGATTTCGACCCTGAAGTTTTCGTCGATTCTCTGCTTGAAGACTGATTTTTGTAATCCGTAAAAAATCGAAAAATTATTTAAATATTTTGATTGCCAAAGCAATTATATATATGTATAATGCTTTCGGTTTTAAATGGGGCAGTAGGTTTTTTATGTCTGAAAGCTCCACGAAATCATATAAAAATCTTTTTAGAGAGGGGCCCGGTTTATGTTGTCCAGTTTACTTACAACTTCCTGGTTGATTGTACTCGGCGTAGTATTCCTTGCTTTGGTTTACGTCGGTGTCAATTACTTCCGTATTAAGAAGATGCCCGAAGGAACAGCTGACATGATCGAACTGTCAGGTATTATCCGTTCCGGCGCGCAGACCTTCCTTAAGACGGAATACAAGAGCATCGCCATCGTTGTGGCTGTTGTTGCCGTCATCTTCACACTCTTCGTTGAGAAGACCAGCGGCATCACATTCCTCATGGGTGCTTTGATGAGCTCTATCGTTTGCGTTCTCGGTATGCAGAGCGCTACATATGCTAACGTTCGTACTTCGAACAAGGCAAGAGAGAGCCTTTCCATCGGAGAGACCGTTAAGGTCGCTCTCTGCGGCGGTTCCATCAGCGGCCTTGCTGTTCAGGGCTTCGGTATGCTTGGCTTCCTCGCAGTTCTCCTTTGCTTCGGCGGCGTAAAGCACGATGCTACAAGCCAGGGCTTCATCCAGCTCGGCCTCATCTGCAATCCTTACATCATGAGAATATCCACATATTCTCTCGGCTGCTCCATCGTTGCTATGTTCAACCGTGTTGCAGGCGGTAACTACACAAAGGCTGCAGACATCTCTTCAGATATCCTCGGAAAGCTCAGACATGACCTTCCTGAGGACGACTCAAGAATCCCTAACACGATCGCAGACTTCATCGGTGACAACGTTAACGACATCGCAGGTAACTGCTCTGACCTCCTTGAGTCATTCGTCGCTACAATGTCCGCTTCTCTTATGATCGCTGTTACTCTCTTCCAGACACACGGCGGAAATGTTTCCGATGAGTTGTTCAACGCAACGATCCTTTTCCCGGTTATCCTCGCAGGCTGCGGTCTCGTAGGATGCCTTATCGGTCTGGGTCTTGCAAACATCAAGAAGATGGGTGACAACCCTTCAAGAGAGCTCGACCTTTCCACATGGATCTCTGCAGGCTGCACAGTCGTATTCGGCGGTGTTGCTGCTTACCTGATCTTCAAGTCTTCCGGTATTTCCACTGAAGACCTTGCTACATACGGATTCAAGTTCGGCTGGCTCTCACCCTGGGTCTCTTCCGTAATGGGTATCATTGCAGGTATCGCTATCGGTATCATCACAGAGTACTACACCTCCACAGATCACAAGCCTACTCAGAAGCTTGCCGAGATGTGCACAGAGGGTGAGGCTTTCGTCGTTACAAAGGGTGACGCTGTCGGTTCAAGATCAGTTCTTCTCCCTGTATTCGTAATCATCGTTGCACTTATCGTATCCGGCGTTATCTGCGGTTCTTACGGTATCGCTATTTCCGCTCTCGGAATGCTCGCTTTCGTTGGTGCTACGGTTTCCATCGACGCTTTCGGCCCTATCGCAGACAACGCAGGCGGTCTTGCTGAAGCTTGCCACCTCGATCCTGATGTCCGTAAGATCACAGATAAGCTCGATGCAGTCGGCAACACGACAGCAGCTATCGGTAAGGGCTTTGCTATCGGTTCTGCAGCATTCGCTACAGTTTCCCTCATCATGGCTTACGTTGGTAACTACACAGAGATCGGCAAGCCCCTCTCTCTCAACTTCGCTTCCTTCTTCGTCGTAGCAGGCGGTATCCTCGGTGGTGCGCTTGTTGAATACTTCTGCGCTATCCTCACAGACAACACCATTGACGCTGCAAAGATCATGGCTGACGTCGGCGACAAGCAGATGACACAGGAAGTATTAGACGGTAAGGCTAAGCCTGACTACAACATGATGATCGAGATGGCTGCCAAGGAAGCTATCCACAGAATGGTTCTTCCTTCAGTTCTCGCACTTCTTATCCCTATCGTTGGCGGTTTCATCCTCGGCGTTGAGTTCGTCGGCGGTATCCTCGTAGGCGCTACGATCGTTGCTATCCCGAGAGCTATCTTCATGGGTAACTCCGGCGGTGCTTTCGACAACGCAAAGAAGTACATCGAGCAGGGCATGCTCGAGGGCTACGGCAAGGGTTCTGCAGCTCATAAGGCTTCCGTTACCGGTGACACGATCGGCGACACACGTAAGGACGTTGTAGGCGTTGCTCTGGACATCTTCATCAAGCTCATGTCCACGGTTGCAAACACCATCGCTCCTATCATCAAGAACTTCCGTCTCTTCGGCTGATAGGAACTGATAATCGGTTAAACGGCGGCTGCCCCTGAAAAAGGCAGCCGCTTTTTAAAGGTTTTTGGGCGTTTTTGCTTTACAAAGCGGGCGTCTGATGGTATTATCACCAAGTTGCCTTAATCGCAGTTTGCGGAAGACTCCGACCCTTATCTTCGATTTTGGCGTATTTATCATTAAGGAGGAAAGATATATGTCAGCATCTTTCGACAAGCAGGCTATCATCAAGGAATATGCTCTTACTGAGGGCGACACAGGTTCTCCTGAGGTTCAGGTTGCACTTCTTACTTACAGGATCAACCACCTCACAGAACACCTCAAGACTCACAAGGGCGACCACCACAGCAGAAGAGGACTTCTCATGATGGTTGGTAAGAGAAGAAACATCCTTGACTACCTCGCTTCAATCGATATCGAGCGTTACAGAACACTTATCGCAAAGCTTGGTATCAGAAAGTAATCTTAAACAAGATTATTTTGAGAGCGGTTCCTTACGGGACCGCTTTTTTATTGTATAATCAGGAAAAATCGCAAAGGGGGATCTCCCATGATCGATTCTTTTATCAGGGTTGGTGCGGCAACGCCGGAAGTCAAGGTCGCTGATACCGTTTTCAACGCGACGAGGATCATCGAAGCTGCCAAAAAGGCTGCCGATCGCGACTGCGGTATACTTGTTTTCCCGGAGCTTTCGGTCACGGGTTATACCTGCGGTGACCTGTTCCTTCAGTCCGCTCTTTTAGATGCAGCGAAGGACGCGCTCCTCAGGATTGTCTCTGAGACAGAAGATCTTGATCTTGTCCTCATCGTCGGACTCCCCGTAAAGTACGGCGGAAAGCTCTATAACTGCGCCGCTGTGATTTATCAGGGCGATATCATCGGACTGGTCCCCAAGCAGAACATCCCCAACTATTCAGAGTTCTATGAGATGCGCTATTTCACGCCTTTTGAAGGCAAGGAACTCCTCATGCTCGACGGCTTCATGGAAGACGAGACGGTCGACTTCGGACCCGCAGTATTCGAGTGCGGTGGAGTCAGGTTTGCGGTCGAGATCTGTGAGGATCTTTGGGTACCCAAGAGCCCTTCGGTCAGGTATGCGGAACACGGCGCGGAGATCATCTTCAACCTGTCCTGCTCTGACGAGGTTATCGGCAAGGCCGAGTTCAGAAGAAACCTCGTTGCTTCGCAGAGCGCAAAGCTCGTAGCTGCATATGTTTACGCTGATGCCGGTTTGGGCGAGTCAACGACCGACATGGTATTCGCAGGACACAACATTATCGCCGAGAACGGCAAGGTGTTAGCCGAGAGTAAGAAGTTCGAAGGCGGCATCATTTACGGCGATATCGATCTTGAGCGCCTTTCCAACGAGCGCAAGAGAATGAATACTTTCAAGATGAAGACGACGGGTGATGATTACATCAACAATCTGTCGTTCGATTGTGAGTTCCCTGACATCGAGATAGAGCGCCATATCGCGAAGACCCCGTTCGTTCCCGAGGACAGGAAGGACCTTGCGCAAAGGTGCGAAGACATACTCAATATGCAGGCGGCGGGACTTTATACGAGAATGTCCAAGATCGGCTCAAAGAAAGCCGTCATCGGTCTTTCCGGCGGTCTCGATTCTACTCTTGCTCTTATAGTAACCGTTCATGCATTTGACCGTCTGGGACTTCCCCGGGACGGCATTATCGCTATCACGATGCCCGGATTCGGAACGACTTCACGCACGAAGAACAACTCCATGAGGCTTGCCGAAGAATACGGCTGCACACTCCGTGAGATAAGCATCTCAGATGCGGTAAACCAGCATTTCAAGGATATCGGACACGATCCTGAGGTCCGTGACATCACTTACGAGAATTCACAGGCGAGGGAACGTACCCAGATCCTGATGGACGTCGCAAACCAGGAAGGCGGTCTTGTCGTCGGTACAGGCGATCTGAGCGAACTGGCTCTCGGCTGGGCAACCTATAACGGCGATCACATGTCGATGTACGGCGTAAACGCTTCGATCCCCAAGACTCTCGTAAGACACCTTGTTTCCTACGAGGCGGAGCGCACGGCTTCCATCAGCCAGACGCTTTCCAAGGCTCTCGATGACATCGTTGCAACGCCTGTATCTCCTGAACTTCTGCCGCCTACGGAAGACGGCCAGATCTCGCAGAAAACGGAAGAGCAGGTGGGACCTTACGAACTCCACGATTTCTTCTTATACTATTTCGTCAGATGCGGTTTTGCTCCTTCAAAGATCTACCGCCTTGCGCAGATCGCGTTTGACGGTGCTTACGATGACAATACCATCTACAAGTGGGAGGAGACCTTCATCAAGAGGTTCTTTGCCCAGCAGTTCAAGCGTTCCTGCCTGCCTGACGGTCCCAAGGTCGGTACCGTCACGCTCTCGCCGAGAGGCGACTGGAGGATGCCTTCTGACGCTTCAAGGAACATCTGGCTCGAAGATCTGCAGACTGTAAAGGAATAAAACATGAAATCAGTAGTTTGTTTTGGCGACTCAAACACTTACGGACACGATCCCGCGACGGGCGACAGGCTTCCTGACGACGTCAGGTGGACATGCCTTCTGCAAAAGCTCCTTGGCGACGGCTACAAGGTAATAGAAGAAGGCCTTAACGGCAGGACTACCGTCTTTGACGATCCCAATGACGACTGGAAGAACGGCGTCGATTACATCAAGGGTATCCTGTGCACTCACAGGCCCGTCGATTACCTTGTCATCATGCTCGGAACGAATGACATGAAGACTGTTTACAACGCCGCTGTCGAAGAGATCGCTGCCGGCCTTGAAGAGATTGTCCTGAAAGCAGAGAAGACCATGGATCTCAAGCAGGGCTACGTGCCCAAGATACTGATAGTCTCGCCTCCGGAGATAACGGCTGACATCCTCACGGGGCCTTTCAGCGGATCTTTTGATGAAATTTCGATCGAGAAGTCAAAGCGCCTGGCGGAGAATTACAAGAAGATCGCAAACAAGCACGGCTGCGGCTTTATCGATGCCAAGCAGTACATAAAGCCTTCTAAGGAAGACGGGCTTCACCTGGACGCCGGGGGGCATAAGGGACTTGCGGACATAATCGCAAAAACGGTGCCCGAACTTTGAAAATGTAATTTTGTTTTTGCGCATCTTAATATATAATAAATAAGTTCGAGAAGGAGCGTAGTAAGTAGATTGACTGCCCGAACATCGAGCTTGTTTTTTTTGCTCGGACCGTGAATCTGCGGACTACCTCCTTTGCAATACTAAATTTCAAGAAGGAGTTCAGATTAATGGAAAAGATTTTCAAGACTGAAATCGCCGGCAGACCCTTGGTCGTAGAGACCGGCAAGATCGCTCAGTTTTCGAACGGCGCATGCCTCATCAGATACGGTGAGACTTCCGTTCTGTCAACTGTAACCGCTTCACAGACCCCCAGAGAGGGTGTTGATTTCTTCCCGCTTTCAGTAGATTACGAGGAGAAGATGTACGCCGTAGGCAAGCTTCCCGGCGGTTTCATGAAGAGAGAGGGAAGACCCGGAGAAAAGGCCATACTTACATCACGTGTTATCGACCGTCCTGTAAGACCCTTGTTCCCCAAGGATCTCAGAAATGACGTCTGCGTCAACAACCTCGTTATGTCTGTTGACCCTGACTGCTCTCCCGAGATCACCGCAATGCTCGGTACATCAATCGCAATCGCTATTTCCGACATTCCGTGGAAGGGACCTATCGGAGGCGTCGTATTAGGCCTCATCGATGGCAAGACCATCATCAACCCTACGCTTGAACAGCGTCAGGAATCCCAGATGTACGTTACACTCGCAGGTACGCTCACCAAGATCTGCATGGTCGAGGCAGGCGCTAACGAGGTTCCGGATGACGTTATGCTCAACGCTATCGCTGAGGGCCACGTCGTTATCAAGCAGATCTGCGAATTCATCAACGGCATCGTTGCTGAGATCGGTAAGGAGAAGTTCACTTACGATTCAGCTGACGTTCCTGAGGAAGTTTTCGATGCTGTCAAGGAATTCGGCTGGGACAAGATGAGAGAAGCAGTTCTCGCAGTCGACAAGTCCGTACGTGACGCTAACGTTGCAGCACTTCAGGAAGAAGTCGTCGCAATGCTCGAAGAGAAGGAAGAGGGCCTTTCAAAGTGGGCACCTGACGCTATCTACAAGCTCGAGAAGAAGGTCGTTCGTGACTATCTGTTCCGTGAGCACAGACGTGTTGACGGCCGTGCACTTGACGAGATCAGACCTCTGTCCTGCGATGTAGGAGTACTTCCCAGAGTTCACGGTTCAGCTTTCTTCCAGAGAGGCCAGACACAGGTAATGAACATCTGCACGCTCGCTCCTCTCGCTGAAGCACAGAAGCTCGAGGGCCTTGATGAGCAGACATACAAGAGATATGTTCACCATTACAACATGCCCGGTTACTCTACAGGTGAAGCTAAGCCTTCCAGATCACCCGGACGCCGTGAGATCGGTCACGGAGCATTAGCTGAGAGATCACTGATCCCTGTTCTTCCTTCCGAGGAAGAGTTCCCTTACGCTATCCGTACAGTTTCAGAGATCACGATGTCCAACGGTTCCACATCACAGGGGTCCGTCTGCGCTTCGACTCTGTCGCTCATGGATGCAGGCGTTCCGATCAAGAGACCTGTTGCAGGTATCTCTTCCGGACTTATCACAGATCCCGACAACGACGATAATTTCCTCGTATTCATGGATATCCAGGGCATCGAGGATTTCTTCGGCGACATGGACTTCAAGGTTGCAGGTACAACAGAAGGTATCACATCCATCCAGGTCGACATCAAGGTCGAGGGTCTCACATTAGACATCATCAAGGCTGCTTTCGAGATGACTCACAAGGGAAGACTCCAGATCATCAACGATGTTATCCTTCCCAGGATCCCCGCACCCCGTGCAGAACTCAACAAGTGGGCTCCGAGGATCATCTCCATGCAGGTACCTGTTGACAAGATCAGAGAAGTCATCGGTTCAGGCGGAAAGGTCATCAACAAGATCATCGCTGACACAGGCGCTCAGATCAACATCAACGATGACGGTATGGT
>JAILIB010000008.1 GCA_024695505.1 Saccharofermentans sp.
GAATCCGGAAGCGATTACTGTGATCATGAGCTCATCTTCGAGTGAATCGTCAACGACTGCACCAACAATGATCTCTGCTTCAGGAGAAGCTTCGTTACGAACGATGGAAGAAGCCGCATCGATCTCGGAGAGTCTCATTCCGCGTCCGCCTGTGAAATTAAGGATTACGCCTGTAGCGCCTTCGATGTTTGTATCAAGCAGAGGTGAGTTGATTGCCTGCTTGATAGCAACCTGTGCACGGTCCTCGCCGGAAGCACGGCCGATACCCATGTGGCAGATGCCTGCGTCCTTCATGACACGTGTAACGTCTGCAAGGTCGAGGTTGATGAGTCCGGGGATAGCAACGAGGTCGGAGATACCGGCGACACCGAACTTGAGAACCTGGTCTGCCATATTGAAAGCTTCTTCGAAGGAAGTGCTCTCATCGACTACGTCGAGGAGCTTGTCGTTTGAAACAACGATGAGGGAATCTACGGATTTCTGGAGCTCACGGATACCGCGCTCTGCGTTTGCAGCTCTCTTACCGCCTTCAAATGTAAACGGTGTGGTAACAACTGCAACTGTGAGGATTCCGAGGTCTCTTGCAATCTGAGCTACGACGGGAGCTGCGCCTGTACCGGTACCGCCGCCCATGCCTGCCGTGATGAAGAGCATGTCGGTATTGCTGATAGCTTCAGCGATCTCGTCGCGTGACTCTTCGGCAGCCTTCTCACCAACGCTGGGGTCAGCACCGCAGCCAAGGCCTCTTGTGACCTTCTCGCCGATCTGGATCTTTATCTCTGCCTTGTTACGTGCAAGCGCCTGATTATCTGTGTTGATGGCGATAAATGTAACGCCCTGGACGCCGCTCTCGACCATACGGTTAACAGCATTGCTTCCACCTCCGCCAACGCCGATAACTTTAATGCTGGCAACATTCGATTCGTCCATTGAATAGCTGTGCTTGCTCTCAGACATCCTAATTTCCTCCGTAAATCTGTTTTTCCGATATAAATAAATTAAATGCCTATTACATCAATAATATATCACTCTGAATTCTAATCTAAACAGTATTTTTTGGCAATACAGGCAGATTATTAGACTCCTGATTGTAAGATTCTCAGTTCATTTTAACACTAAATTGTAAACTTTTTAGAAAATGTCAAATTATTTTCATTTAGACGGGTTGAAGATGAACTCGTCGCTCGTCATGTCGAGCGTTCCCTTGACCGTTACCTGGTCAAAAGCATTGGAATTGAACAGATAAAGGAGCCTCGTCATGTAATCGTTGATCTTGTCCGTCTTGTTGAGCTTACACTGAACGGGCTTTCCGCTCGCGGTGTATATGGTCAGGAACATGTATCCGCTGGGCAGCACGCGGAGTTCCTTCGTGTGTTCGAACATGTCGAATTTGTCGCCGATCGTGGCGTTATCAGCCGCAAGGATCGCGCCCAGAACGATTATCGCCTTTTTATAAGAATTCTCGTCCCTGACCTTAACTCTTTCGCCAAGCTTTGCGGACTCAACACTGATGCCGTAGATCACGGGGCTTACAGTCTGGGTGTTCTTGCCCGAGCAAAGCTCCAGGACGGTACCGTTACGGTCAAGCGCGATAAAGCCGTCAGGAGTGCTGACGTATGCGATCTTTCTTCTCTCTTTGACCGTTATCCTGACTTCCGAAGGGATCCTTATGCTTATCGTTATGTCGGCGATATAAGGGTTCTCATTCCTTATCTTCTCTTCGGTCTTGCCGTAATTAAAGCTCAGGATGTCTATGAGGTTGCCGCTCACGCCGCTCATAAGGTGCGCGTTGTACTTGAGACCGACTTCCTCGAGCACCTGCTCATCTGTCAGCTCGATATTACCGTCGATCGTGACTTCCCTGACCCTGAAGGCAGGAAGGAACAAGAACAGCATGACGACCGTGATAAGAAGGACCATCAGTATTATGAAAAGAACTCCGGCTCTGGTCAGCCTGTAACGTCTCTTCTTTTTCGGCTTCTTTTCCTTTTCTTTTTCGGGTTCGGCGGGTTTCTCTTCCTTTTCTTCTCCGCCCTCTTCTTTTTCTTCGGAGTCCCCGGAAGATTCCTTCTCTACCTCTTCTTCAGGCTTATCCTCAGAAGCCTCCTCTTCCTTTTCAGAAGCTTCGGAGTCTTTGTTTTCTTCCTTCTCGTCTTTTTCTTCGGGATCGGATACGGAGGCCTTTCTGGCCTCAAAACCTTCTATGGTCTTTACTTCTTTGGCTTCTTCTTTCTGTTTTTTCTCAGGATCGTCCGCGCCGGCACCTTCCGTTCCGCCGTCATATCCAAACAGTCTGTCGAGCTCGTTGTCATCCATAGAATTCTATTGTATCAATCTTGGTTTCCAAGCGAACCTGTTATCGCCTCAAAAATGCGTCCGTCAGTATCCTTTATCGCAAGCTTTGAAGCGTTTTCGCGCATCATCGCGCGCTTTTTGTCGTCTTCGAGAAGATCCTTAAGAGTCTCAATTATCTTGCCCGATTCACATTCCGCATCAGTAACGACAATGCCGCCGCCTCTTTCCGCGATCGACTTCGCGTTATAAGTCTGATGGTCGTGTGCGGCATGCGGATAAGGAACCATGATCGCGCAGGCCCCTGTCGCCGTTATCTCAGCGCAGGTTACTGCTCCCGCACGGAGAATGGAAACGTCGCTTCCCGCAAGGTACAGATTGGTGTCGTTGATGTAATCCATGATCTCAAGATTCGGAAGATCTCTGTCTTTGTCGGTAATATGTACCGCGTTGTGCTTGCCGCATGAAAGGACGAACTTGACATCCTTGAATTCAGGCTTTCTGGCACATGAAAGAATAAATCCCGTTATCGTCGCTGAACCTAAAGATCCGCCCATAGCGAAAACAAATTTCTTTCCTTCGGGAATGCCGAGTTTCGCCCTGGCGCCCTCATAAGTGTTTCCGAACATGATCTGCCTGACGGGGTTGCCCGTATAGACGATCTTCTTCGCGCCGGAAAAGACATTTTCCTGATCAGGGAAACCGGTCATTACAAGGGCAGCGCCTTTTGAGAGGACTCTGTTGGCCCTTCCGGGAAATGCGTTAGCCTCATGGATCATGAAGGGAATCCTGAGCTTTTTGGCAGCGAGGATCAGAGGAGCGCTAACGTATCCGCCAGTGCTGATAACGCATTCGGGACGGAAAGTGTTAAGTATTCCGATGCACTGCTTTTTGCCCCTGATAAGGGCCGCCTGCGCCTTTACGAGCTTGACGGAAGGTCTGGACGGAAACGGTTTTGCCTCGATGTCGATGAATTCATATCCTGCTGCGGGGATGAGCTCGCCTTCAAGGCCCGCTTTCCTTCCGGCGAAGATGAACTTACAGGTATCGCCTTTTTCCGCATACCCGTCTTTTAAGATCGACGCTATGGCAAGTGCAGGATTGATGTGTCCGGAAGTTCCTCCGCCGATTATCGCGAAACGGTGCTCCATAAAAGGTCATACCGCCTTTTTGGACAAGCGCCCGGATTTTTTCTCCTGAGGCTTTTTGCCGTATTTGGAGACCGACAGGATCAGTCCGTATGCAACGAGCAGCATGATCTGCGCCGTACCGCCGTAACTCATGAAAGGAAGCGTAACGCCGGTAGCAGGCATGACCTTGAGCTCAACCGAAATATTCATCAGGACTTCGACGAAAATGAGCGCAGTACACCCCGTTGAGACCGTCCGGTTGAAAACGCCGTGCGACTGCATTATGACCCTGACGCACATGATGAACATTATCATGTACATCGTCATGAGTATAATGCCTCCGACAAAGCCGGTCTCCTCTATATAGATTGAGAAGATATAGTCATTCTGCGCCTCTGCGACGTAATTGTATTTTGAACGTGAATTGCCTAACCCGACTCCCCACATACCGCCTGAACCGAGCGCATTGTGGGCGTTATCGATCTGTCTGGTGTCATCCTTCGTAAGATTGGTCTCGTTTTCATCGTCGTCATCACCCTGGTTAAAGATCGCGATACGCTTGAAAACGTGAGAATAGTTCTTGAGGAGTTTGTCTCTTGTATCAGTGGGCATTACAGCCATGACAAAGCCAAGGATGACCACTGCGAATCCGAGCATCAGACCGCCGCCGACGATCCACGACTTCAAAGGTATCTCGGAAACGAGAGCACTAATGACTATGACCACAGCGATGATGATGAAGCATGAAACGTGAGGCTGGAGGATGATGACAAGGTCGACCACTATGATCGCTATAGCCGGAATGACAAGATCGACCATGGCGAAGAACACTGCTTTCCGGCGGGGATTCTTGGGAGCCCTGAACTTTCCTTCCTTGCGCATTTTATCGACAGAAGCCCTGTAACCTGCAAAGGCAACGATAAGGGCGACCTTGATTACCTCGGAACTCTGGAACTGGATCGGTCCGATATTGACCCATCTTGTTGCGCCGTGCTCGGAACCAACGCCCGCGGCGAGCGTCCAGAATGCAAGACCGAGGCTTACCAGGAAGGCAATCACCATGACCCATTTCTGAGCGAAGAACTTGATAGGCCAGAACGCGATCGCGATGCAGGCCACAAGTCCGATAACCGTCTGTATCAGCTGTCTTTTAAGAAAGTGGGCGGAGTCGTGATAGAGTCCGTACGCATCAGGTCCTGATACCGAATAAAGTACGACCAGTCCGAATACGAGCATGACGATGAGCATGAGCAGCATAGGGATGTTCAATGCCTTAAGATTATAGTCGGTGTGGATAACCGCGCTTTCAGGTATCGAGGCCTCGCCGCTGGCGGGGTCTATCAGTTTCTCGATATCACCGATGCTGCTTTTTTTCTGCTTAACCTGTGCCATACGTCACATGTCGCCTTTCGCAATAAAATCTTCCGCCAGAGTCTCAAAGCCGAACGAATGTGAAGCCTTAAAGAGCACCGCATCACCATCGTTCAGATACTCAGAAAGATTAGCTGAAACTTCTTTGCTGTCGCGGCACCTTGTGATATCAAGATCCGCATCGACCGAGTGAGCTCCCCTGATAAAGTCATCAGCGTTGTCTCCGGTCACGAATATCTTGTCAAATCCGTATTTGGCGCATTCCCTTCCTGTCATCTCATGGAGCTCTGCCGCATAATCCCCGAGTTCGAGCATGCCGCCCAGAGCAAGGACCTGTCTCCTGCCCTTTGAACGCATCGAGAAATTCAGGAAAGCATTCTCCATCGATTCAGGCGAAGCATTATACGCATCGTTGATTATCATGTACTTCCCGGTCAGGGTAACGGCTCCGCGTCCGTCCATAGCCTCTCCGGACGTGATGACTTCCTTGATCTTTTCTAAAGAATCTTCAGTGCGGGCAAGTCCCGAAATGTGAGCGCAAAGCAGCGCGAAGAGAACATTTCTCACGCCGGCTTTTCCGAACATCCTGATCGAGACCGGGCCGCCCAGATCGATCTGCTGGCCGAGTCTTGTGATACGGACTTTGAAATCCGTTCCTTCATCAGTCATGGCAACATCGTAAGCATTGATGCATTCGGGACAAAGCTCTACAGGCTTGTCAGCAGCCGAAACTGCAGCGATCAGATTATTTATCGGAAGGATCTTTCTGGCATATTCGAAAAGATCCGGATCATCTCCGTTGACAATGAGTATTCCGCCATCAGTAAGGCCGTCGGCTATCTCCATCTTTGCGCGAAGGATGGCGTCGCGGCTTCCGAGCCTGCCTATGTGCGAATACCCGACGTTGGTGATCACGGCGATGTCGGGCCTTGCGATGTTGGTAAGGAGCGATATCTCGCCCAAACCTCTCATGCCCATCTCAACGACCAGGATCTCTGTATCCTCGGGAGCAGAGAGGATCGTCTTGCTCATGCCGATCTCATTATTGTTGTTTGCTTTTGTCGAATGAACGCGAAGTCCGGTTCTCAGGACATCCGCAATGATAGTCCTTGTAGTGGTCTTGCCTACGGATCCCGTAACGGCTATTACCTTGGCGCCTAGCTTGAACCTGTAGTATGCGGCAAGCAGACCGAGAGCCTTGGTCGTATCGCTTACGACGATGCCGACCGCTCCGTCGGGAATGTATTCCGCATTATCGACTACGACCGCGCAGGCGCCGTTATCGACTGCCGTCTGAGTATACTCGTTACCATTGAACCGTTCTCCCCTGAGGGCGAAAAAGATGTTGCCTTCCTCGATCGTCCTTGTGTCGGTGGATACGCCCGTGACGTTTACGAAAGCTGCGAAAACAGTTTCCTTCGTCCTGTAAATGGGCTTGCCGCCTATTTCCCTTTTTATCTCTTCTAACGTAAACATCATTCCGAAACTGAGCCTCCGAGTTCCCTGACGGCCTGAGCCGCTTTCTCGGCGTCGTCAAAATGATGCTTCACGCCGTTTATCTCCTGATAGTCCTCATGTCCTTTTCCCGCGATCAGGACGGTATCACCGGGCTTAGCCGCGGATATCGCGAGCTTTATCGCAGCAGTCCTGTCTGCTTCAACCTCGTATTTACCGGTCGTCTTGTTGATCCCGGTCAGGATATCACCGATTATCGCCATCGGCTCTTCGGTCCTGGGATTGTCTGATGTAATAAACGTATAGTCAGACAGAAGTCCCGAAACTTCGCCCATCTCAAATCTTCTGATCTTCGGCCTGTCGCCTCCGCATCCGAAGACCGTGATCACGCGGCCTTCTGTATACTCCTTGAGAGTAAGGACCGCACTCTTGAGCGCCTCGGCATTGTGGGCATAATCCACGAGAATATTGAGACCCAATGTATTTTCAACAGGCTGCATGCGTCCGGGAACGCTGATAGAGGCAAGCACCTCTTCCATGACGTTCTTGCCGATTCCTGCACAATAAGCCATTGCGATGGCACAAAGCGCATTGTAAACGTTGAATTTACCGGGGAGAGCCACAAAGAATTCACCGGTAACATATTTGCCGGTCAGATCAAACTTTGTTCCCGTGACATGGCCCTTACGTTCCTGTCTCAGGTTTTCAGCTCTGAAATCAGCCTCACCGTCGATGCCGTAAGTCAGTACTTTGCACCTGGAGGAAGCATAACCGATAACGCGGCCGGCAGGATCACAGTCAACGTTGATGACAGCGTTGCCGCAATCGTCAAAGATCTTGAGTTTGCAGTTCAGATAGTCTTCCATGTCAGGATGCTCTTCAGGAGAAATGTGATCCTCATAAAGATTGGTAAAAGCCGCAGCGCGGTATCTTAAACCGTAAACGCGGTCGAGCTTTAATCCCTGTGAAGAGACTTCCATAACGAGATTACTGATGTTCTTTTCCCTGAGCGCGCGCATCATGCCGAAAACGCGTGAAGATTCGGGAGTCGTATGAACGGCTTCTATCTTTTCGTCTCCTATGAAGTTGCAGACCGTTCCGATAAGGCCCGCCTTCTTTCCGGAGACTTCGAACATATTGCGGAGCATAAAAGTGGACGTGGTCTTTCCCTTTGTTCCGGTGATCCCGTAAACGTCAATGTCCCTCTCAGGATGACCCGCAAGAGCCGCTGCGATGAGCGCAAGCGCCTTCTTGGTGTCCTTCGCTTCAGCTATGACTATTGAAGACTCCGAAGCCAAAGTTTTAAGAGCGCTTTCGTCAACGTATTCATTTTCAGCTTCAACTATTACGCAGGCTGCGTTATTTTCAACCGCGGAAGAAATGAATCTGTGTCCGTCGGTCTTGAATCCTTTTATGCAGACGAAGATGGAACCGGGGCCTGCCCGGCGGGAATCAAACTCAACCGAAGTGACCTCTAAACAGGGGTCACCCGCTATAAGACGAAGATCAAGTTCTTTGATAACGTTGGAGAGCAGCACCGATCAGATTCCTTTCTAGTTCTCGCCTTATTTATATTAAAACAAAGAAAAAGAAAATCTGTATGGCAATTAGAAGAATTTTGTGGTTTTTGCCCGCAGTTGTTTGTGCGTTAAACCACCCAAGAAGACACAGGACAGTCAGGGATCAGCCGACGCCCGTATCTTCGCTCTTCTTTTTGGGCGCCATCGTGGGCGTCTTCCTGTTGATTCCCAAGATATTTCCGCCGTTCGCATCGAGCGTTACCGTGATGACCTCACCGGAAAGCACGGTTGTTCCGGCATTCTGGTTCTGCGATACGCAGATGCCCATTACATCGCCTTTTATCTTGCAGTTAAGGTTGACCTTGCGGCATGCTTCGATACACTCGATCGCATTCATTCCAAGCATGTTGGGTACGCGTGAATGGAGCATCTGGTCTTCCGTCACGTCTTCAGGATACATGATGACGATACCCGTCTTGTAGAGTTTCTGCGTGTAGCTCGGATATGTCTTCGCGATTATCGTCTCAGGCGTCATATCAACTGTTCCGTAGATCGTTGACAGGCCGTTGATCGCGATGGTCGAAGCTGCCTTGGATGCTGCCATGCCATCAACCTTCATGACGTAATATTCCTTCGTGAGCTGGTCGAAGTCTTCTGCCGTGAACTTTCTTTCAACGCCCATGTAAGTAAGCGTTCCTTCAACGATCCTCGCAGCCGTGGAAGCCGCCGCAGAAGAACCTACTTCCTTGTCCTCAGGCTTGTTAAGGACGAAAAGAACGGCGATCTGCGGATCATTCGCAGGCGCATAGCATGAGAACGAGAGAACGTGGTGTCCCTTGAGCTCGCCGACATCGACCGTTGATGTCGAGGTCTTACCTGCTACGTTAAAGCCTGCGACCTTACCTGCCGAACCGGTACCGTCCGAGACAACGCCTTCCATCAGGGTCCTTACCCTCTTGCAGGTATTCTCGGAGAAAACCGTCCTGACGATCTCGGGTTCGATCTGGTCAACGATGTTGCCGTTCTCGTCCGTGATATATTTGACAACGTGCGGGACCATGAGGTTTCCGCCGTTAATTATCGCGCAATAAGAAGTTATAAGCTGGATGGGCGTGACCGTCGAAGACTCTCCGTATGACAGAACCGCCATATCGACCCTGGACGGATTCTTATGGAAGATGCCTTTTCCTTCAGCGGGAAGATCGATACCCGTCTTATCGTAGAAGCCGAGCATCCTTACGTACTGATAGTACTTCTTGATGCCCAGTCTGAATGAGAGCTGCGCAAAGACAGGGTTGCAGGAATTCTCGAATCCCTTTTTGAGCGTCTCCATGCCGTGATTGTAA
>JAILIB010000022.1 GCA_024695505.1 Saccharofermentans sp.
ATCTGCTGTCGGTACAGGTGTGGGCCTTCTCTTTCTCTTTTCTGCCGCAGCTGCTACAGCTGCATCGATCTGTGCTTGGCGTTCTGCTTTTTCCTTTTCGATCTTCTTAAGCTTCTTCCTTCTGGCAAATGTCACCAGAACGCAGATACCGGCAAGGATAGCACTAATAAGAAATCCGCCTGCAACGGTACCGGCATCTTCGGTGCCAATCGTTGAGAACGACGAGACGATAAATAGAAGCGCAATAGCACCAAGTATGATGCTTGCTTTATATGTTTTGAAAAATGTTTTCATTCATCCGCTCCTTTCTCCGTTATCTCAGCTGCGGGTTCCAACTCCTGATATGCCAGGATCGCTTTAATTATGTAAAGCTCCATTTGTTCATCATCGAGCTTTGCTTCTTTCGGCAACAGATTTTTGATCTTGCCGGTCAGTTTAAGCTTCTTACCCTTACTATCTATATCGTTCGCTATAGCGGCGATGATCGACTCGCTTAACGGAAAACCGGTATCAGCCTTTGCTCTTATTCTTCCAGCCTGATCTATATTAAGAGAATTGTGATACGGATTGTCAAAGACGGTGTCATAGACAAGCTTCTGATTCTTTTCTTCCAGATATGACAGCTCGACAGCGGGAACAAGTTTAAGCCTCTTAGAGTCAACAACTGTTCTTAATTCCGGGATAAGATAAGTTATGCGTATATATCGTTGGATGTTCTTGACGCTTTCACCCACTATCATCGCAAGTTCTTCATTTGAACGTGAGCCAGGTTCAAATGCGTCATTTAACTTCGGGCCATTTTGTCCCGAAGTTAAATCTGTTCTCTGACCTTGTCTTTTCATCGCATCAAGAGCCATCTTGAAAGCGAAACCTTTCTCAGAAGGCTTATAGTTCTTCTTGCGGTTGAAATTATCCGTTGCAACCAGGATAGCAGCTTCGTCATCGGATATATCCCTGACATAAGCCTTGATACTGTCATACTCACCTATTTGCTTATATGCAGCAACTCTGTGATGACCACATAGTATCTGAAACTTGTCCGGGCTTGCAGGATCCTTCCTGACGATGATCGGGTTATCCAGTCCTCTCGTTTTGATATTCTCAACCAACGCGATAAATTCAGGATCCTTTTCATCGACAATTGAAGGATTAGCATTACCGTCACGATCAACAAAAGTTGTAAGATCTTCGAGTTTAATATTCTGACTCTCGGACTTCGCAACGGGCTTGTTACTTAAGATGTTCATTAACCCTTTGTTAAGGTTTTCTCTATTGGCCATTATGCTGTCTCCTTTTCGTGAATATCCAGTTTATATATGAGTTCATCTGCAAGGTTGATATATCTCTGGGTAACTGTAGCTCCGGGTGCATACTTAAGAAGACTGTGACCGGAAGCAGCAGCTTCACCAGCTTTGACTACCTTTGGTATTACGGTATCAAATATCGGATAGTCGTCTTGATATGACATTGTTACCATCGAGATGACGCTTTGAGTCTGTACTGTCTGTTCTTCTGCAAGAGTAAACAGGATCCCGGCGACATCGAGATTATCATTAAGCTCTTCTTTTACGGCATGTACCGTTTTAAGAAGGTCAACCATTCCCTGAACAGCCAGGACATTAGTCTGCACCGGTATGATCGCATAATCGGATGCGGTGAGCGCATTGAGCGGCAAGACACTCAAAGACGGCTGGCAATCGATGAGGCATACATCGTAATTATCCCGAACGCATTTAAGCAATGTTGTGAGCTTCTTTTCACACGCCATTGTGGACTGTAACCGTACTTCCATACCGGATAGGTCAAGATTTGCCGGTATCAGATCCATGCCTTCAGCGTGATGTAGGATCATATTCTTGATACACTTCTCATAATCTCTGCCAGATAATAACGCATCCAGAGCGTCAGAAACAGTTTCGCGTTCACTGACGGTACTGTAACCAAGATGAGTCGTGAGATTGCCTTGCGGATCAAAGTCAACCAGGAGTGTTCTAAGTCCTCTTTTGGCGAGCGCAGCACCAAGATTTACTGTCGATGTAGTCTTTCCTACTCCGCCCTTTTGATTGATCATTGCTATTGTTTTCATATCGTTCCCCTTTCCTTAATACAAAAGATTCTTCTTAGTAAGAAATTCAGCCACACGTACTTCGCCTTTCGATAGAACATCAGCTGTTTCTTCTCTTGTGAGTTCTAATGCCCGTTCTATATCTGATTTCTTTTTGTGCTGCATATAATACATTTGTAATGCTTTACCAGAGCTATCACCCATTCCTTTGATAAAGGCTGTTACAAGCGAAGCTCTTATGAGTTCTTTTTTTAATGGTTCGATCTTCTCTTCAAATTTCTTTTTGAGTCTGTCGGCCTGCAGCATCGTGCTGATATTCTTCTCGTCCGGTTTACCGTTTGATTGGATCCTTGAAGATTCGTAGTTAGTTACCCTTATTCTCGAATATAATTCGTTTAGCTGTTCGCTATAGATACTCTCTTCACGATGTAATTCAGCCATATACAGAGGCACTTCGCCAAGTGTCTGTAATACATATAAGGTTAATTGCATCGTCGTTTCGGGTATCATTGTTCAAATCTTTTCTTCCATTCCGGAGAGCTATAGTAGTATTCTTCTGTTCCTTTAAGAGCCTGCAAAATACTTTCAAGTATTGAAACTATTTCCAGTACCGAATATTCATGTTTTATCAGAGCTGCTGAGAGCTCACTTTTGATATTGCTTCTTTCAATTGCATCGCGGATTAACTGCTTGTCTCGAACAGTAAATGTTTTTCCGGACTGGCCATGTACCCGAACATAAGCATATGAATAAGACTTGTTAATCGCGTCTGCTATGTTTTTTACGGAGCCGAATATTTTGATCAGCTCCTTAGGTGTGTAAAAATCTATATCATTCATTTTGAGTATGGCTTCATTGCAGCCTCATATCGGTCAAGTATCTTTTCTGTCATCGTAAGAACTGTTTCTGTCATTTCCGGATTCCGGTAACCGCCATTTAAGACAAGTGATATGGTCGGGATGGAAACCGACACGTTATACTCCTGCAAACGATGGCAGAGCCATTTAAGAGTCAGGTCATTGTCGATTAACCTAGCTTTGAGTTGAGTACTCCTCTTTAATTCAAGTCCCATGTTTTTCTCCCTTCGTTATGGATGCTCTTACCGCAAATTGTAAATGTTTTTTTTTTTTGTCAAGTAAATTTATAACTTTAGTAAATTTCACCGTCTTTAATATGGCGCTTTATGCAGTTCGCCAAAGTTAAACAGTGTGGTACTATAAACAAAAATTGTTTATGGAGTATATCTATGAGTGAACCGTTCATTTCTAAAGGCAGATGGGTATACAAAGTCGTCCGAGCTGACGGTGCACATAAAACATTTACTTCTGTTAAAACTGGTCTTGCGGGCAAAAAAGCTGTTCTTAAGAAAGGCAGAGATTTCATTGAAGGCGGATTAAACCGTTCAAACAAGACGGTAAAAGATTTCTGGCCTGCTTTTCTTGCGTACTACAAGAATATTCACGGTTTAACCGAAGGCTATTACTCAATAAAACATGCTGGAGAAAGCTATGTTTTACCGCAGATCGCAAAAAAAACCGTGTCAGAACTTAAATATAAGTTGTTGCAAAATGTAATAATGGAAGCAAAGTTACGGGATGGAACCAGACCATCTCGTAAAACACTAGAACGTATTAGAACGTGCATAAGCCAGTTTTCTCGTTATTTAGCTTTAGTTGAGGAAGTGTGTGAACCTATTTTAGTACCGTTCCAATTACCTTATGACGCGGCCCGCAGCGTCGAACGCGAAATATTACAGCCTGAAGATCTGAATCGATTATTCAACGAATTAGACAGCAATTCCGGAATTTTTATTTATGCTTATCAGCTTGGTGTCTGCTGCGGGTTAAGACCAGGCGAATTATTAGGCCTAAAGAAAGACGATATAGATTATAAGACTGGAGAAATAACGATATCCCGATCGTTATCACAAAGACGAACGTTAACATCCGGTAAAAATAAAAACGCACATAGAACTTTTGTTTTGACTCCTAGAGCAATGAATATTGTCAAGCAACAGTTACTTAAGATACAAGATCTTGATACTGAATGGCTATTCCCAAACAATAATGGTGAGCTTGCCTGGCAAAGCGAGTTTTATAGAGAATATAAGAGATTAGGCTTTCCGGGTTCACCTTACTGTTTGAGACATACTCATGTTTCTTTACTTAAAAACGTGCCTGATTATGTTTTGAAACAGGAATTAGGACATTCACCATCGATGCCAACAAGGGATATATATTCTCATTCAGTCAACAATGAGGCTATAAAATTCTCAGAAATAATAAGCAACGAACTTGAAGGAACGCTGGCAGCATTTATTGCTGACGAGAAGCATAAAATAACTTGACGGTTACTTTTTGGTTACTTTTATAAAAGCAAAGTCCTGAAACGCAATGTTTCAGGACTTCTACTTGGTGGCTCACTGGAGGCTCGAACTCCAGACCCCTTGATTAAAAGTCAAGTGCTCTACCGACTGAGCTAGTGAACCTTATGGCTGGGGTGGCAGGATTCGGACCTGCGAATGCGGGAGTCAAAGACCCGTGCCTTACCCCTTGGCTACACCCCAGTGAGGGGAGCACGAAAGTGTAAAAAATGGGGTGGGATATGGGATTCGAACCCATGATTTCTAGTGCCACAAACTAGCGCTCTAACCAGCTGAACTAATCCCACCATGGAATTTCGTGCTTTGAAATTATAAATGTAAGGCCTATTTAAGTCAAGCACGATTGTCAAACAGTTGCTTATTGTACTATAATCTCTCAAATATAAATATATAAGGATGTGACATCATGGAAAACGAAATCACCGAGTCATACATTACAATGCCTTCCGGCTTCAAAGCAGCCGGTGTAGCCTGCGGTCTCAAGACTGATATGGGCAATTCCGGCCCTATGGATCTTTTGGACCTCAACATGATCGAGTCAGACGTTCCCGCTGTCGTTGCAGGCGTATATACAAAGAACCTCATCAAGGGCCACTCCCTTCAGCGTACGATCCGCGTGATCGACGCAGGAGCAAAGGTCCGCGCTCTGGTCGTTAACTCCAAGAACGCCAATGCCTGCGTAGGTTCAAAGGGCTACCATGATGCAGTTGCAATTGCAGAAGCTGCCGCAAAGGAGCTTGGATGCACACCTGACGAAGTCCTCACTGCCTCCACAGGCACAATCGGTGTGCGTCTTAATACTGAAAAGGTAATTTCCGCCATCCCGAACCTCGTTTCCTCCCTTGCAACTGACCCTGAGTCTGCTCACAGAGCCGAGAAGGCCATGATGACAACGGATACAGTCCCCAAGGAAGTCTCAGCGAAGCTGACTCTTTCAGGCGGCAAGGAGATCACACTTGCAGGCATGGCAAAGGGTTCCGGCATGATCTGCCCTAATCTCGGCACCATGATCGTTGTTTTCACTACCGATGCCGCTATTTCAAAGGAACTCCTCCAGCCCATGCTGCTGCGTGCCGTCTCCCACACATTCAACCGTGTTTCCGTTGACGGCGATACATCCTGCTGCGATATGGTCGTAGTGCTTGCCAATGGTGTTTCGGGCGCAGAGATCGCAGAAGACAGCGATGATCTCGCGATCTTTGAGGAAGCTCTTACTTCCCTGTCTCTTGATCTTTCCCGCATGATCGCCTCCGACGGCGAGGGCGCTTCCAAGTTCATTGAAGTCATCTGCCGTGAAGCAAAGACTGCAGAAGACGCAAAGCTCATCGTTACCGCTGTTGCAAAGTCACCTTTGGTAAAGACAGCTGTTTTCGGCGAGGATGCAAACTGGGGAAGAATTATAACCGCTGCAGGTTATTCAGGAGCTGATTTCGATCCCGATAAGGTCAATATCCGTTTGGCAGGCCTTCTCGTCTGCAAGGACGGACAGGCTACAGACTATTCCGAGGAAGAAGCTTCCGAGCTCGTCAAGCAGCACGACATCAAGATCGAGATCGACCTCAACCAGGGCGAGTTCGAAGACCGTATGTTCTCCTGCGATTTCTCATACGATTACGTAAAGATAAACGGAAGCTACAGGACCTGATCCTATAGCTTCCGCTGTCATTTTGTTTTACGAAACGATCCTGTAGTAAGCGTTTGACGTGAGCTTATAGATCACAGCGTAGAAGATCCCGCAAACAGCAACACATATACCCGCGCAGATGAGCAGCAGCGGCATATTGTTGTGTCCGAAGAGCTGCAAGAGCTTATGGATTATCGGCAGTACAGCCGCAAGGTGCATGCAGGCGAAGATTATCGGGATAAGGAATACAGTGAGCATCTGCGAATTGATGCTCTTTTTTATGTTCTCCCTGGTCATGCCCACCTTCTGCATGATGCCGAATCTCGACTGGTCTTCAAAGCCTTCGGATATCTGCTTGTAGTAAATGATGAGTACGCACGAGACGAGGAAGATCACGCTCAGAAGGATACCGAGGAAGAACAATCCTCCGAATGTCTCGACGAAATCCTGACGTTCACCAACCCTGCTCTCGCAGCGTACGGCATGGAACTGCTGCTGATATAGCTCATCCCTGACGTACTCTTTGAGCTGACTGCAAAGAATGACCTGCTTGTCATCGTCAAGGTCAGTATCGAAAGCATAGTACCATTCCCACTCGAGCATCTTTTCGCCGCTTCCTTCAACATAACGGTTATAACGCGTTGCAACCTCTCCAAGGTCATCGACAACAACGATGAGCGTCGATAATACCAGATTCTTCATCGTATGCTTGAAATTGCCCTGTCTGTGATCGATCTTTTTTGCGACCTTGAACGTTTCGTCACCTATCGTCAGTTCATTGCCGAACTGAAGCTTACCGACAACACCTGCCAGTATCTCGCCGGAAGATAAAGATTCATTGTTACCGGTAAGTCTGTTGTAGTCGTCAACATCAAAGAAAAATACCTGAGTGACTTTGTCGTAATCGATGGACGCCATGTTCTTCAGCGGATCATCATCGAGCATCTTAATCGGATCGAGATCAAGACGAAGCTTTCCGTCTTCGAAATATCCGGTGATGCTGCAAGTGATATAAGAGAAACTGTTAGTGACTTTCGCGCCGTAATCTTCAACCTCTTTATTTATTCCATTCATGACTTTTCCGGTTGTTTCACCATAACTGTCTGAGTAACCTTCATTACCCGCAGAAAGGTTGATGTGCCTCGGATACTGGTTGTTCAGTGTCTCTTCCCTGTTCACGTAAAGAGCCGAAGTCGATGAGATCATTACAAGGATCATGGTAAGAAGGATGCAGATCGAAGCAAGTCCTGCGCCGTTTCTCTTCATCCTGTATGCCATGGAGGATACGGATACAAAGTGATTGGTCTTGTAGTAATAACTCTTGTTCTTTTGAAGGATCCTGCAGAGCAAAACAGAACCCGCGATCAGGACAAGATATGTTCCGATGATGACCAGGATAACAGCCGCAAAGAACACCGCAAGAGCCGACAAAGGCTGCTTTATCTTGAGAGCAAGAACGTAACCGCTGCCTAAAAGAAGAAGGCCGAGGATACCTACGAACCAGTTTGCCTTCGGCGGCTTTTCGCCTGCCTTGTCGGAATTGATGAGATTGATCGTTCTTGCAAATCTGACCTGTCTTACCGCATTAAGGAAGATCAGAAAAAAGATCAGACCGTATACTATAACGGTGCAAAGTACGGACTCGCCGCTGATGACGAACTTATAACTCGAATCAAGGCCGACCATCTTCCTGAAACCGAGTTCTGCGAGCTTGGAAAGGCCGATGCCGATTAGAAGTCCGCCTGCCAACGAAATGAATCCGGATATTAAAGATTCAAAGAATATGATCTTTCCCAGGTTCCTTCTGTTCATTCCGAGCACGTTGTATAGGCCGAATTCCTTAAGTCTTCCTTTGATGAGAGTAGACTGTGTATAGAACAGGAATAACGTTCCGAATATGGCCATGATATAGGTTCCGAGCTTCAGCATTTCCCTTGCCGTACCGGATCCCTGGAAGTTCTCGAGCATTTTGGAAAAACCCAGCAGATGCATGATGTAGAACACGGCCACCATCAGTATGCAGGCGACGATATAAGGCAGATAAAGCCGGCCGTTCTTGCGCATTCCGCTGACGGCCATCTTCGGATAAAAACCGATCTTCATTACTGCTCACCTCCCTGGGCCAGGAGGTTCAATGTATCGCTGATCTTCTGATACATCTGCTGATCAGTAGCGTCGCCTCTGTAGATCTGATGAAAGATCACACCGTCTTTGATGAACATTACGCGCGAAGCATGGCTTGCCGCCTTGACAGAGTGGGTAACCATAAGGACCGTCTGTCCCATGCCGTTGACCTGCTTAAACAGTGCCAGAAGCTCATCTGATGATTTGGAGTCCAAAGCTCCCGTAGGCTCGTCCGCAAGGATTATCTTGGGGCTCGTGATAAGAGCTCTCGCAACTGCCGCCCTCTGCTTCTGGCCGCCGGACACTTCATATGGATATTTCTTGAGAAGGTCAGTGATGCCTAAAGCCGGAGCGATCTGCGCAAGGCGTGCGCTCATGTCCTGATGCCTTTTTCCCGCAAGAACAAGCGGCAGATAGATGTTATCTTCAATGGTAAACGTATCGAGAAGATTGAATTCCTGGAAAACATATCCCAGGTTGTCTCTGCGGAACATTGCGATTGCGGAATCCTTGATCGTCGAAAGGTTCATTCCGTCAAGCATGACCGTTCCGGCTGTCGCCTTATCCAATGCGGCAAGGATGTTGAGGAGCGTTGTCTTACCGCTTCCCGACTCGCCCATGATGGCAACATACTCACCCTTTTCGACTGTGAAATTGACATTCTTCAGAGCTTCCACAGAAGCGCCGCCGCGGCGTCCTTTGTATATCTTCTGCAATCCTGTAACTTCAAGCAAACTCATAAACTGTACTTCCTTTCATTTAAGTCAGCCACAGTATAGAAAATCTTAAAAATCCGCTCCATTGAATCTGCTTACCAATTCCTTACACGTTTGTCACAATTGTATCCTTTAACGATTTGAAATCAAAGCTAAACGGTATATTTAAATCTGCTTAATAATCTGTTTAAAACCACACTTTATAATTGAGATGGTTATGGATGGAAGGCTTATCATGCCCGGTTGATGATATTCGCTGATAATGTTGGAGGATTTAGTTTATGTTAAAAAAAGATCTGTACGATTTTAATGTAAATGACGTAACCGGACTTCTCTTGGAAAATGTCGATGCGGTCATCGTAGTCGATCCCGCGATTGATACATATAAGACTATCGTACGCCGCGGAATGTTCGAGACATTCCTTAAGGAATCAGGAATCTATCACGACCTCATCCTTGATCTGTGGTTCCATTTCAGCGACTCGGGTGAAAAGGTTTCCGGTGATTACCAGATATTTGCCGACAACACCGGTATTTTC
>JAILIB010000090.1 GCA_024695505.1 Saccharofermentans sp.
TGAGCAGATCGTCGATCAGATCAAAGCAGCGATAGTCGTCGGGGATATCAAGCCCGGCGACTTGCTTCCGTCTGTAAGACAGCAGTCGAAGGACCTGAGGATCAGCGCCCTTACGGCAAAGAAAGCATATGACGCTCTTGAAGAAGAGGGGTTTGTCACTACGGTCCACGGCAAGGGATCTTTCGTGTCGGAGACCAACAAGGACAGAATTTACGAAGAACAGGTGCGCGATGTCGAGCAGGATATGTCGAAGGCCGTTTTGAAGGCAAGACAGTCCGGCATCAAGGATGACGACATCAGGAGCATTTTCGATATGATCATGGAGGACAAGTAGGGATGGCACTGCTTTGTATGGAGCATGCCTCGGTGAGGTATGACAGGTTCAGCCTGGATGTTTCCCTTACCGTTGAAGAGGGTATGATCACAGGCCTTATCGGACGCAACGGCTCCGGCAAGACCACGACTTTTAAGACGATAGTTGATGTCGTCAGATCCGGCGGAAAGATCGAGATTTTCGGCAAGGACGGAAGAAGACTGACTGAAGATGAGCGTTCGCAGATAGGTATCGCCTATACCGATATCTTTTTCAGCGGCGAATATACCGTGCCTGCGATAAAGCGCATACTGAGCTCGGCATATAAGAATTTCAACGCTGCCGAGTACGACCGTATGATGAAGAGGTTCGAGATCCCTCAAAGAGGGAAGATAAGGAACCTTTCAACGGGTGAACTCGCAAAACTCAGGTTTATTTCTGCAATGACCCACGATGCAAAACTCGTGATACTGGACGAACCTACTTCGGGACTTGATGTCGTTGCGAGAGACGGTATCTTAGATGAGATCCGCAGCTACATGGAAAACCATGAAGACGCTGCGATCCTTGTAAGCTCCAACATCACACAGGACTTAGAAGGCCTTACTGACGATGTTTATATGATCGACAACGGCAAGATAGTCCTTCATGAGAACACCGATACGATAACCGACGATTTCGGCCTTGTGAAATGTACGGATGAACAGTTCGAAAAGCTCGATAAAGAATATGTCAGGGGCTCTAAGAAGGTTCCTTACGGATGGGACGTTCTGGTCTCACAGAAGCGTTACTATCTCGAAAACTATCCTGCTCTGGCGGTCGAGGACGGCAAGCTCGACCACTGCCTGATAGTGCTTGCGGGCAAAGAGGAGGAGCAGACATGAAAGGATTTATGGCTTACTTCTTTGAACAGCATAAAAGAATGATCTTGAGCTACTCTGTGGTTATCCTGATCTCGCTGATCTTCGCTGTCAGCCTCAAGACCACTTCGGTCCCGGCCGCGGTAACCATCCTTTACATAAGCATTTTCGCGACGCTTTCACCCGTGGCTTCTCTTAACTCGGACAGGGAGATAGATCAGCTGCTGTCACTGCCGGGCGGAAGAAAGAGTCTCGTGAAAGCCCAGTATCTGAATGCCGTGTTTGCGATCTTTGCCTCACTTGTGGCAGCAGTTTTGATGATCCTTCTTGCTATGGCGTTTACGCTCGGGAAGGCACATCTGCCTTCTGCCCAGATCGTTTCGGTCATCCTGTCTGTCTCCATGATCGTTATAGCGGTCATGCAGCCTCTTTCCATGATATTCGGCAGGAAGGGCCTTCTGATCGGTTTTGCGGTCCTTACGTTCATTACCCTTCAATCTTTTGTCAGAACCCTTTTGACTAATGGCGGAGTCGTTTTGTTCCAGCTTGCGAAGGAATACCTGGCGGGACACCAGATAGAAGGGGTCTCGGTCATCGTTAATGACGGCATGAAGCTCCCGGATTTTCTGAACCTGCCTTCGGTAATAACTTTTGCGGGCACTGCAATAACACTCTTTGTGTCGTCTTACGTCATAGCGAGACTGGTCATCTCGCGGAAAAACTTCCGGGTGAACAAATTGTAAAATTGCACAAAACGCGGGAAATCTTTCCACGTTTTTTTGTGTTTTCGGTTGGTAAATCCCATAAATTAGTATATAATAAAGAAGCGTTGACATTTTGACGCGCTATTCGGCTTGCCTGTTTATCGGGAGAGGCCGGACTACATCCGCAAGGGAGGCACAAAGCACATATATGGATGCTGCTTATTTGTTCAACAAGGGTGAGAACTATATGAGCTATAAGTTCCTCGGCGCTCATCCGTACGAGGACGAGAACGGCAAGGGATTTATCTTCAGAGTCTGGGCCCCGCACGC
This sequence comes from Saccharofermentans sp., assembly GCA_024695505.1. GTDB lineage: Bacteria > Bacillota > Clostridia > Saccharofermentanales > Saccharofermentanaceae > Saccharofermentans. Next base: position 2,208 of record JAILIB010000090.1, read on the forward strand.
AAGAATGGTCAGCGTAATGGGTGATTTTAATGACTGGAATCCGAATGATTGCCAGATGTTAATGCTCGGCAAGACCGGTATCTGGGAGCAGAAGGTTCCCGGTGCACAGCAATGGGACCGCTATAAGTACAGGGTCGTAGGCGCTGACAACCGCATCTACGAGAAGGGCGATCCGTTCGCAAGGCATTTCGAGACCAGACCTAACAACGCTTCGATCATTTACGATCCCGAAGACTATATCTGGAACGACGACGAGTTCTGCAGAAAGCGTAAGGACGCGCTCGCTCCGAAGCCTATCAACATCTATGAGATCCACCTTGGTTCATGGCGCCGTCATCCCGACGGAAACTTTTTCTCCTATAGAGAGCTCGCCATCGACCTTTCCGATTACTGCAAGAAGATGAATTACACCCATATCGAGCTGATGCCGATATTGGAGCACCCGCTCGACGATTCATGGGGATATCAGGTAACAGGTTACTATGCGGTAACTTCGAGATTCGGTACGCCCGCAGACTTCAAGTTCATGGTCGACGTGCTCCACCAGAACGGCATCTCGGTCATTTTGGACTGGGTTCCCGCGCACTTTCCGAAGAACCTTGAAGGCCTTGTCAGATTTGACGGAACGCCCTGCTACGAGTACGCGGATCCGAGGATCGGCGAGCACCGTGAATGGGGCACTTACGTTTTTGATTATTCCAAGAACGAAGTTATCTCGTTCCTCATCTCCAATGCCGTATTCTGGATCGATGAGTTCCACCTTGACGGTATCCGCGTAGACGCCGTTTCCTCAATGCTTTACAGGGACTACGGACGCACGCAGTACATCCCGAACAAGTACGGCGGAAATGAGAACCTCGAGGCGATCGAGTTCTTCAAGAAACTCAATTCAACGATCAGAAAGAACTATCCTTACGCGATGCTCATCGCTGAGGAATCCACTGCATGGCCCAAGGTATCCCATCCCGTTGAGGACGGCGGATTAGGTTTCACACATAAGTGGAACATGGGCTGGATGCATGACACGCTCGATTATTTCTCGACTGATTCCTACGCGAGAGGATGGCATCACGACGAGTTCTGCTTCTCGATGATGTATGCTTTCGCGGAGAACTATATCCTGAGCCTTTCCCACGACGAAGTCGTTCACGGAAAGCATTCCCTGATCGATAAGATGCCAGGTGATATCTGGAGAAAGTTCGCATCGCTTCGTTCAATGATGCTCTACCAGATCAGCCACCCCGGTGCAAAGCTCAATTTCATGGGCGCCGAGTTCGGTCAGTTCATCGAGTGGAGATTCTATGAGCAGCTCGAGTGGTTCCTGCTCGATTACGAGTCTCACAGGCTCCTTCAGAACTTCAATTCAGAGCTCAACAAGTTCTATATCGAGCATCCGCAGCTTTGGATCGATGACCATACATGGGCAGGCTTTGAGTGGATATCTGCTGACGACACGAAGAACAACGTTTTCGTCTACAAGAGATCCTCTCCGAATCCGAAGGAAAACGACATCTATGTTGTTCTCAACATGGTACCGCAGCCTCTCGAAGAGTATGACATTCCTGTCTATGAGCTCGGTACATACCGTCTTGTTTTCAATACTGACGACATGAGCCACGGCGGATCCGGATATCCTACGGGAACTGACGCGATGGGCTGTGTTGAGGCGATCGACGAGCCTATGAACGGCAAGCCGTATCACATCACGATCAACCTGCCGCCTCTCGCAGGTATCTACTTCATGAAGGTGAAGGGTCCCAAGCCGAAGAGGGCAGTAAAGAAGACGGCGGAGAAGAAGCCTGTGGCTAAAAAGGCTGCTGCAAAGAAGCCTGCTGCAAAGAAGCCCGCCAAAGAAGCTTCTAAACCAGCTGCCAAAAAAGCTGCAGCGAAGAAACCCGCAGTAAAGAAGCCCGCAGCAAAAAAGACTGCTAAGGCAACCGAAAAAGCAAAAAAGTAAACGTAAATAAACCGGAGGTAAAATCATTATGGCTAAGACTGAAGTCGTTGCGATGATACTCGCAGGCGGACAGGGAAGCAGACTCGGCGTTCTGACAAAGACGATCGCCAAGCCGGCAGTTCCGTTCGGAAGCCGTTACAGGATCATCGATTTCCCGCTCTCAAACTGCGTTAACTCAGGGATCGAGATCGTCGGCGTTCTCACACAGTACCAGCCGCTGGCACTCAATACGTACGTAGGTAACGGACATCCTTGGGATCTCGACCGTAACAACGCGGGTGCTTATATCCTTCCGCCTTATCAGACGGCAGGCGGCTCATCCTGGTACAAGGGCACTGCAAACGCCATCTACCAGAACATGAGCTTTATCGACGACAACAATCCGAAATACATCGTCATCCTTTCAGGTGACCATATCTACAAGATGGACTACGCCGCAATGCTCAAGGCCCACATCGACAAGGGCGCTGACGCTACGATCGCAGTCTATGAGGTGCCGTGGGAAGAGGCTCCGAGATTCGGCATCCTCAACACAAAGGAAGACGACGTCATCGAAGAATTCGATGAAAAGCCTGCCAAGCCGAAGAGCAACCTTGCATCGATGGGTGTCTATATATTCACCTGGGATGTGCTGAGACAGGCCCTTATCGACGATGAGGCAAATCCCGATTCGAGCAACGACTTCGGTAAGAACATTGTTCCGAACCTTCTTGCACAGGGCAGAAAGCTCTGTGCTTACAGATTCTCCGGTTACTGGAAGGACGTCGGAACGATCAGTTCCCTCTGGGAGACCAACATGGACATCCTAGACAAGCCTGAAGAGATCAACCTCGTCGACAGATCCTGGAAGATCTTCTCAAGGAACCCGGTCAAGCCTTCACACTTCATCGGAAGTGGTGCGAAAGTAAAGAATTCCGCTCTTACGGACGGCTGCCGCATCTTCGGCGACGTTGAGCATTCAGTTCTCTCTGAATCGGTAATCGTTGAGAAGGGTGCCATCGTAAAGGACTGCGTCCTGATGCCGGGCGTTGTTGTCAAGGAAGGCGCGCATCTTGAGCGGTGCATCGTTGACTTCGGAACTATAATCGGCAAGGACGTCAACGCAGGAAGCCATGTTGAGGGTGAGGGCGCTTACACCAACAAGAAGCTCTGCTCCGAAGGCATCTGCGTATTTGAGCGCGGCCTTAAGATAAAGGACGGCGCGACGATCCCGGGCAACAGCATGGTGGATACTGACGTTAAGGCTTCGGATGAAGACAACGTCATCGAATCCACGTTCAGGGTATGAGGACAGGAAAAGGAGATTGAGATATGTTTAACAATGCAATGGGCTTGATATTAGCCGACAACAAAAAGATATCATTGGGCGAGCTCTCCAATCCGCGTGCTCTTTCTGCTATGCCTTTCGGCGGCAGATACAGGATCATCGACTTCATGCTTTCGAACATGGTCAATTCCGGAGTAAAGAACATCGGACTTCTGACCTACAACAAGTATAAGTCACTGATGGACCATACGGGAACCGGCGGTGCATGGTCTCTCGACCGTAAGAACGACGGTCTGCACATCCTGCCTCCGTATGTCAACTCAGAAGCTACCGGAATCAATTCCGATGAAGAGCTCACGGGTATCATGGACTTCTTGAGACAGTCCAAGACGACATACATCATCGTCACGGGCTGCAACATCATCCTCAACACGACGTTTGATGCATTCATCAAGTCACATGAGGAATCAGGCGCTGACATCTCCGTCATGTACAACCGTGACGGCACGAAGTTCGGAAGCCCTTCATACATTCTTGACATCGACGAGGACGGCTTCGTAAGGGACATGCTCTATAACCCCAACAAGGCTGCATCGACAAAGTCTTCACTCGGCATCCTGTGCCTGAGAAGAGATCTCCTGATCGACATCCTCGCACGCCAGATGGCACACGGCCAGCAGCATTTCGGAATCCATTCCATCGTTAAGATGTTCGATGAGCTCAAGGTCCACGGATTCGAGTACTCCGGAGTCGCTTTGAGGATCAACAGCGTTCAGACTTACTTCAACGCTTCGATGTCTATCATTCAGGATTCCGTCAGGAACAACCTCTTCTGGAGCGGCGATCCGATCTACACGAAGGTCAAGGACGAAGCTCCGACACTTTATTTCGACAACGCCGACATGAGCAATTCAATCGTATCCGACGGCTGCCGCATCTACGGCAAGGTCGAGGAATCGGTGCTCTTCAGAAGCGTTACGATAGCAAAGAACACGAAGGTCAAGAACTGCGTCATCATGCAGGATTCTCACATTTCCGAGAACTGTCATCTTGAGAACGTAATCCTTGACAAGAACGCCTTCGTCAGGCCGGGCGTGCGCCTTGTTGGTCACCCCGATTACCCCATCGTCATAGGAAAGGGAGCAGGTATCTGATATGGAAAAATCGATCAAGGTTTTACTCGCTTCATCAGAGTGCAGTCCGTTCGTAAAGGTCGGAGGTCTTGCAGACGTCGTAGGCAGCCTTCCCGTTGAGCTTAACAAGCAGGGCGTTGATGCGAGAGTCATCATCCCTCTGTACAAGAAGATCAAGGTCAAGTACAACGACAAACTCCAGTTCCTCGGATGGAAGATGGTCCACATGGGATGGCGTTCCCTCTATGCAGGTCTTTTCTCTATGGAGTTGAACGGCGTCATCTTCTATTTTGTTGACAACGAGTACTACTTCAATTTCGACCAGATCTACGTTGATTACGTTTTCGACATCGAGCGTTACTGCTTCTATCAGCGCGCTGTACTGGACTTCATGGGCGACTTCATGAACTTTGAGCCGAACGTCCTGCACTGCAACGACTGGCAGACCGGCATGATGCCCATGCTGCTTGACTGCCACTTCAAGAAGCACGGCTATCACAATGACGTTCAGACCGTTTACACGATCCACAACCTGAAGTATCAGGGCGTTCATTCGACTGATGTCGTACGCGAGATGCTCGACCTTCCCGACGATTACTTAAGAGACGATTTCTGCATTAAGGACAAGGCTATCAACTTCATGAAAGCCGGAATCGTTTTCTCTAATTCCGTAACGACTGTTTCTCCTACTTATGCGTACGAGATCATGACCGACTACTACGGCGAAGGATTGAACGGAACGCTTCAGAAGTATGCTTACAAGGTATCAGGCATCCTGAACGGTATCAACGAACAGGAGTACGATCCCGCCGCAGACGGCAAGATCCCTGCCAAGTATTCGATCAAGGATTACGAGAAGGGTAAGGCAGCCTGCAAGAAATCCCTGCAGGAGCAGCTTGGCTTAGACGTCAATCCCGGTGCTCCTCTCTGCGCCATGATCTCACGTCTGGTCGATCAGAAGGGCTTGGATCTTCTGCTTTACGTCCTCGAGGAAATGCTCTACGACGGAATGCAGATCGTCATCCTCGGAACGGGCGATCCGTACTATGAGAGAGCCCTTACCGACATCGCAAACCGCAACCACGGCAAGATGTGCGCATGCATCGATTTCGACAGCGGTCTGGCTCACACGATCTATGCCGGCGCTGACATCTTCCTGATGCCCAGTCTTTTCGAGCCCTGCGGCCTCTCACAGCTCGTATCCATGGCTTACGGTACTGTTCCTGTCGTTCGTGAGACGGGCGGTCTCAAGGACACTGTAACGCCTTACAACGAGTATACGGGTGAAGGCAACGGCTTCTCGTTCGCAAACATCAACGCGCACGAGTTCCTGTTTGTCACCAAGTATGCGGCTGACCTCTACCGTCACCACAAGGACGTCTGGAAGAAGCTCATCGAGACGGGAATGAAGGGTGATTACACCTGGAAGAAGAGCGCAGGCGAGTATGCAGGTCTCTATTCTCTGATCACCGGAATCCCGATGCCTAAGGAAGAGAAGCCTGCCGAAAAGAAGGCTGCACCCAAGGCAGAGAAGAAGCCTGAGGCAAAGGCTGAAAAGCCCGCTGAGAAGAAGGTTACGGCAAAGAAACCCGCAGCAAAGAAACCCGCTGCGAAAAAGCCTGCGGCAAAGAAGCCTGAAGCAAAAAAGCCCGAGACTCCGAAAGAAGCTAAACCCGAGGAGAAGAAAGACTGATGGAGTCCCGCGGGACAAACAATTCTAATGCCATTTCACAGGCGCGGTGCATTCATGCATCGCGCCTTCCTGAGTACAGGACGCCTTTTGGCGCGAGGCCCTGTGATTCCCATACGGAGCTGTTTTTCGACTGCTACAGGGAAGCTTCCGGCGTTACGCTCTGCTATACCTACGGACTTTATAAGTTCTCTTATCACGAAGAACCGATGTACCGCGTCTCAGGATCATCGAGATATCACGTGGATCTCATGCTGCCTCACGAGCCGTCGATCCTGTTCTACTGGTTCAGGTTCAAGGTCGCGGGGGACTGTGAAGACCTCCCTGAAGGTTACCTAGTAAACAGGCCGGAAGATATAAGTGAAGATGCTTTTACCGCACCTGAGCTTACGCTCTACTATGGCGCGGCGGCAGACACTGCCGACGGCGAGGGAACGCTTTACCGCGAGCCGCCAAGAGTCGGAGCCGATGAGGACAAGTATCCTTATGCGTTCCAGATAACCGTTTACAACAAGGAATTCAAGACACCCGACTATATGAAGGGCGCTAACATCTACCAGATCTTCCCGGACAGGTTCGCAAGAGACACGGGTTTTAACGTCGAGGCGATGAAGAATGCCAATCCCCGTCCCGAACGCGTATATCACGAAGACTGGGACGAGGACGTCGACATATACGGAAAGCCTGAGACGGGCTATCTTGCATGTGATTTCTACGGCGGTTCGCTCCGCGGAATTAAGGAAAAGCTCCCTTACCTCAAAGAACTCGGCATCAACATCCTTTACATGAACCCGATCTTTGAGGCCAGGTCTTCGCACCGCTACGATACTGCGGATTACCTTAATGTTGATCCGATGTTAGGCGGCGTTTCCGCATTTAACGAGCTTTCAAGAGAAGCCGAGGCAGCCGGTATCAAGATCATCCTTGACGGCGTTTTCAGCCACACGGGAGCTGATTCCATCTACTTCGACAAGTTCGGCCGCTACGGTACGAATGGCGCTTACGAGGCCTTCAGAGACGGCACGGAGAGCCGTTACCGCTCATGGTATAACCTTTACCGTACCGCTGACGGCAACATCAATTACGACTCCTGGTGGGGCTTTCCTGACCTGCCTAACGTAAACGAGGATGATCTTTCATACAGAAATTTCATTTTCGGAGATAAGGGCGTTGTCGATACCTGGACTTCGAGAGGCGCTGACGGCTTCAGGCTCGACGTTTCAGACGAGCTCCCTGACGGCTTCATAAGGCAGATGAGATCGACCCTGAAGGCAAAGACGAACGGCGAGGGAATGCTCGTCGGCGAGGTATGGGAGGACGCTTCAAACAAGTGCAGTTACGGCTCTTACCGCGACTTCATGCTGGGCAATACCCACGACTCGGTCATGGGCTATACGTTCAGGCACATACTCCTGGATTTCCTTTGCGGCTATATTTCCGCCGAAGTCGCCGATTCAAGGTTTGAAGGTTTCCGCGAGAGGTATCCATCACAGGCATACTACTGCATGATGAACCTCGTTTCGTCGCATGACGTTCCGAGGATAATGACGATGCTCGGAAAGCCCTGCGAGACTGACGACCGCGAGATCCAGCGCGGCATAGAGGTCGATGCAGGTGATTATGACAGGTGCGCTTCTCTCGCCAGGATGGCCTATGCTTTCCAGAATGCTTATATCGGAGCAGCCTGCCTCTACTACGGCGATGAAGTGCTGATGCAGGGGTATAAGGACCCGTTCAACAGAAGGACTTATCCCTGGAACCGCCTGACGTCAAAGCAGACAGAGACTCTTGCTTTCTTCAAGAGGATCGCGGGCCTACGCAAGGTAAACTCCTGTCTCCGCACTGGTTTTTATAAGACGCTGCTTGCTCATGAAGGTGCGTTTGCCTTTGAGAGATATCTTTCAGAGGGAAGGGACTTTTTCGGGCATCAGGGAACGGGCGCAAGAAAGATCGTGTTCCTGATGAACCGCTCTGAAAAGCCTTTGTATGCTACAGTTTCAGACAGCTTCGCAGGAACTGCCGTTACGGAGATAACAGGGGACTGGCATCCTCCTTTGTCGGACAACATGATCTTCGGCGGAACCGAAAACGGAACGCTTACCATAGGCCTCAGACCATATTCGGCCGCTTACATAATCTACTGATTTTTTGTGATAAACTACAACAAAACAAATAAGGTGAGGATTAATTATGTCAGAGAATATTCCTGTTAAACGCACTATGCCAGGCATGCCTGTTTCTGCAGCTGATGCCCAGAAACAGGGCCTTAACATCTTCATTACGCCTGAAGAATCATTGAATATCACAAAGGGTGTACTGCCTGATTCCTTCAAGCAGAGAGTTACTCAGGGCCAACAGACGCTGTGCACCAATTACCTGACAAATCATCCTGAAGGAGCACCTGCTCTTGATACGACTACTCCTGATGCAGAACTCACGAACAAAGCTGCTGCCGTTACGGCTGACTGGTTTGAAGCACATCCTGATTTTGCCCAGCAGTTCACGATCGAACAGGCTGCAGTCAACGGTAAGATCAGACAGCTCGAAATGGAAATAGCACAGGCAAAATCCGTTCAGGAACAGCAAAGCCGCGATGTCATGAAGTTCGACAAACTCGGACAGAAAGATGCAATGCAGCAGGCGGGAATCGCAGCAGGCAACGCCAAGAAAGCCGCAGATACCGCCGCTTCAGTCAAGAACTCGCTTATCGCCCAGTGGAACCAGCGTGTGTATCTCTGGCAGCGCTGCATGGTTTCCGACTATCCTGTAGGACCCGACGGACTCTTTGATCCGATCGCCGTTTGCACGGCCGCGGCACAGCCTGCTCCCGCACAGGCGGCTGCCAAGACGTATACGGACGCTGAAGGCAACCAGGTTGCCGTCGGCACGACAATGGATTCAACTGATAAGAAGTGCCCGAACTGCGGCGCTACAGTTGTTTACGATCCGGATACGCTTGCCATGACCTGTCATTCATGCGGTTATCAGAGGCAGCTTCCCAAGCCCGAGGACGTGGCGAAGGACATCGAGGAGATCGATTTCACTACGGCTACGCAGAGAGCGAGCATCGACTGGGGTCAGGCGAGAAAGTCGCTCGAGTGCAAGAACTGCGGTGCTACAACGGTCTTCGCGGCAACAGATACGGCTGCATGCTGCCCTTATTGCGGATCTACGCAGGTAATGCCCGTTGATGACCTCGCAGACGCAATGGCTCCGGGCGGAGTCGTTCCTTTTGAGATATCACAGCAGAAGGCTTCACAGCTTTTCAAGAGCTGGATCAAGGGCAAGTTCTTTGCGCCCAATGCTGCAAAAAAGTCCTGCGAGGCAAAGAACTTCAGCGGCGTTTATCTCCCGTTCTGGACCTACGACTCCCAGACGACCTCGCCTTACAGCGTTCAGCTCGGCTACAGGCACGAAAGAACGAATTCCAAGGGTGAGACCGAGACATATTACGAGTACAAGAACTTCTCCGGCATCTACGAGAAGTTCGTTGACGACGAGCTTGTTTACGCAAGCAAGAAGACCGACAATCCGTACATCAACGCGGTCAAGCAGTTCGATTTCAAGAAGCTCCGTCCTTACGCTCCTGAGTTCATTGCAGGCTTCCTTGCAGAAAGATATACGGTTGGCTTGGACGACGGATGGCAATTGGCCAAGAACCAGATCAAGAACACTTTAAGGAGTGAGATCGGACAGTACGAGAAACGCAGGCAGCACGCCGATACGGTCGAATCCGTAAACTTCAACACGGACTTCGCAAAGGTCACTTTCAAGTATGTCCTCGCTCCCATCTGGATCGCTAATTACAAGTTCAACAACGAGGTCTATAACTTCGTAGTAAACGGACAGACGGGCAAGATCGCGGGCAAGTCTCCCGTATCGATCCCGAAGGTCATCCTCACGATCGTACTTGCGATCATCGCCATCATCATTGCTTACTATCTGTTCAGCAACTGAGGCGGAAGCATTGTAATTACGGGCGGTTCCGGCTGACCGGGGCCGCCCTTTTATATGGAACATTTTGCATTGAAAATTGTTCTTGACACTGTACTATCTGAAAAGTATAATTATCGAGCCTGCTTAAAGCAGCATATATGCGGCCGTGGCGGAACTGGCAGACGCGCACGTTTGAGGGGCGTGTGGGTAACTCCATACGAGTTCAAGTCTCGTCGGCCGCACCAAATCAAAGTCCTGAGATCTCTGATCCCGGGACTTTTTCTTTTGTATGTTTTGAATGTTGTATAATTGAATAAAAGAACCCGGAGGTCATCTTATGGGCAGTATGGCAGCAAAGATAACGGCAGCCTATTTTGAGTCCAGGAATCTCGATTTCATGATTTCTGATGACGGCAGCTCGATCGTTACCCAGTTTGAACTCGAAAACATGGATGGCTTTAACGTGTTCATCCGTTTTGATGACGGAGACCATACCGTTAACCTGAGGACCTCCAGCATAATTACTTTCCCTGAAACGAAGATGAATGAAATGTATGCTTTGGCCAATGCATTAAACAGCAGGTTCAGGTGGATCAAGTTTATCGTGGACGAAAAAGACAAGAGCCTGGTCGCTTCTGACGATGCCGTCATCCAGCTTGATTCATGCGGTGAAGAGGTCTTTGAGTGCAGCATTCATTTTGCCAAGATCGTCGATGCAGCTTACCCGGTGATAATGGGTATCATAAGCGTCTGAAAACGCGTCAGAAACTGTCCCTGCGTCTTTCGTAATAGAACATGAACTGCTGCATTATGCCCGCAGTCTCAGGGTATTTCGAGCAGTCAAAACATCCGTTGTAGTATCTGTCGACGATCCTTTGTATCCAGACATCGACCGGGAATCTGGCTGTCCTTGCGTATGCAAAGAGCATTACGCAGTTTGCGACTTTCGTGCCTACTCCGAACATTGCCATAAGAGCCTTGTAGAGAGCTTCATCGTCCAGCTTTGACAATGCATTGGGATCAAGAAGGCCGTCATTAAACCCTTCGGCCGCCTGCACGATATAAGGCGCCCTGTAACCGACACCGGTCCCTTCGATGTCCTCCGGACTCAGAGAAGAGAGTTCGGCAGGTGAGGGGAAAGCATAGTATTCGTCCTTAAGCGGCTTAACAAACGGCGCTTTGAGCTTCGGAGCGGGGATCTTTTTGCCGCAGAGGGCGCTTATGCGTTCGACGGAGGTCGTGATAGACGGGATCGAGCGGCGCTGCGAGATGATATAGCTGATCGTCGTCTCAAACGGTTCCTGCTTAAGGATCCTTATTCCGGTGGAGAATCCGGCTGCTTCTTTCAGGTATTTGTCTTTTGAGTCGACCGATCTTGCGATCGAAACATAGTCGCGGCTGAGATCAAAATAGTCTTCCCAGATCGAAATGAAATCCTTCTCATCGCAGGAGAAAGCGAATTCACTGTTGCCCAAGTCTGCTACCTGGAGATATTTTCCAAAAGCGACCAGTTCGGTGTGAGTCCCGTCAATGTCACGGATCCTGAAAGCCTGACCTGAATCGGCGATCTTGTGCATGTCAAAAAAGTCGATCCTTCTTGTGACCATGTTCATCTTTTTAATCCGAGCTTATAGAAATTGCAAAGATGGCATACTTTGCTGCCGTTATAGAGCTTTACACGCTTGTCAGCCCTGAGTCCGGTCGCATCTTCGAACATGTTATCGGGCGTGATAAGAGAGAGCCTGATGCCCTTTTTGCACTGGCCGGAGCGGGTAAGAAGGTTCCTGGCGATCATGCGGTAGATGTCTTCAGCCTCTTCGGGGGTCATGAGCCTTCCTCCGTAAGGAGGGTTGGTGATGACGAGCTGCCTCTCCAAACCTGTGTATGAAGCCAGCGTCTCGGGCGTCACGGTTGAGGCGTCCCTGATGTCAAACCTGCAGAAATCAGCAACTCCCGCTGCTTTTGCGTTCGCGATGGCGGATCTGACAGCCCTTGAATCGATGTCCGAACCGAAGAAATAACAGTCGTCAGGTGCAGTCAGGTCTTCGTTGTCGATCGCTTCCTCCAGTGCCGTCCTGTAAGCCTTTTTGCCGATGTAGGGAAGAGACTCGTAATCGAAGTGGCGAAACCTCCCCGGAGCGATGCCGGCGGCCATCTGGGCGGCCTCGATAACGATCGTTCCCGATCCGCACATCGGATCTACGAGGGCTTCCTTGCCGAACGGACTGTATCTTGCGTAAGTGACCATGCCGGCCGCTAAGGTCTCCCTTATAGGCGCTTCGTGGGTCAGAGGCCTGTATCCGCGCTTGTGAAGTCCCTCGCCGGTCGTGTCTATGAGCATCCTGCAGTAGTTGTTTACCAAAGCGAACTGAATGCTTATCGTGCCGAGGCGTTCGTCCTCCTCGATCACGGCATCGCTGCCCAGGCCTCTGGATGCTGCAAGGCTTCTCGCGATGGCCTTTTTCGTGAGCTTTTGGAGCATCTTGATGCCGTCGAGCTTGGATTTTCTTGAAAAACCGTTGACTATAAACGCCCAGCCCTTAGGAATGAAGTCATTCCAGGGGAGTTTTCTGCAGGATTCAAAAAAGGCCGCTCCGTCCTCGGTGAAGTTTTCGGAAGAACCGGTCTTAAAGCCGCCGATCTCGAAAAACACCCTCTCGGCGTGCCTTGCCCACATGTTTACGCGGGCAACGTCCAAAGCCCAGTTGTCCGAGCCGGTGTCAAGCGTAATGACGCCGTCCTTAACGTCCAGCTGGTGCTTCTGAAAACCCACTGCGAGAAGGTCGTCGCGGGTCGGAGCTTCAAGCCCGAATAGTGTGGTAATGATTATTCTCATGGGAGAATTATAACACCATTAAAGTATCAGAAATGAACTTCGGGCAGAATTGGCCTGTCAAGAGGAATTTTTCTAAAACAGGTGTATTTGACTGACGGACACAGATGTACCGCAATATGTGAATAATACCCGCAAATGCCTATTTTATTGGGTTGTCAAAGGACCTTTATCATTTCGTAATTGTTTTGTCAACAAATGGTAACAAAATGTCAGAATGCTTTAAACATTAACTTTGAGGGGCAAACAAATACCGAAAACCTGTCTTTTGAGTTATCAACAAAGTTATGCACATTATGAACATTTTTGTGCATAAGGAAAAACTTCAACAAGGCCGAATTTTTGCTATAATCAGGCAATAATTATATAAGAGGAGAGCAGTATGTCCGAGTTGATTGAAAAGGCAAAAATGGCCAGGGAAGCGTCCTACGGCATGGCTGTCCTGACGCGCGAGCAGAAGGATGAAGCACTTTCCGCGATAGCTGACGCCCTTAACTCCGAAAAGGACAGGATCTTTAAAGCAAATTCCGAAGACCTCATGAATGCTGAGGCTGCAAACCTCGAAAAGCCTCTAATCAAGAGGCTGAAATTCCAGGACGAAAAGCTCTCTGATGTAACTGACGGTATCTTAAGCCTCAAGACGCTTGAAGATCCGGTCGGCAGACAGACCCTTCATACGACATTGGATGACGGCCTTGAGCTCTACCGCGTCACATGCCCCATCGGCGTTATCGGGGTTATCTTCGAGAGCAGACCTGACGCACTTGTCCAGATCGCAACCCTTTGCCTTAAGAGCGGAAATGCCGTTTTCCTCAAGGGCGGAAGCGAGGCGGCCAATACAAATAAGGTCTTGGCAGAAGTTATATATAACGCAGGCGTAAAGGTGGGACTGCCCGAAGGATGGCTCCATCTTCTGACAACGCGTGCGGAGATAGCGGACATGCTCGGTCTCGACGAGTACATCGATCTGATAATCCCCAGGGGATCCAATGCTTTTGTCCAGTACATAATGCAGAATACCAATATCGCTGTCCTTGGCCACGCCGACGGCGTCTGCCACACTTACATCAATGAGAAGGCAGACCCTGCAAAGGCCATCAGGGTTGCAGTCGATGCAAAAACCCAGTATGTCTCGGTCTGCAATGCAACGGAGACTTTCCTCGTTGATGAGGCTTTGAAGGACACGCTGCTTCCCGAGCTTATTAAGGCTCTTCGCGAAGCGGGCGTCACTATCTACGGCGATGACTATGTTTCCGAGACGTTCGGAGCTGAGAAGGTTACCGAATGGCACCATGAATACCTGGACATGAAGTGTTCGGTCAAGGTCGTAAGCGGTATCGACGAGGCGATCTCCCACATCAACCGCAACGGTTCGGGCCACACCGACGCGATAATCACCGAAGACAAGGCGGCAGCGGAGCGTTTCATTCTCGGAGTTGACTCAGGAAGCGTCTACGTGAACTGCTCCACAAGGTTTGCTGACGGTTTCAGGTACGGATTCGGCGCAGAAGTAGGCGTTTCAACATCAAAGATCCACGCCAGAGGTCCCGTAGGTCTTGAAGGTCTGGTATCTTACAAGTACAAGCTCATCGGAAACGGCGACATCGTAGGCGATTATGCTTCCGGTGCCAAGAAGTTCAAGCATATCAAACACGACTGATAAACGGTTTTGGAGGCAATAAACATGGTAGTTTCAGTAGCATCGGATCACGCAGGTTACGATTTAAGGCAGAAGGTTGTCGCACGCCTCAAGGAAAAGGGATTTGAGGTTATCGAAAGAGGCGCTGCTTCAGCAGATGAGCCTTATTCCTGGGTCGAGGCGGGTGAATTGCTCGCTGATGACATCCTTTCGGGAAAGGCTGAAAAGGGCATCGCCATCTGCGGAACCGGTATCGGCATTTCCATCACATGCAACAAGTTCAAGGGCATCCGCTGCGCACTTTCCCATAATGAGTACACGGCAAGGATCTGCCGTGAGCATAACGATGCGAACGTCCTTGCCTTCGGCGCAAGAGTAGTCGGCCAGGCAGTTGCCCTCGGAATGCTGGATGCCTTCTTTGAAGGAAGTTTCGGCGGCGGAAGACACGGTGTACGCGTTGACCAGCTCAAGGCTTTGGAAGATAAAAACTTTAAATAAGAAAAGCATCGCGCTCATTTTGGTGCGGTTTTTGCCTTTTAGGTGTAAAATGTCAGAGTAAGAAAGGGGAGGATCTAAACTTATGTATCAGGTCGCACTCTCTGCCGGAACGTGGTTTTCGGAATTCTGGCAGGCATTTTGCACCAAATTCGCCGAGGCATTCAAGCCCGGTGACATAGGCGAAGAGATCAGCGAGGGGATCCTTCAGGTCCAGCACTATTTTGATGTCGGCGATTATAAGCTGATCATTACTGACGCGGTCATTGTTACCTGGATCGCCGTTCTCGCCGCTATAATCGTTTTCAGCCTCATGGTAGGCAAACAGACGATCCATCCCAACGCAAAGCAGACGCTCCTTTGGATGGTCGTTGAGCTCATTATCAATTCCGCAATTGGCTTTGGCATGACGAAGAAGGAAGCCGAGGAAGTCGCTCCGATGATCATGACGTTCGGAATCGTCATCACCGGATGTAACTGCATTTCCTTCCTCAAGTTCGCTCCTCCGGCAAAGAACATAGCATTCCCGGTAGGATGCGCGGTCCTTGCGATCCTGTACGTCATCATAATCTCGATCAAGTTCATAGGGATCAAAGGGTTCTGGGTTTCACTCACCACGCCTCTCAAGGCGATGCTTCCCTTCAAGCTCCTCGATTTCGTGATCAAGCCTACTTCATTGGCTTTGAGGCTTTTCGGCAACATCTTCGGTTCATTTGTATTCATGGAATTCCTGTCGATATGCATTCCGATCATCGTTCCCGGAATCGTCGGACTTTGGTTTGACCTGGCTGACGGACTTCTCCAGGCGGTCGTTTTCTCTTATCTGACGATGTCTTACATCGGAGAGATAGTCGAAGTCGGCCACGAGTTCAAGGAACACCCCGAGGAATTCAAGAAACAGAAGAAAAAGAAGGAAGCCGGAGAGGCTGCCGCCGCGTAATATCAAACAGGTAAACAAGATAGGATTATATTAGGAGGACTTAATATGTTTAACACTTTAATGGCATGTGCACCGTTTCTCTCAGCATTTGTTTTTGCGGGGCTTGAGACAAGGGCAATAGCAGCGATCGCAGCAGGCGTAGCCATCAGCTGCGGTGCTCTCGGATGCTCTTTCGCAATGGGCAAGGCCGCAAGCCATGCAATCGATGCCGGTGCAAGGCAGCCTGAAGTCTTGAGCAAGATCCAGACAATGCTTCTTGC
Source organism: Saccharofermentans sp. (assembly GCA_024695505.1). Taxonomy (GTDB): domain Bacteria; phylum Bacillota; class Clostridia; order Saccharofermentanales; family Saccharofermentanaceae; genus Saccharofermentans. The sequence continues at coordinate 18,358 of JAILIB010000090.1, forward strand.
CGCCATCGTCTTCATCGAGTCGCTTTGTATCTACTCGCTCGTTGTGGCGCTCCTCCTGATCTTCATGTTCAGATGATAGAGAACTTCTTTTCGAACTTAGAAGGGAGCAGTTTATATGCTGTTTGAAACGCTGAACATTTTGGCACGGGAAAGTGAGTCATCACTGTTTTCTCCTGACCAGTTCGCAGGTTATGCGGTGACCGCCGTTCTGACGATCATTAATGTGATAATCGCGTACGTCATAATCAGGTTTGCCATTTACAAGCGTATCCTCAAGATGATACACAAGCGTCAGGAAACGCTTGATGCCGAACTTGAACAGGCCAAGAAGTCCAAGGAGGAGGCAGACAAGGTAGTCGCCGAATCCAAGAAGACTATAGATGACGCTAAATCGCAGGCGGCTCAGATCATCGAAGAGGCCAGGGAAAACGCGGGCAAGACCACTGAAGCCGTTATTGAAAAAGCCAACACGGAAGCCCAGAAGATCCTTGAAAGGGCTGAAGACGACTGCGCGCGTATGAAGCGTGTTGCACTCGAAAACATGAAAGACGACATTACGGATCTCGCTGTCGAGATCGCAGAGCACGTAATTGGTGATGCCGTTCCCAGGAGCGAACTGATGGCTTCCGCGCAGAAGCATACTGACGTTTTCGTTGATGCAGAGGTGAGGAAGGGTGAGTAGCGCTTTTCCCGACAAGAATCAGAAACCCAAGCCGAAGGGAACGATCCTGAGGATCGAGACCGCAGGGGACATTCCTGAGGATAAGCTTGAGCGCATCGCGGCGAAATTTGCGACGCGTTATGAGATCTCGGCCTACCGTCTGATGATCGAATCCAAGCCCGCACTTATCGGCGGCTTTATTATCTACTACCACGGAAACCGTTACGACTATTCCGTCAAGGGTCAGCTCGGCCGTATCAATGCTTTTATCAAGCGTACCAGGGCAGACAGTTTCAAGGTTTCCGACTCTTCAGAGATCACGGCGCCTTCGTCTTCTTCAGACGATGAAACGCCTGATTCATTGCTGTTTTCGACAAAAGAAGTCAGGAAGGACATCGAGGACGCATTAAACCTGTTCCCCGAAACGTCCGGCCCGAGCCTTGATAATGCCGAGCTCTGGCAGCTTGACGACGAAGAGTTCGACAAGCGTGTTGAAGAAGCCCTGAGTTCGAGCGACATGATCGACGAGATCGGTACGGTCACCGCCGTCAGTGACGGTGTTGCGACCGTAACGGGACTCCGCCACTGCATGTCCGATGAGCTTATTTCTTTCTCTTCGGGTGCGGCAGGCATCGCGATGAACCTCGAGAAAACAAAAGTCGGCGTCGTAATCCTTACAGGTGAGGACACCGTAGTTGAAGGCATGAACTGCAAGCGTACCATGACGACCGTTTCGGTTCCTGTCGGCAACGGCCTGCTTGGCCGTGTCGTAGATCCGTTGGGCCGTCCGATTGACGGCAAGGGCATGATCAGATACGTTGACAAGCGTCCTGTTGAGTCGCCGGCTCCCGGAGTTACCGACAGGTCCAGGGTCGACACGCCGCTTCAGACCGGCATTACCGCGATCGACGCGCTTACGCCCATTGGAAGGGGCCAGCGTGAGCTTATAATCGGAGACCGTCAGACGGGAAAGACCGCGATAGCGATAGATACGATCCTCAACCAGAAGGGCAAGGACATGATCTGCGTCTATGTGGCCATCGGCCAGAAGATGAGCACCATCGTATCGACGGCAAACCTCCTTTCACGCAAGGGCGCGCTCGATTATACCGTTGTCGTTGCGGCTTCCGCTTCGGATTCTGCCGCGATGCAGTACATAGCACCGTTCTCGGCATGCGCGATGGCCGAGAAATTCATGTACGACTACCACAAGGATGTCCTTATCGTATACGACGACCTTTCCAAGCACGCGCAGGCATACAGGGCCATCTCGCTGCTCCTCAGAAGACCTCCGGGAAGAGAAGCTTACCCTGGTGACGTTTTCTATCTGCACTCGAGACTTCTTGAGCGCTCTGCGAAACTGTCCGATGAATTGGGCGGAGGCTCGATAACCGCGCTCCCGATCGTAGAAACCTTGGGCAACGACATTTCAGCATACATTCCTACGAACGTCATATCGATCACTGACGGTCAGATATATCTTTCTCCGGAGCTTTTCTTCTCCGGTCAGAGACCTGCAGTCAACGTCGGTCTGTCAGTCTCACGTGTAGGCGGCGCCGCCCAGACGAAAGCAGTCAAGAAGGTTGCCGGCCCTCTGAGGATCTCGCTCGCACAGGCCCGCGAAATGGCATCGTTCTCACAGTTCGGTTCTGATCTTGATGAGAACACGCAGCTTCAGATCAAGCGAGGCACCGTTCTTAATGAAGTCCTCAAGCAGGAGCAGTTCAAATCCTGGACGATGGCAGAGGAGGTAATGATCCTCTATGTTGCTACGACTGACAAACTGAACTTCCTGGCGAAGGAAGACATCATCGATTTCATAAATGCGTTTATCGAAGATGCAAACGAACGTCACCAGAACATCTCCGAGTCCATTTCCGAAGAAGGTGCATTGACCGATACGATCAAGGCCGACATCGACAGTTCCTATGAGGAGTTCAAGGAGATGTTCCTCGAAGAGCATACCGAATACCGGGAGGAGGACTGACAAGGTCCCGCGCGGGAACGGGTCTTTAGTAAACAATGGAAACCTTCAGCGCCATTAAGAAAAGACAAAAGAGTATCAACGACATAAGTCAGATGACCAGCGCCATGCAGCTTGTCAGTGGTGCGAAGATGCGCCGCTCTTTGGCTCTTCAGGAATCCATGTACCCTTTCTTCAGGATCTGCGTTGAGAGCATGCAGGACATCTGCACTCACTTCCCTGACATCAGCAATCCGTTCTTTGTCCTTAACCAGAAGGAGGAAGGCGAGACTTGGAAGATCGGTTACTACGTTCTTTCCGGTGATCAGGGCCTTGCCGGTGCATACAACAACAATATGGTGACCATTACCGAGAACCATATCCAGAAGAAGATCGTCGATAACACGGGCAAGGGACTTCAGACGAAGTATGAGCTCAATGTCTTCGGACGTCTTGCAAGGGAAAAACTCGAGCGTCACGGATATATCTGCAACAAGGAATTCTCCTTCCCGATCGCAGAACCCACGTTTAACGATGCCCGCGTCGTAAGCTCCATAATGAAGAGAAAGTTCCTTAACAAGGACTACGATCTCATATATCTGCTCTATACGCACATGGAAACATCCGTAAAGATGCAGCCGAGGGCCGTCAGACTTTTCCCGGTCGACATGAAGTCCATTTCCAAGATCCTTCCGGACAACGTTACTGATGCGGGAATGGCGATCGACAGCGGATCTGAAGTCGAATACTTCCCGGAAGTAAACGCGGTCTTCGATTATCTTATCGATTCCTATGCAAACGCTATGGTCTTCGGAGCGATGGTCGACGCATATGCCAGCGAACAGACCGCAAGGCTTACCGCAATGCAGAATGCGAATGACAACGCAAGTGAAATGATGAAGAAACTCGACATTCTCAGCAACCGCGCTCGTCAGGCAAGGATCACGACGGAGCTTACGGAGATCGTAAACGGCGCCGAGCAGGCAGGAAAGTTGTAAACCAACCCGTGTAACTATGTTACATTCAATGAAATAAAGGCTTTGACAAGGAAGAGGAATTAAGATATGGCAATCGGTAAAGTTACACAGATCATAGGACCTGTAATCGAATGCGAGTTCGACAGGACCGAACTGCCCAAGATCAAAGAGGCTATCAGGATAAACAAGAGGAGCAGTGAAGACCAGCCCGCTGTCTCGGAAGATGAAGAGGGTACAGCCGCTCCCGCCAAGGATGCTTTCAAGCCTGACGCAGCCGATTATGTTTATGCGGAAGTCCTTCAGCAGAGGGGCAACGGCGTAGTCAGATGCGTTTCTTATAATCCGACAGAAGGTCTTACCCGCGGACTTCCGTGTGAATCCCTCGGTTCCTCCATCAAGGTCCCCGTAGGCGAGAAGATCGCCGGAAGGCTTTTTGACGCTCTCGGAAGACCTATCGATCACAGTGGTGAGATCGAGCCTGATAACTACTGGCCGATCCACAGAAAAGCGCCTTCTTTCACTGAACAGTTTCCGACAGAGTCCATTCTTGAAACGGGCATCAAGGTCATTGACCTTCTCGTTCCGTTCTCCAGAGGCGGAAAGATCGGTCTTTTCGGAGGCGCAGGTGTAGGTAAGACAGTCCTTATCCTTGAGCTTATCCGCAACATAGCAAGTGAGCACGGCGGCTTTTCGGTATTTACCGGTGTAGGCGAGAGATCCCGTGAAGGTAACGATCTCTGGAACGAGATGAAGGAATCCGGCGTTCTTGACAAGACGATAATGGTCTTCGGTCAGATGAACGAGACTTCCGGTGCCAGAATGAGAGCTCCTCTTGCGGGACTTACGATGGCCGAATACCTGAGGGATGAGAAACATAAGGACGTTCTCCTCTTTATCGATAACATTTACAGATTTGTTCAGGCGGGATCGGAGGTTTCAGCTCTCTTAGGAAGGATCCCTTCCGCGGTAGGTTATCAGCCGACTCTGACTGAAGAAGTAGGTGAGCTCCAGGAAAGGATCACTTCGACCAGAAACGGATCTATCACTTCGATCCAGGCCGTTTACGTTCCTGCCGACGACATTACTGACCCGGCTCCTGCAACGACGTTCTCACACCTCGATGCGAACATCGTTCTCTCGCGTGCGGTCGTTGAGCTCGGTATCTATCCTGCGGTAGATCCGCTCGAATCGTCTTCAAGGATCCTGACCGAGGACGTAGTAGGAACCGAGCACTACAATGTTGCCAGAAAGATCCAGGCAATGCTCCAGCGTTATAAGGAACTTCAGGACATCATTGCCATCCTCGGTATGGAAGAGCTCTCAGAAGCCGACAGAAAGACCGTTGCGCGTGCACGTAAAGTTCAGAGATACCTTTCGCAGCCGTTCTTCGTTACTGCTGATTCTACGGGCTTTGCACCGCGTTACGTTCCGCTTAAGGAAACGATCAAGGCTTTTGGCGAGCTGATCTCAGGATCGCTCGATCACATTCCGGAACAGTGCTTCTTCATGAAGGGCGGTCTGGACGACGTCATCAAGGCATATAAGGATCTGACCCCGTAATGGCTGAGGATATTAGTCACAAGATACACCTCATAATTATCACCCCCAAAAAGACTTTTTACGAGGGTCTGGTAAGTTCTGCAAGCATGCCCACCATCGACGGCGAGTTCGGCGTCATGGCGGGACACACGCCGTTTGTTGCCGCGCTCTTTCCCGGAACCTTTACGATCAGGGTCGATGAAGACATTAAGCGCTTTGTTGTTTCGGAGGGTTATGCCGAGATAAATCAGAGAGCTATAATCGTTATCTGCAACTCCGCTGAGTGGCCTGAAGAGATAAAGGTCAGACAGATCTTTGAATCCTACCGCGATGGCATGGCAGAACTTGAAAAACAAGACAAAGAGGGCGTAGGCCAGGTATATACGGAAGACGTAAAACGCGTTGTGGACAGATCTTTAGCGAGGATGCGTTTCATTGAGCGATACGGATCTGATTCTCAGAAGTCCAGGCTTGCCCAGCTGAAGGAAAAAGGACTTTAAATCTGAGGTCCACGGTTCCGACTGTTATCTTCTGTCCGTTTTTGATCTCGCATTTCCTGCCAATTCCGGTCTTTATGTCATCGATGTAAGTCGTACCTTTTCTTGAACAGTCACTTATGAAAAACGACTTTCCGCTCAGATAGATTATCGCGTGAAGAGCATCCACTGAAGGATCATCAATGACTATATCTGAAAGAAAAACATCTGAACCTATCGTCGTTCTGTCCATCATTACCAAATAAGAAAGCGTTTTCCCGTCCTTCGCGTCTATGGAAGTCAAAACCCCCGTAATAAGAGGCGTCACAGGATGAGGAGGCTTCGTATCCGTTCCGTCCGGATCGCTTAGTACGGCTTGATCACTGTCTTCATCTGCGTCAGAAAAAAGTATCATGCTTCTCATGCCTGAGATCGAACCGTCACCGGTCTTTTCCCTGTGTTTTTTCGTCCTGCGGCTCAAAAGAAACCTTATAAGGATTACTCCTGACACAAGGAAGAAGAGGATGGCCGGGATCAATCCCGAAAGTTTAACGGATATCCCTGAAGCCACGGCGCTTGCCCAGGACCACCAGAGTTCTGAAACGGGCCTGGGCGCTGAATTATCCATGAATGAAACGCTGTGCTTTTTTCTGCTTTTGTCCGGAAGGTGCCTGGGCGCGGCTGCCTTTGCGGTAAACTGCAACTCTTCCGGAATAAGCTCATCCGTATTTGAATCGCGTATTCTTTTCGCACATTTGAAAAACAAGGTTTCGTCATCTGTTTTAACGCTGTAGATCAGTTCCTGTTTCTCATCGTTAGTAAGTACGCCGTCAAAGAACGGTTCGGATAAAAACATTTCAAGACGTTCCGCATTCAGGGATGACAGACGTATCTGATCCGGTGGATATTTGAACGGCAGAAGGCAGAATTTGATAAAAGTACCGTCTTCGTCGGTAAAGACATAATCCGGATCAAGAACGAATGCCGCCGGGCTTATCAGGTTATCAAGCAGAACGTGGATCGAACAAAAAAAGTCACCTGCGGATCTTCTTCTTTCATCCAGGATCTTCGAGAGCTTTTTGGAACGACGGGAAACGTGCAGCAAGGCACTCCCGGACTGCCTGACTGATATCAGGCCTGAAAAATCAAAATATGCGGATGAAGAAATGCCGCTCACGTCAATACTGCAAGGCAGGAGGCATCCGGAACGATTTCTGTCAATTACTTCACCGGCATAACTGAATATGCATTCGGGAGAATCGAACCGTTCAACTGCGAAATATCCGAAGGGACCTTTTTTGATCAACATAATCAGAACGCCGATTGAATCTTGGAGTCGTCAAAACAATAGTTGATTATCTTCTTGCCGTAGCTCATGAGGCCTTCCCTGAACAGCAGTGCAAGAGAGACGAGGACGGCGATGATGATGACTATCTCAACCGTTCCCATACCTTTTTTGTTGATACGTTTTGTTCTTTTTTTCATTTTTCATACCTCCATTAGTTTTTTATATGCCAAGTGAAATAATTGCCGGTGTCATCGCGACCATGAGGACGCTGACGAAATCCAGAGTCATAGGCAGTAAGAGTCCCAAAGCTTCGCGTTCCTGCTTCTTTCTTGCAGCATTCCTGCAGAGATTCCAGCAGGAAGATGCCTGAAGCTGAAGCAGATTCAACACTTCTGAAGTACCAAGTCTGTCATATCTGGCGACAAGGAGAAGCGCAGACTGAGCTTCAGGTATCTGTATCCTCAGAGAAAACCTTTCGACCGCCTCAGAAGCTGATATCCCGGACAGCATCATTGCTCTTAGATTCTTGATTTCCAGTGACAGGCTTTTGTTGTCGCCGAACGCTTTTGCGCAGATCTCGATCGCTTTCGGCAGCTGCATTCCCGCTTCCAGAAGCGTTGATATGAGACACATGAAAAGAGGAATGTCTGTCATGAGGTCTTCTCTTTTCCGTTCAACTTCAGATCTGACCTTGCGGCTTCCGAGCACTGCCACCAATACTACAAACGGGAGAGCTAGACACGGATTCCTCCCAAGCTTTATCAGGACTGCCAGTCCGATGAGCCCGGAAGCCGCACAGATCAGGATCTGTTTTTTCAGGTACTGCTCATACGCAAGCCGCGGATTGACCGACAGCTCGTTGAAGAGCTCGTGCCTTGAGGTAATGAATCCGGTAGGAAGGATACGTCTGAAGAGGGAAGTCAATGGGTAGTTGGGGGAAACCTTTAAAGCGTCATCAAAGCCAAGACTGGCTGAAGAACGTATCCTTCTTCCGGAATCGTGGGACATATATCTTAAGAGCATCGCGCATGCGATTACGCAAATGCCGAATGCTATTGCCAAAAGGACGGAGCCGAGGTTTGTCCGGCGGGCCATATCTATATAGTCGCGGCTCATGTAGTTGAGCGCGAAAGTAACGGTGAACGGCATTGCGCACAGCATTGCCGCTTCAGCATTTTTACCTGCGTTCTGAGCGGCGATGTCGCTCTGTACGGAGTTCATTTCAGAAAGCATCTGGCAGGAACTCCTTAATATGGCAAGACTGTTGTTGCCTATTTCTCCTGAGATCGCCAAAGCGTGGAATATCGGGACAGTCTCAGGAAATCTGACTGCTTCCGCGAATGAGTTGAGAGACTTCTCAAGACTTATGTGAAGCTTCAGGTCATTTTCAAGGTTTATCAACGGCTTTATCAGCATGCAGCGTCTGCCGAAGGTGTGCTCGATTACCGGCCGCATCATCAGCAGTGATTTTTCGATCGAATAGCCGCTCGACACGCTTGTGCAAAGGACCTGAAGCATCACAAGAAGCTGCGTCCTTGTGTGGCGGTAACCGTTGGAGAATAACTTCTTCATGGCTTCTTTCCACGGGAAGATGCCCAGTAATATGGATATGACAAGCCTGATCCTGTCAGATGAAATAAACAGGGAGGACGCCATGTAAAGAGCAGCCGCAAAGAACGGGTAGACCCATAATGTCTTCAACAAAAATGCAGTATACGGTTTCATGGAACCGGGCTTAACCTTTGTAAGCCATGACGTCATTGAGTTCTTTGTCACTGCAGACGCGTTCAAGACCTTTTCCTCCTTTGTTTACGTATAGCGTTTTCAGTTTGTATTCGTGGCCTTCCGAGGGCAGCACGCTGCAAATCTCATCTATGTATCTTTTTCCTTCACGGCTCCTTGAGATGTGAAGGATAATGTCTATTCCCATCGACAGTTGTGTCACTATCGCGTCGAATGGGAGATTTGACCCTGCCATGACCATTCCCGTAAGTCTTTCAAGCATCTCAAAACACGAGTTTGCATGGCCCGTGCACATCGATCCGGGATGACCGGTATTAAGGACATTCATCATGTCAGCAGACTCGGAACCTCGAACTTCACCGACTATTATCCGGTCCGGGCGCATCCTTAAAGATGCGCGTATCATCATTCCGATGTTGACTTCACCTGAACCGTCAGGACCGGGAAGACGGGCTTCCATACGAACCAGATTATCGATTCCCTGAAGGTTGAGTTCGGCTGAATCTTCAATGGTTACAACCCTTTCATCCTTAGGGATGAATGAGCTTAATGAGTTTAAAAACGTAGTCTTACCGCTCCCGGTTCCGCCGCTCAGGAAGATCGTTTTCTTGTTGCGGACGCAGTTGCTTAAGAATCTTGCCGCTTCTTCACTTATGAACCCTTGTCTGATCAGAGTTACGATGTCGTGTGAGATCCCTGTGAACTTTCTTATCGTTACTGTTGTCTGTGATGCTATCGGCGGAAGTACCGCGTTAGCCCTTGACCCGTCCGGGAGCCTCAGATCAGAGATCGGATTTGCCTCGTTGAGCGGACGGTTCCTGTTTGCGAAAAAACACGAGATAACTGTCTTGAGAGTTTCTTCGTCCTTGAACTTTATGTCCGACTTGTACAGTTTTCCGCCACGCTCGTAAAAGATCTTGTCAGGACCGTTTACCATTATTTCGGTAATGGTCGGATCCTGCATGAGCGGTTCGATCACGTCCATTCTGCGAAGCGAGTTGAATACGCGTCTGGCCATCTCACGCTTTTCGGCCAGGGGCATCTTTACTGACTCCGTACTGCTTATTACGTCGGCTATTATTTCTTTCAGCCTGTCATCGGTCGGATCGCTCTCATTCCTTATCGCATTCAGCACGCAATAGGTAAGTTGCTCCTTTATTGCGTCAAGGTCAGCAGTTTTGTTCATACCGCAGCTCCGGAAACGCCCCGGCTGCCGTCAGGAAGCACAGACTTTATCTTGTTTTCGAACGGGTCCGTATCGGCATAATCCAAAACGATCTCGCCGTGAGTCAGAGCTTTGCTGATCGAACTTATCAGTCCGGCGGCAGCTGTTTCTTCATTTCTGTCCCTGCCAGAGAATAAGATGGTTACCTTGTCACAGTCGGAAACAAGTACCGGAAGCTCTGCGGTCCTGAATCCTTCTGCGATCGCAAGAACGTTGATCTTTCTGTTCTCATCTGAAACCAGCTGCCTGCATTTGTCCAGCAGCATCCTGCATCTGGCGCTTCCGAGATCGTAAACGTCATCGTCTCCCTTGGTGGTACCCGGAGTTAAAAATCCCATGCCGTTACGGCTGCAGTATTTCAGAATGTCATCAGGGTCAAACTTGCGCGAAACGCACGCTTCCAACAGACCTGTCATGTTTCCTGAATAGATGCCCGCGCCGTCATCTTCCGGAGCTCTTAACCTGCTGGTGAGGTCAAGCCTCAATGCCAGATCCGCATCCGTCATGCCGCCGTAATTGTTTTTTATGTAGTTCTCGCGGTCACCGATGTAGACGAAGGGAATGAGGACTTCAAGCCTTCCACGTGATGAGATGCCGGTTATCAGTTGCGGATCGCTGTTTAGTGACGGATCGATACCCAAGGCTTTGCAGATGTTCCTGCAGTTGACTATTCCGTCGGGATCCATTATCGGAACAGGCCTGTCGAGACAGTCCTGAAGTGAGCGGACCGCTTCTTCAGGAGGCTCAAGTCCGAAATCCTCGCCAAACTGTTTAGGGTTATAGAGTATCTTTGTAAACTCTCCGAACATGTCGCCGTCAGTATCGGTCCTTTCTTCCAGATACGGATCGGTTATGTAGGCTTCAGGGTACAATGCACCGATCCTGGCCTTCATCAGGGCGTACATATACTTGTCCTTCTCGTATATCTTTATCGAAAACGCCATGTGATTACCTCCTTTGCAAAGTCTTGATCTGAGTTCCTTGCTTGGTACGGATTGTAACCTCTCAGGGGGGTGGAATTTACCGACAAAAACCGACAAAAACCGACAAGAAAAAAAGCCGTTTTCAGGCAAAAACGGTGCGTAATATTTAATTCTTTTTATTAGGGATTTGAGGTTTGTGAAACGATTTTGAGGACATGCTTTCAAGAAACCGCTTTTTCCGCTTTACAACTATCCGCCGTATATGTACAATTAAGCCGCAAAAACAATTATTTGAGTTCATTGCTTATCAAGAGAGGCTAGAGGGAACCGGCCCAATGAAGCCCGGCAACCGCGGAGAGCAGCGGTGCCAAATCCGGCAGGACACCAAATCAGGCGACCTGAAAGATGAGGAACGTTTATAAAAAAGCGTACGCCTTCCTTTCGGGGAAGGCGTTTTCTTTTGGCAAAGAGCATTGAACGGAAAGGATCTTTATGAGAAACAAAACAGGCAAGTGGCTCTTTACATCAGAGTCAGTAACAGAGGGACATCCCGACAAGGTCTGCGATCAGATCTCTGATTCCATTCTTGACGCGATACTCAAGGAAGATGCTACAGCTCGTGTAGCCTGCGAGACATGCGCAACTACAGGCATGGTGCTCGTAATGGGCGAGATTACGACTTCCGCTTATGTCGATATCCCTTCGATCGTAAGGAACAGACTTAAGGAGATCGGTTATGACAGCAGCGAGGTCGGCTTTGACTACAATTCATGCGCAGTCCTGACATCGATCGACGAGCAGTCTCCCGATATTGCAATGGGCGTCAACAAGTCTTTCGAAGCACGTCACGGCGGCAGCGATGAGCTTGATACAGGCGCCGGCGACCAGGGCATGATGTTCGGTTATGCAAATGACGACACCGAAGAGCTTATGCCGCTTCCTGTATCGCTTGCACACAAGCTTACGAGACGTCTTGCAGAAGTCCGTAAGACTAAGGTTGTTGACTACTTAAGACCTGACGGAAAGTCTCAGGTTACAGTTGAATATGACGGCAACAAGGTTAAGAGGATCGATGCGATCGTTATCTCCACCCAGCACAGCGCCGACGTCTCGAGCGAAGAACTTGAGAAGTTCGTTAAGGAGCAGGTCATTGCACCTGTCATCCCTTCCGAACTGGTTGACGGTAATACCAAGATATATGTAAATCCTACAGGCCGTTTCGTAATCGGAGGACCTCAGGGAGACTCCGGTCTTACGGGAAGAAAGATAATCGTCGATACTTACGGCGGATTCGCACGTCACGGCGGCGGAGCCTTCTCCGGAAAGGATCCTACGAAGGTTGACCGTTCCGCTTCCTACATGATGCGTTATGTCGCAAAGAATATCGTAGCAGCGGGAATCGCTTCAGAGTGCGAAGTTCAGGTTGCATACGCCATCGGTGTTGCAGAGCCTGTTTCCGTAATGGTAGATACTTTCGGCACAGGTAAGATCGCCGACGATAAGATCACCGGGATCGTAAGAGAGGTGTTCGATCTCAGACCTGCGGCTATCATCCGCGATCTTGATCTCAGAAGACCTATCTATTCACAGACTGCAAGCTACGGTCACTTCGGAAGAACAGACATTGATCTTCCCTGGGAGAAGACCGACAAGGCAGCGGTCATAAGGGAGAAGGCCGGTATCTGAAATGTCCCGTACGTTGCTGTCTACAGATGACGTTGGGCAGCAGGTAACGGATCTGACTGTCAAGGCCGTTAAGGTTTTCTGCCCCCGAACGAAGAGCAATTTCGTGTCGTTCATGACCGACGGCAGGTTTATGGCTGCGGGCACATCAAAGATTGATGTGATCGAGGGCGGAACCTACGTTATCTCGGGCAAAGTGACGCTCTGGAACGAACGTGTCCAGGTCAAACTGTCTTCGATCAAGCCTTGTGAAACAGGCGATAACGAGACTGTTCTTATCGCGACTTTCCTTGCCGATAACATTACCGGTCTGGGAAAGGCCATCTCTGCTGCGCTTGTGGAAGAGTTCGGGGAAGAAGTCCTTGATGTTCTGTTAAACGATCCGGAGAAGGCTTCCGAAAAGGTTAAGAATCTGACTAAAGAGAAGGCGATGTCATTCTGCGACATCGTCACAGAAAAAGAGGATTTCTTCAGGGAAGGACTTTTAGCCCGCAAGCTTGGTCTTACCCAGGAACAGGTAAAGACTCTTTACGGAATGGGAGAACTCTCTGTCGAGAAGATCAAAGAGAACCCATACGCCCTTTTGACTAAAGGTATTGCCGACTTTACCCTGTGCGATAAGATCGCCATTGAATCAGGCTTTGACACGGGTTCAACGGTAAGGGCGGCAGCTGCCATATCCGCTTCGGCCGAGGCCGTCTGCGATGACACGAAGTCAACAAAGCTGAGACCTGTTCAGGTGAGGAAAAAAGCCTTTACGATGCTTAATGCCGGAGAGTGCACAAAGCTCACTTCGGATCAGTTCTCGGATATCTATCCGGCGGCATGCCAGATGGCCGTGGACAACAAGGAAATAGCGGTATTCAGCTTTGCTGACGGTAAGTGTTCAGCAACGGATCCTCTCGATACGGAAGCCTTTATCTCGCCGATGCACTTTTTCAGGGCGGAGGCAGCCATAAAGCGGAGGATCGAGAAGTTCCTTTCACAAAAAGTTAAGGCTCCTTTGAAAGCTGAATCCGACCATATCATGTCCGGATATGCGGACAAGATAGGACTGGTGCTTGATGAGGCACAGCTGAATGCACTGTATCTTTGCATGTACTGTCCGTTCTGCATAATAACGGGCGGACCGGGCACGGGAAAGACCACGATAATGGGGATCCTTGCAGATTATTTCCGTGAAAAGAACATCACATGCGTGTTTGCGGCTCCTACAGGAAGGGCGGCGAAAAGACTGGCAGAATCAACAGGATGTCCTGCCGCCACGATCCACAGGATGCTCGGCGTCAGACCTATCGAGGACATGACGGGAACTACCTATTTCATTCACGATCACACGGACACAATAAAGGCACGCGTCATAGTGATAGATGAGATGTCGATGGTTGACACCGAACTGTTTGAAAGGCTTCTTGACGCGACGGACGAATCAACTTCGCTGATACTTGTCGGAGACCCTGACCAGCTTCCTTCGGTAGGATGCGGCAACGTGCTGAGAGACCTTCTTTCGGCAAGATCGATACCTTCGGCAAGGCTTACTTACACGCACCGTCAGCACGATGACAGCTCGATAGCATCAAATGCATACAGGATATTGAACGGTGAGCCTCTCATAGCTGACGGGACTGACTTTGAGATCATTAAGACTGCTGATGACGAAGAAGCTTTCGAGAGAGTTAAGGGAATGCTTAAGGGCATGAGGAACGAGGATGCCGTTTTCCTTACTCCGACCAAGAATGAGAACGTTTTGCTGGGCACGGTAAAGCTCAATGCGATGCTCCAGGATATGTTTGTCGCTGAAGCGGGAGGGAAGGAAGACCTGCCGGCGGTAAAACGCGGTGCTTCGACTTCATTCTTTGAAGGCGACAGGGTGATGCAGACAAGAAACGACTATTCCGCCGAGTGGCTTGATCCGTTGACTGGAGAGACCGAGCAGGGAGTATTTAACGGCGAAATGGGGATCGTTGAAAGCGTCGATCCGATCGAGGGAACAATGACCGTGTTCTTTGATGACGGAAAGACCGTCAAATATACGAAGAAAATGCTTGAGGATATTGAGCTGGCTTATGCCGTGACCGTCCATAAGTCGCAGGGATGCGAGTTTGAGCACGTGGTAATACTGCTCGGCAGGATGAACGCGCTGCTCTACAAGAGAAACCTGCTTTATACCGCCGTTACGAGAGGCAGGTCTAAAGTGACCATTATCGATTCGGCGGATACGCTGTCGCGTTTCCTTAAAGGAACGCATATTGAGGAACGATCGACTTCGCTGAAGGAACTTCTGGCGATAGTCGACCACAAACGGGGACTTTGATCTATGACATGTTCAAATGCTTTAAGGGGAGGGATCTCCCTTGTTTCGTCATACCTGAAGGAAACTTTGGATTTCATGTTTCCGAAGAGCTGCTCTATATGCGGAAGGCTTGCGGACGCCGGAGACAGGTTCTCACAATATGAGGATTTCTCTTTGGCCCTTTCCGGGAATTCCTCAGGATTACAAGTCTGCGGGAAATGCCTGTCCTCTTTTGCTCCTTGTGAGCATGACAAACGCTGGTTTTTGTGCCTTTCCGATCCTTACGACGGAGATCCTTTTCCAGGGCTTGCTCTCTATCTGCCTCTCGCGTATGAGGGCACGGTGAAGCGAGCCATGCCCGCTGTCAAATTTGGTAAGAAGGCATATCTGGCGAGGTTTTTCGGGTGCCTTTTGGGATCGTTCATGAAATGTGACTCGGTCCATGCCGATCTGATCGTCCCCGTGCCTTTATCTGCCCAAAGGCTGAAGGAAAGGGGATTCAATCAGGCCGCCGAGATGGCAAAGCCCGCATCAGCCATACTGGGCATCCCTTATGCCGGAGACGTCTTATACAGGAACCGCAACACTCACAGACAGACTGAACTCAAAGGGACTCTTGACCGCATCGCAAACGTAACGGGGGCTTTCGGGGTTTCTGAAGAGTGGGACCTGACCGGGCTGACCGTGATAGTGGTCGATGACGTCGTTACTACGGGATTTACGCTCCATGAGGCCGCTGTAGCGCTATATGAGGCCGGTGCTGAAAAAGTCCTTTGCGCTGCGTTTGCAGGGAACAGACAGGCCAATAACGACTAAACCGGCTGATCCGGGTCAAAAACCGCAAGAATTGTTGCGATATTGTTGCAAATGCCTTTTTATATTTGAAATGCCCGCGCGTTGTTTTATAATTAAGGTGACCTTAGCATTGTGGCCTCTAAATTGGACCTACATGACATAATTATGAGCTTGGACCGTTTGGTGGAAATAAAGCCTTTTTAGTTGGACTATTGAAGTCAGACGCAGAGCATCAGCCCTGGATAATCCGGGTGTCAATCAGAGTCTGCTATGTTCGGGTCGTTTTTTATGACTAGGATGGAGAGAGAACAAGCGCTTGCGAATATTTGACGGTGCTAAACAGAGAGTGTCTCGTGATCCTGCTGCCCGGATGGCGGCGGGTGTCGTTTTTTTATGCCCCGTTTTTCCTTGCGGTGTAAGATATGACGGTTTCCGATGTACCTGTTGTCGATGTTACAACGGCAAATGACTGAAATATCTGCATTACAAGGAGAATTAACATGAAACTTTACAATACGCTTACCAGATACAAAGAAGATTTCAAGACGATCGAACCGGGCAAGGTCAAGATGTATGCATGCGGCCCGACGGTCTATAACTATTTCCACCTCGGAAACGCAAGGCCTTTCGTAACTTTCGATACTTTAAGGAGATATCTTGAGTACAGGGGCTACGACGTTACTTTTGTTCAGAACTTTACCGACATCGACGACAAGATGATCAACCGCGCTAATGAGGAAGGCATCACCGTCGAGCAACTGGCGGACAGGTTCATCAAGGAATACTATGTTGACGCTGATGGCCTTAACATCAAGCGTCAGAGTGCCCAGCCCCGCGCTACGCATTCGATCAAGGCGATAATCGCTCTGATCAAGGCTATGGAGGAGAAGGGCTTTACATATGTGATCGAAGGAGACGGCGTTTATTACGACGTTTCAAAGAAGGAAGACTACGGCAAACTTTCCCACTACAAGCTCGATGAGCTCGTTGCAGGCGGAGGTGAGAGAAAGGCCAATTACGAAGGCAAGAAGAATCCGGGCGATTTCGCGCTCTGGAAGTTCAAGAAGGAAGGCGAGCCCTCATGGGGTTCTCCGTGGGGCGAAGGAAGACCCGGCTGGCATATCGAATGCTCTGCCATGATCAACCAGTTCCTCGGCGAGACCATCGATATTCACGGCGGCGGACAGGACCTGATCTTCCCTCATCACGAGAACGAGATCGCGCAGAGTGAGGCTGCAAACGGCTGCCCTCTTGCTAATTTCTGGGTACATAACGCATTCGTCAATATTGACGGCGAGAAGATGAGTAAGTCATTGGGCAACTTCTTCACGATAAGGGACATCGTTAAGAAGTATCCTTACAACGTCATCAGGTTCTTCATCCTGCTCGGTCATTACAGGAGTCCTATCAACTTCTCTGACGAGCTCCTGGCTGCAGCACAGACGAGCCTTGGCAGGATCAGCAACTGCGTTTCACAGATCAAGTTCGCTCTCGAGAACGGTGCGGATTCTCATCCTTCCGACTCGGAGACGACTGCGAAGCTCAAGGAAGCCGTCAAGGCGGCGGAAGAGAGCTTTGTCGCCCATATGGATGACGACCTCAATACCGCTGATGCGATTACCGACATATTCAACCTCGTAAGCGAGACGAACAGGGCACTCGCGGCAGATGACGCTTCCGCTGAAGCGCTCAAGCTTGCAGGCGGCAAGATCACCGAACTGACGGGAGTCCTTGGCGTTACGCTTGACGAAGCAAAGGAAGAGATACCTGCCGAAGTCATGGAACTTGCCGAAAAGCGTGCAGCTGCCAAGAAGGAAAAGAACTTCGCGGAAGCTGACAGGATTAGAGATGAGATCACGGCTTTGGGCTACAGCATCAAGGACACACCCAAGGGTCCGCAGCTCGAGAAGATCAAATAACGGAGCATATTCATGATAAAGCCTTTCATCGCATCCGATCTTCGTGAAGTCTCGCCGCTCGTGCTGGCGTACATCGGCGATGCGGTTTACGAGGTCTATGCAAGGTGTCACGCTTCAAGCTATGGTGCGGGAAACAACAACAAACTCCATAAGCGCACGATCAAGTACGTTTCTGCAGAGGCTCAGGCTGAGATATCCAGGCAGCTTATGGATGAGCTTACGGAGACTGAGACTGATTATTTCCGCAGGGGAAAGAATTCCAATCCCCATGCGGCTTCCAAGAATGCCTCGCATGCGGACTACATGTACGCTACCGGATTTGAGGCCCTTATCGGTTATCTTTTCATGGATAATCAGGAAGCCCGGATGGAATACATCATCCAGAGAAGCTTCGAGATAGCAGACGGCATTAAGGCGATCAACGATATCGAAACAGACGACAATACGGGAGATGAGTGATTTGGACGACAGACGCGGCGAAAACAACAGATCTAATAACGTGTCAGGCGACAAGATAGAAGGCCGCAATGCGGTCACGGAAGCGCTTGCCGCAGGCAGGACCTTCAACCGCATGTGGATCTTAAAGCCCGAAGGCGGAAGACGTCTTGAGCCCGCACTCGCAAAGATCCTGGACGAGGCTAACAGGAAGGGGATCGTCATTACACGTGCACCCCGTAACGTTTTAGACCGCATCAGCACGACACATAACCATCAGGGAGTCATTGCAACGGTCGCGCCCCACGAGTATGCTGATCTTGACGACATTATCAATAAGGCCAGGGAAGAAGGCAGAGCGCCGCTTCTCATAGCATTGGATGAGATCAAGGATGCCTATAATCTCGGTTCGGTACTGAGGATCGCTGACTGTTGCGGAATCGACGGAGTCATCATTCCGGAGAGACGTTCCGTTTCGCTCGATTCCATGGTCGCGAAAGCATCTGCAGGCGCGATGGAATACGTTCCCGTCGCAAGGGTGACCAATCTTGCCCAGACTCTCAGAAACCTTAAGGAAAAAGAGGGCTTCTGGGTTTGCGGCACCGACATGAATGGTGACGTATCTTATGACAAAGCCGATTATTCGGGAAACCTCGTGATCGTCATCGGAAGCGAAGGCGACGGCATGAGGGACGGAGTCCGCAAATGCTGTGATTTCACCGTTGAGATCCCGATGGTCGGTCACGTGAACAGCCTTAATGCTGCGGTCGCCGCGGGCGTTATCGTATTTGAGGCTGCAAGGCACAGGAGAGCGGAGGGCTGAGGCTGAAATGACCGGAATGACCACACGTGCCGGAAAATTTTTAGGGCAGAGGGCAATTGCGCTGCTCTTGGCCGTTGCCGTCATGTTTTCGCTTTCCTCTTGTGACATAGTCCAGTCTATCCAAAAGCGTTTCGACAACCACAGCGAGGACATTTCAGGACCCGAGCTCGCGCGTCTGGTCAGCAGCGCCATAAAGAGCAGCGACAATGTGGCCGACAGTTATTCCTCGATCCCTGAAAAGCAGCTGGACGGAATGTCTTACACGGTCTTTATGCAGTATTGCGAGATCTTGAGGACGATGTCCGAAAGACACGGCAAGATCGCGGCTTTCAAGTTCCTTTCAAAAGAGGAGACTGCCAAGGTCTTTGCGCAGGCTGATGAAAAGGCCGGTTCAAACGCTGTTTCGTTAAAGTCCTATTCAGGGCTGACCCTGGTCGAGCTCATCTACGAAGTCGATTTCGACAAGAACAATCCCTGCAGGTTCGCCCTCTCATACAAAGACGGAGCGTACATGCTCGCAAACGACTATGCCACCAAATCGGTCGAAGCCTACGATTACATTGCTCATTATTTCAAGATGATCAGCGACGGCAACACGGCAGGCCTGGAGTCGATAATCAAGCCGATGCTCAATGACGACATCTATATTTCATCGGTCATTACCTCCAAGGCCGCTTATCTCATCGATTACTACAAGCTCCGCGTCAGGAGTTCCGTCAGGGAATTCAAGTTAAAGTCCTTCCTGCCGACGTACATCAGCTATGAGATCCCGGAGACGCTCGATGCCTCGGGAGAGAACATAATCGCGAGAAGCGTTAATCTCTACAGGAGGCCTGACGGTGCGTTTTACATCGAAGACGCATTTGTTTCGCAGGGTGATGAGGTCCAGTTCTGCCTGAAAGGCACTCCGGTACTCAGATGCGGAATGACATATACGAAGACCGACATCCAGAATCTTTTCGGTGAACCCGTCATCCAGATGGTGGATACTTCAAGGAGAAAGAGACATGCCGACATACTGCTCGCGTATAATGGTGTAATGCTGCATTTCGAAGGAACGCCCACGGCTGACGGCACTTGGAATTCGGCAAAGCTCGTGTCCATCTCGATCTACAATTACGATGCGGAGACGCCTTCTTCAACGTTTGACGGGCGCCTGTTCGTAGGAATGAACATCTCTGAGCTCCTTCTTGTATATCCCATGATCGATGAGACCGATTACGTCTATACTTTTGAGACGGCGGACGGTACTTACAAGCTTGAGTTTGAATTCGATGAGAACAAGAACGTTTCCAAGATCCGCCTCGGAGAGGTTTCTTCCAAGACCTCCTGAAACTGAAGGTTATTCAACGCACTTTGCTTTAAGCTGAACTATCTCCTCATCTGTCATTCCGTTGAACCTGAAGAATCCGGAAATATCTCCGTTCCATCTTTCATCAACGTAATCGAGGAAGATCTCCATATTGAGCTTATCTGATCTCAGGAGGTGCTTCATGTCATCAGGCATCTTGGCCATTCTTCTCTCAAGATACTTTTCGAGATATTTATAGGATGCCTGATAGTTAAGGATTATGTTTTCGCGTGAAGCACCTGCAAGCAGGTAGAGCAGTGCCGTGATGGTGCCTGTGCGGTCTTTTCCGTGAGTGCAGTGAAAAAGAGTGAGCCCCTTTGAGCCAAGAAGGTATCTCATGGTCTTGATGACATCTTTGCCAAGGTCTTCGCAGATCCTGACGTAATAGTCGCCCAAATGCCTTTTACGGATGAAATCAAGCAGCTCGTCGCTTAGATTGTTCGGGTCGCCGGGGAAGAGGGATACGAAGCAAAAATCCACGTCAGGGTCGTTTTGAAAAGGATTGCCGAAATCCTTGAGTTCAGCCTCCGCACGGAGGTCGACCACGCATTTAACGCCGTATTCCTTAACCTCCAGGATCTGTTCGGGCGTCAGTTTTTCGGGTGAACTTGATCTGATGAAGACGCCTTTTCTGAAAGCCTTTCCGCCTTCCAAAGGCATTCCGCCGAGTTCGCGGCAGTTTGGAAGACTGAGACTTGTTATAAGCTGATCGTCAGGATTATACACTGTAATAAGCACCTCTTTTACGGCGATTATTCTAATCAAGTTTTGATTGACATTCAAGCAGTCAAGTAATATTATAAATAGGCATTTCGGGAAACCGGTGTTAATACGCGCCTATAGCTCAACTGGATAGAGCGTCTGACTACGGATCAGAAGGTTGTGGATTCGAGCTCTGCTAGGCGCGCCAGAAACAAAGCTGTTGCGGTTCGCGGCAGCTTTTTTAATATCTGCAGGAGGTTTGACTTATGAGAAGACTGCTTATCGTTGTTGACTGCCAGAAGGATTTCATTGACGGCGCACTCGGTTTTGAAGGCGCAGACGCCATCATTCCCGGGATAATCGAGCGCATTGCCTCTTATAAGGCTGAAGGCGGTGAAGTCGTATATACGCTTGATACGCACACTCCTGACTACATGAATACCCAGGAAGGCCGTAATCTTCCTGTTCCTCACTGTATCAAGGGAACTGACGGCTTTAAGCTCGCCGGTGAGCTTGAAGGACCTCTTTCAGGCTGCAGGGGATTTGAAAAGCCTACTTTCGGTTCTATGGAGCTTGCAAACTATATTGCTTCCAATGCTTCAGAGTATTCATCCATCGAGGTCTGCGGACTTGTTTCAAACATCTGCGTGATCTCGAACGCGATGCTTGCCAAGGCTGCTGCTCCCGAGGCGGAGATTGTCGTGGATTCAAAGCTTACGGCGTCATTTGACCCCAAGCTCCATCAGGCCGCCATGGACGTTTTGGGCGGAGTACAGGTAAAGGTCTTGTAATCCTATATTTTTATTGCAAAAACAGCACCTGCTGTGATACAATTCTTACTCGGTTAATTTATTTATTAATATATTGGAGGATATAACATGGCATCCACGATTGAGAAAAAAGAGCACTCACAGGTAGTTATCAGCCTTGAGGCCGGAATTGAGGAGTGGAAGGCTGCCCTTAAGCAGGCTTACAACAAGAACAAGGGCCGTTTCCAGGTTCCCGGTTTCCGCAAGGGCAAGGTTCCTTACCAGCTGGTCTGCCAGTACTACGGCGAGGGCGTCCTCTATGATGATGCTATGAACGAGATCGCTAACAAGCAGTATCCCGAGGCAGTTAAGGAGCACGATCTCCAGGTCATTTCCCGTCCTATGATGGATGTTACAGGCCTTGATGAGAACGGCCTCAAGTACACTATCACCGTATTCGTTAAGCCTGAATTCGAGCTCGGCAAGTACGAGGGCGTTGAAGTTCCTTACAAGGACATCGAAGTAACAGACAAGGACGTTGAGGATGAACTCGAGCGTATGGCTAAGCGTAATTCCTCCCTCGAGGAAGTTACTGACCGTCCGGCAGCTGAGGGCGATACAGTCACGATCGACTATGAGGGCTTCAAGGACGGCGTCGCTTTCGAAGGCGGCAAGGGCGAGGGTTACAACCTCAAGCTCGGTTCCCACTCCTTCATCCCCGGATTCGAGGAGCAGGTTGCAGGCCACAGCGAGGGTGACGAGTTCACCATCGAAGTCAAGTTCCCTGAAGAGTATCACTCTGAAGAACTCAAGGGCGCTGATGCTACGTTCAACGTAAAGATCCACGCTATCAAGACAGAGGTCATCCCTGAGATCGACGATGAGTTCGCAAAGGACGTTTCCGAGTTCGATACACTCGACGAGCTCAAGGCTGACATTCGCAAGAACAAGGAAGAGAAGGCTGCCAAGGACAACAAGGCTGCTTTCGAGAACGAGACAGTACGTGCGGTATGCGACAACTGCGAGATCGAGATCCCTCAGCCCATGATCGACAATGAGGTTGAGCAGATGGCTCAGGATCAGGCAGCACGTATGAGCAGCCAGGGCATCGAGCTTTCTATGTATCTGCAGTATCTCGGCCAGAGCATGGAAGAGTTCAAGCAGTCCCTTGAACCCATGGCACGCGTTAGAGTTAAGTCTTCACTCGTTATCGAGAAGATCACAGAGGTTGTTAACCCTGAGGTTACAGACGCTGATTACGAAGAAGAGATCAAGACCATTGCCGAGTCTTATAAGATCGACGTTGAGCAGGTTAAGAAGTCTGTCGGCGAGGATGCTTCCTTCATCAAGGATTCCATCCGTGCAAGAAAGACTGTTGAGTATCTTGCTTCCAAGGCTGTAAAGGTTGAGCCTAAGGAGCCTGAGGCAGCTGCTGAAGAGAAGAAGCCTGCAAAGAAGGCTGCAGCTAAGAAGACTGCAAAGGCAGAGGATGCTGCTGAAGAGAAGCCTGCAAAGAAGACAACTAAGAAGGCTGAGGAAGCACCTGCTGAAGGTGAGGAAAAGCCTAAGAAGACCAGAGCCAAGAAGGCTAAGGCTGATGAGGACGCTGCCAAGGAGTAAGGCGGTTCCTGAAGCAATACTGATCTGACTAAAGAGCGTCTCGGAATTGAGGCGCTCTTTTCATTTTTGTCAGTTTCTTTACAGATTCTTTTCTATTCATTAAGGCTTGTAGTGTTCAGACGGTGAGTGTGTTATACACAGAATATTAAAGGTCGAAATGCCCTTTGTTTTCGGTATGCCGTTTTTTCTGCCGAAATCCCGGGGCTAAAGGTCAAGGAGGATCGGTATGAAACTTAGACGTTTATTGGCAGGTTTTGTTGCAGTATCAATGACGGTCGGCATGATGCCAGCCGTGGTATTCGCAAAAGGCTTGGATTACGAGCCTGAGGATACAGAAGCCGTAGAGACGACGGAGTCTGAAACAAAAGAAACCCCTAAACCGGAAGTTAAGGAAACGGAAAAGCCTGCTGAGACTGAACCTGAGCAGACAACAGAACCTGTTCCCGCTGAAACGGAAGATAATGAGTCCAAAGAAACAGAGGCAACCGAGCCGTCCGAGCCTTCTGAATCCGGCGAAAAGGAGCCTGAGGAAACTGAAGCTGAAAAGCCTTCTGAGACAACTCCCG
>JAILIB010000130.1 GCA_024695505.1 Saccharofermentans sp.
TATCTGCGCGGATTTCGGCAAGTTCGTACTGTTCAACATCTACTTCCCAAATGGCGGAAGAGGCGACGACTATGTAAAGTTCAAGCTCAGGTTCTACGACTGCTTTCTTGACCGCGTGAGAGACCTTGAATCCAAGGGCCGTGAAGTCATCTGCTGCGGCGACGTAAATACTGCCCATAAGGAGATCGACCTTTCAAATCCGAAGGCAAATTCAAAGATCTCGGGTTTCCTTCCCGAAGAGCGCGTTTACATGGACAAGTTCGCGGAAGCGGGCCTTACAGATACTTTCAGGATGCTCTATCCCGACAAGCCCGAATGCTACACCTGGTGGTCCTATAAGACCGCGGCAAGGGAAAGAAACGTAGGCTGGAGGATCGACTACTTTTTCACGACAAAAGGCCTTGACCCGAAAGTCAGAGAATCCAACATGATGAGTGACGTAATGGGTTCAGACCACTGCCCGATCTATCTCGATCTGGACGTCTGATCAATAGTTTCCGTTGTAAAGTTGTTCGCCGTTGACGTATATGACTGCGCCCGTCTTTTCGATCGTGAAATCCATGTCGTCAAGCCTGCACGGCACTTCCATGCCGGAGACTATTCTGCCGTCCAAATGGCTGTTGGTAAGGACGAGCCTGGAATTCCTGTCCGTTCCCCTGAAGAACGATACGTTAATACCCTCACACTCCAGATTTATCGTCGCATAATCCAGAACGATCGAAGAAGGCGCGGTATTGAGCGCTCCGAACATAAGTCCCCTCGAGGAATTGAACCTGCTCTGGAGGCTGGCGCTGTAAAGGTTTATGTCAGCTCTTGCTCCATCTACCGTTCCCATCACCGATATATCGTTGCCGTTGAATGAGGATATGAAAGAAATGTGCTCGATCCTGAGGTCCGCACTTCCGTGCAGGGATCCGATGCCGACGCACTTCACGACGTTGGCATTAAGGTCGATCGCGCAATTGACGACGGACATCTTTACGTCTCCGGTGAGAGTTCCGAATGCGGTTCCTTCCGTTCCCTGCATGCGGATGAAATACCTTCCCCTCCTGATGTCGATATCAGCTCCCATTCCGGCTCCGATGCAGACGCCTCTGGTAACGCCGAAGATTATCTCGACCGTTCCGTCCTGATCGAATATCAGTTTTCCTGTCTTGGATTCACAGTCATTACCTATTCCGAATCCCTCCGTGCCGGTTATGTTGATGTTCAGATTTCCGTCTCCTTCAAGCGTAAGGGTTGAAGACCGGGGCACAACGATACCGCCGTTTTCGAGGTTGTTCTCGCCCTTGAGCATAAGCGTTACGTCACAGTTTTCACCGATGAAGACGGCGGCCTTCTTCTTCCTGCCTGAGAAGCTGGCGTTCTCGAGCGTGATCCGGCCACTGTAACCGTCTTCAATGTTCAGGCTGATATCGGACGGCACGCCGGGTATGCCGGTAATGATAACGTCCTTATAAGTGACTTCGCCGTTCGTGACCCTGATGCCCTTGCATCCGCTGCTGATGAGATTCTGAAGCTGGATCCTTGATTCCCTGCCGGCAACGTGGATGTTCTTGTTGCGCTCCTCCGCTTCGAGACGCGTATATCTGAGGATCTCGGCCTTAATTTCAGGATCGATCTCCTTGACGATCGTTTCAGAAGGCCGCGCGGTATAGTATCCCTGTATAAAATCGATACCGAAGAAGATCACTGTCGCAAGCTCTTCCTGGGTCTCAACGCCCTCGGCAAGAGCCTTGATGTCGTTGTCGTGTGCGAAGCTCACGATGTCCTTTACAAAGTGCTGCTTATGCGGAGACATGTGGATCTCCGACAGGAGCGAACGGTCGATCTTGATGTACCTGGGCATGTACCTCAGGAGATTGCTGACGTTGGAATAGCCCGTGCCGTAGTCGTCTATCGCGAGCTCGATACCCATCGGCTCATAGGTTTCCTTGAGGTTGGCGAGATCGTCATCGGTCAGTTCGGTTTCTTCGGTAAACTCAACAACGACCATGTCCTTGTGGCGCTTTGTGACCTCAAACAGGTGCTCTGCATCCTTTCCTTTGAGACGCTGGCCGGGAATGCTGTTGATGAAGACTTTCGCTCCCTCGTTGAACTCGTCCGTCCTCTTGTCAATGATGTCTAAGATGTTGTTGAATGTTATGGCCTCAACGTCGTAAAGCCTTCCGAAGATCTCCGCAAACTTAAGTACGACGGGCGGCTGGATGTAAGGGATCGCGTCGACCCTCATCAGCGCTTCGTAAGCAAAGATCTCACCCGTATGGGCATCGACGATCGGCTGAAAGTGATACTTGATCTTGTTATGGTCAAGGATGTCGTTGACCTGGTCTGCCTGGCGGTTGCTGTCGTTGGCCGACTCATCGTCGTCGGAAAGGCTTCTGATGCGGAGCTTGTAAGCATTCTTGTTCATCAGGGCGACACTCGTTATCCTCTCGAAAGCGTTCCTGTCTTCGGGCCTGCCTTCCGCAAATCCGTAATAGATGTCAACAGGCACCATATAGTGCTGCGCGGACGTGAAATCCGACAGTTTCTGACGGATCACGGAGACCGCTTCTTCAAAGCGCTTTTTACCGTCTCCGCCAAGCGCATCGATCACGATTATCTCTCCGTTGCCGAACGAGAAGATGTTTCCTTCGGGGAATGTTTCCCCGATAAATCTGCCAAGCTGGACTATCGCCTTGTCGCCTGCGGATCTTCCGTCCTTGTCGTTTATCTCGGAAAGGTTTCTTATGTCAGCCGCCATCACGCCGATCTCGGACTTGCCGCTGCCCTTGTATTTGAACAAGAGTCCGTCAACCTGCTGGGTGAATCCCCTGTAATTGAAAAGTCCCGTAAGCGGATCTCTGATCAGGTTGGATTCAAGAGCCTCGTTCTTCTTTATGACCTCGTCTAACCTTCTCGTAGTCTCAAGACCGCGCATGAGGCTCCTGAGCCACAGTCTGTAGCTGTCGCTGTAAGAGGACGGCTGGGAATACGAGACCACGGCATAGCCGAAACAGGTGTTGTCAAAATGAAGCGGTGCGAAGATAAACGCTTCAGGTGAAGATCTGTCTTCATCAAGTCTCGGAACAAGCTTGTCCCTGTTGAAATAATAATCCAGTCCGATCCTGTCACAATTGAGCTTCTCGGGCCTGCAGGTCATGACGTCCGCCATCTTGGGCGAGAAGAACCTCGATGCGTCCGACAGGAACTCGTAATTGATCTGTGTTTCGCCCGGATCATTCATCTCAGAGATGGCATCGCCGGTCCCGGTCTTGTCAGGGACCGATCCGTAATGACTCCAGTCTTCATTGATGCAGATGTTAAAGCTCTCAAATTCCCTGAGCTGGTAAACGTAAGTGAAAAGCGTACTGATCAGGCCGTACAGGTTTTTCTGCGCAAGGAGGTCGTCATCCAGGTGGTTGAAGTTAGAGAAGATGCTGTTGCTCGAAGTGTTGGTATCCCACACTGAGCGGAGCGCAAGCGCAGTCTGGGCAACACTCATCTCGCAGCCGCAGGTTGCTCCTTCGAACATTTCAACGGGGCACGAGAACGGCTCAGGCTGACCGCCTTCCGACATGAGCTTGATCATTTCCGCGGCATATTTTCCGAAAGCCTGGGCGGGAAGCCTGACCGAAGTTACGGGCTTGGGAGAAAGGCGTCCTTCCTCATTTGAATCGTAACCGACTACTGCTATGTCTTCCGGTATCCTGATGCCGTTATCGGTAAGCGCTTTGCAGACGCCGATCGCCATGCAGTCATTGGCGCATGCGATAGCTTCGGGCAGTTCGTCAGGATTCTTCGCAAGGCGTTCGCCAAGGCTCTCGCCGCTCGTATACCAGAAATCCCCGTAGAACTGACGGTTGGGCTGTATCTCCAGGCCGTGTTCCGCCATCGCGTCCTTAAAAGCCTGCATTCTCTCCTTGGAATAGGGGTGCCATGCTTTTCCCGTCAGGAACGCGATGTCTTTATAGCCGTGTTCCTCGATGAGATGTGTTATCAGGAACTTAACGCCTTCATAGTGATTCGGGAATGCCGAGAAAAAGTACTTGCTCTTCTTGTCTATGGAAATGACGGGGCACTTCGCCCTCTTGTGTGCGGCTTCTTCGACTACATCTGCAAGACCCGGAGTCTGGAGGGTATCCAGCATCAGGACTATGCCGTCAAGATCCTCATATGGAACAAGTGAAAAGATAGAGGCCTCGCCCTGTTCGCGCTGGGCGTTGCTCTGGTATTTCTGATAAGTGGAAAAGATCAGGACGTCGCAGTCGTAGCTGAATGCCTGCTTTTCAAAACCGCAGATGAATTCGGCCTGATAGTATTCGTCGGCCTGGCCGACAAGTATCGCGATCCTTTTGCGTCCTTCCATCAGTACCTCTTTGCCTGCACAGTTTCCCAGCCAGTCGCAATAATATCGTTACCGCTATTTTATAATGCGGCCATTTCAATAACAATCGAAATGGCCGTAAAAATCAAAAATTATCAACTTGTTAATCTCTCGTTAACCGGTTACCTCAATCGGGGAGAAGCCTGTCAACAGGCGCAAAGCCCGTTGTTTTCCTGAACTTCTCGTTGATCTCGAAGCCTGAGAGGCAGTCGGAAGGATCGATCCTCTCGAAGTTTATGGTCATGAGAGCATCGCGCTTGATCTTAACCGAAACGATGGTGATCTCATCCTCATTGCCTGTTGCAGTGTTGAGCTGGCTGTCGACAGCGTGGATGATGACCTTCTGGATCGGAAGGAGCGCAAAGGAGTCACGCGCAACACGGAGGATCGTGCTTGCAACATAATCCTGGACGAGCTCATAATACTCGCTCTTGGTGAAAGGCTTCTCGGAAAGATCGCCGTTTGCCTTGAGGGAAAGCTTGTTCTGAGGGATGACCTCGCCGCTCATGACCTTGAACTCGATCTCGAGCATCGTAGGATCGTCTGTGCCAACCTCAAATCCGCTTCCGAATTCGAGAAGGTCGTCGAACGGACCTGCCTCTGCGATTACCTTGAAATATGAATCTATGTTGCCTGCGAGAACGCTCTCAGCGAAAGGTACGAGTTCCTTGTTGGCTCCGGCACCCTTCTTGATGACTTCCCAGTCGATATAGCCGTCGCTCTGCTTATGTACGGACTTGACCGCTTCGAGCCTCTCTTCGAACTCTGCAACAAGCTGCTGGTTCTGCTCGAGATCGGGATTGACTGCGGGAGCAGCCTTTGCCGCCTTTGCAGGTGCTGCCTTAGCGCCTTTGCCGCCCTTTGCAGCGGCCGCGGTGCCTGCTGCTGCGGGAAGAGCCGCCTGCTCAGCGCCCTTGCCCTTCTTCTTATTGGAGAACTCCTGGATCTTTTCCTTGCCCTGCTTTACGAGCTTCTTAACGTTCGTATTCTTCGTATAGTAAACACCCGTACCCGGAATACCGATGGTCGTGCGGCCCTCTCCCTTGAGGTTGATGGACTGGCGAAGACCCGATCTTCCGAAAGAAAGCGAAGGTCCGCCCTTGCTGAGATTGAGCTTTACGCCTTTGAAAAGTGTGATGGATTTGCGGAAATTAAGTCCCATAGTTAACTCTCCCGATGTATCAAAAATGCCTTTTCGTATACATCCAATGTTATCACAAATGGAACGAAATATAATTATCCTTTGAGAAATTTCTGCAGTTCGGCAGAAGTCGCCACGTAGTCCCTTCTTCCGAGTTCATACATCTCTTTTGCGGTGTTCTTATTCATGTTATAGGTCGAAGACTTGATCGGACGGCTCATGCAGTAAAGGAACGCGGTACCCCTCGCCTCATACCCGAACATCTTCCTCTGGCATTCGCGGTATGACAGGTGTCTGTTGTCGACAGCCTTGACCGTCTCCGGCCAGTCCTTGAGAACGTGCGTGTATGCAGCCTTGAAGCTCTCGGGTTCCTTGAAGAAGTCCCTTGGCTTTGATGTAATGACGACTATCTTGTCACACCCCTTTTCGAAAGCCCTGTCGCAGGGAATGGAATTTGCGACTCCGCCGTCGAAATAGTATCTGCCCCTGAACTGCACGGGCTTGCTGACCGCGGGGAGACACGCTGAGCACATGATCACTCTGTAGTCATCCTTCTGAATGTCGGATTTCTGAAAATACACAGCTTTGCCCGTCGCGGCATCGGTCGCGACGACTTCGAAATCACAGGGATTAGCGGCAAACGTCTCATAGTCCAGAGGGTCTTTCCCGGATGATGTCGAAAGTTCGTTATAGATGTATTCGATCCCGAAGATCCCACCCTCGTCGATGAGAGGCTTAAGGCCGAAATATCTGGGATCGCTCGTGTGCTCCGTGTAAAACCTCAGGTTCCTGCCGTGCTGTTTCGCCAGAAAACTCATGCCGTTTCCTGAACCCGCGGAAACGCCTATGCAGTAATCGAATTCGATCCCCGCCTCCATGAAGCAGTCAAGAACGCCCGCTCCGTAAGCGCACTTCATTCCGCCGCCTTCCAGGACGAGGCCGATCTTAAGCTTCTTATCAGGCATCTTTTATCTGAGGAACCCTTCGATGATCTTCTGCTCAGCCTGCTGCTCGGTAAGGCCCAGGGTCATGAGCTTGGTGATCTGCTCGCCTGCGATCTTTCCGATGGCAGCCTCGTGGATCAGGGATGCATCAACATTGGTTGCTGCAAGCTTAGGTGTTGCGACGATGATGCCGTGATCCATGATGATGGAGTCGCACTCGGCATGACCGCTGCACTTGTTGTTTCCCGAAATGTCAATGATGACGTCCTGCTTTGAATGATCCTTGGCAACTCCGCGGCTCACGATGTCGCACTTGGAGTCCTCGCCGTCCAATGAGATGATCATCTCGGCGGCGGCCGTCTGGTCAAAGTTCGTGAGGATCTTGTCGTGCAGAAGGAGCGTCGCGCCAGGACCTACAACAGCCTTCGTGATGCGGCGTGTGTCGTTGATGCCCGCGATCTGCGAAGTGTCCATGTCCATGGTCGCGCCTTCAAGGAGCTCGACTTCCGTTGTGGGGTTCATGAAACGCTTGCCCGTTCCGGTGCCCTCGCCGTAATGCTTTTCAACATACTTGACGCGCGAGTTCTTACCGACGTGGAAGGAATGGACGCCGTCGTGCTGGCTGTCATGGCCTCCGCAGTTGCTTATTCCGCAGCCCGCGACAATAGTTACGTCGCAGTCTTCACCTATGAAGAACTCGTTATATACGGTCTCCTTGTGGCCCGATTTGCTTATGATGACCGGGATATGGCAGGACTCGTTCTTCGTGCCGTCCTTGATATAGATGTTGATGCCCTGGCCGTCCTCACGCGACTCGATATCGATGTTCGCGGTGGAGTTCCTGGCCTCGCTCGCGCCGTTATTCCTTATGTTGAAAGCGCCTACCGGGAGCGAATCGAGCTCCGCGATCTCTTTTAAGATCCTTTTCTCGAGATCATCCATTGCAGTGTACCCCCTCAGCTCCCGCGATCAGGCAGCCCTTGCGGTTCCTGTGATGCGTCATGTTAAGTTCTTCCATGATCCTGGCGCTGTCATCGTATTTGTCGACCACGCCGTCCTTGAGATATATGATCTTGTCGGCGATCTCAAGGATCCTTTCCTGGTGGGAGATGATCATGATATTGCCGTTCGTAACGTCTCTTAAGTTCTCGAATACCTGGATCAGGTTCTGGAAGCTCCAAAGGTCGATGCCGGCTTCCGGCTCATCGAAAAGGCTTAATTTTCCGCCTCTTGCCGCCGCAGTCGCGATCTCGATTCTCTTCATCTCACCGCCCGAGAGCGTGTCGTTGATCTCGCGGTCCAGATAGTCCTTCGGGCAGAGA
>JAILIB010000138.1 GCA_024695505.1 Saccharofermentans sp.
GCTTTATAAGGCTCGGAAGGAGTTTCACCCGTGGAAGGATTTTCCGGTTCGCCGGGCTGACCCGGTTCGACGGGTGTCTCGTTTGCGGGAGGGTTTTCGGATCCTCCGGTAGAAGGAGCTGCAGGTTCAGCCGGTGTCTCATCTGTGGAAGGAGTGCCTTCTCCGTTTTGCTCTTCGTTTTTAGCAGGAGTATCGGAATCTGCCGGAGTTTCGTCATCGGAAGACTTGGCAGGATCAGCCTGAGCCTTGTCAGTGGAAGACTTGTCAGGCTCATCCGCGGTGTCATCTGAAGCAGCCTTGGGAGTTTTTGCAGGGGTCTCCTTAGCGGAAGTAGCGGCAGGCTCTTCCTTGGTCTCGTCTTTTGTGTCTTCTTCAGGTTCATCCAAAGATTCATCTTCAAGAACGGTATAAGTATCTGAGACCGGTTCTATGGAAGATGCAGACATATTGAATGAATAGTTTGATACGAGCAGCATTGCGGTAAGGGTTCCCGCCATGATCTTTTTTGCAAGATTAATCATAAAAACTCTCCATCCGATTAAAGAAAACTGATTTTGGAACAATAATAACAAAAAATAAGTCTTCTTTACAATTAAATGCACAAAAAGTAATATTATTCTGCTATGAAAGACCGAATTAATAAAAGGGAACAGAGGCCGGAAAAACGATCCGGAAGACCGGGAACCGTACGCATTGTCCTGACGGTGCTGATCTTCGCTATCGGGGCTTTTTTGTGCCTTGGCCTGACATGGCTTCTTTCTATATGGCACGACATAACCTTTGACGAGATAGTGTTCTATCTGTCGGCTCCGCTCGAGGGAACGTCGCATGACGTTATGAACAGTTTTTACCTCCGTGTCGTGCTTGTTTCGGTGATCGCTGCGGTCTTGTTTACAGTGCTTCTCATTGTTCTTGTCAAAAAGAAGAAATACCGTACATTCCGTACCGTAACCGACACCGTTTTCGTCCTGCTCAGCCTTTTGCTCATCTGTCAGACGGTCAGGGGCGTGGTTAGATACCGC
Organism: Saccharofermentans sp.; assembly: GCA_024695505.1. GTDB lineage: Bacteria > Bacillota > Clostridia > Saccharofermentanales > Saccharofermentanaceae > Saccharofermentans. The sequence continues at coordinate 1,023 of JAILIB010000138.1, forward strand.
GTTATCGATTACATGAGTTCCAGGATGACGAAGTCCGATTTCATCGATCAGAACTACGTCGAACCGACTTCTGAAAACGTGATATTTCCCGAAAAGAAACGCAATCTCGTATACATATTCCTCGAGTCGGTCGAGACAACGTTTGCGGATAAGGCTTCGGGCGGCGCATTTGAAAAGAATGTCATTCCGGAACTTACCAGACTGACTCTTGAAGAAGGCGAAAGCTTCTCTGGTGACAGAAAGACTTTAAACGGCGGATTCGTGACGACCGGATCGTCTTACACGATGGGAGCGCTGGTTGCACAGACTGCCGGTGTACCTGTTGTCGGAAGCATCGGCAATGCCGCCGCCTCTTACGCGGATTCTTTTTATCCCGGTCTCCGCACGATCGGCGATATTTTAAAGGAGCAGGGCTATAACCAGGTCTTCATGTGCGGTTCGGAAGCGGCCTTCGGAGGCAGGGCGCTGTACTTCAAAGAGCATGGCGGTTACCAGGTCTTTGATTACGATTACGCAAGAAACAACGGATACATTCCTAAGGACTACAGGGTATGGTGGGGATATGAGGACAGGAAGCTCCTTGATTTCGCAAAAACGAGGCTCACCGAACTGAGCAGCGAAGGAAAGCCTTTCAACCTGACCATGCTTACGGTAGATACTCATTTCGAGGACGGCTTCGTATGTGATCTCTGCAAGGATGAATACGGCGTACAGTATTCGAACGTCATGGCATGTTCGTCAAGACAGATAACCGGATTCATCGACTGGATGAAAAAACAGGATTTCTATAAGGACACGACGGTCGTCATAGTGGGAGACCATCCGACTATGGATGCGGATTTCTGCAAGGAAGTGGAAGATTCATACGGACGCCGCTCATTCGTATGCGTTCTGAATTCAGCCGTCGAGACTAAGAATCCCACGCACCGCGAATATACGACTTACGATCTTTTCCCCACGACTCTTGCGGCTATGGGCGTAAAGATCAGGGGCAACCGTCTGGGACTGGGGATCAATCTTTTTTCCGATACGCCTACGCTGATGGAAAGATACGGCCTTGATTTCCTTAGCAGGGAGCTTGCCAAGAAGAGCGCGTTCTACGACAGGATCGGAAAGTTCGACATGCTCTCCAAAGACATTCTCAAAAACCTCGAATATCTGGATCTGAAGACCTCCATTGACGAAAACGGGAAACTCAAGGTTTCCTTCTGGGGAATAGAGAACTGCAGGCAGGAGATCCGTTCCGTAAGAGGCGAATTCTATTCTCCGGACGGGGAACTTATCTGCAAACAGGATTTCAGCATTGATGCTGAAAAGGTCTACAGCGCGGTCTTTGACACTTCGGCTCTTTCGTTCAGGAAGATCTTCTCGGGGAAGATAAAACTGTTCGCAACCGATACCGCGGGAACCGAGCATGAGTTCTATGAGACCGGAAACTGTGAGGCTGCTTTGAATTATAAGGAACTGTCGGATTATCTGGCCGTGCTGGGCAGTCTTGAAGATGTAACGGTCCTTATCGGAATTAAGGATGAGGCGGCAAAAGGCCTTGACCTCAAGACCGCCGAAGCGTTTAAGAACCTGGGACTGGAATGCACGCTTTTCGGAAAGGAAGGCTCGTCTTATCTGGCAGTCTCGGGCGGCGGAAAAAAGCTCGAGAACGCGGGAATACATGAGCTCAAGTATTCGGGAACTTTCAAGGACGGCACCGGCTACGAGATAATCTCGGGAGCGATCAAATACGGCAACGTGTGTTCGATAACCGTCGGAGGCGAGGAATACGCTTTGAACAGGCGCGGCTTCAACATAGTCGTATATGATGACAAGGCAGGCAAGGTCATTGACCGCAGGGTATATGACGTGTACAAGAAGACGATCGTTTCCGCGATGACGGATGACACACTGTCAGTCGGGGCCAGATATAATGCGGAGAAGAAGACTGCTGACATCTGGATGAAGGCAAGCAGGAACGACGTGCTTACCGACAAGCCGGTCTATGCATTTATGTACACCTGGGACAAGGATCATCCGGCGCATTATGTAAGGATCGAAATGAAGAAGGGCAGATTCGGAACCGCGGGAAGCGAGGATTCATTTGAATATTTCTTCCTAAAGGATCTCGACGTCAGTTCTTATGACCCGAAGAGCTTTGGCGTCATGATATTCATCACCAGCAGCGAGTCGGGCATTGTCCAGTATAAATGCAAAAGAGTTTTCGATCTGACTTCAGGGGCCGTTACGGGTGCAAAGCTGCCTGAAGGTGTAACCCTCAGTGAGGAATGATATAATTGACATATGTCGTTTTGACAGCAGTTTCCGACGGAGGTGCTTCAAATAATGTCCAGACCGGCCAAGGTTAGAAGAATATGTGAAGAGCCCAGATTCAAGAGGTTTGTTCCTTCAGGATCAGAAGGCGTCAAGACAGAGGTCCTGACGCTCGATGAATACGAGGTCATCCGTCACGTTGATTATCAGAAGATGACGCACGAGGAGTGTGCGGCACAGATGGACGTTTCAAGGACTACCGTCACGGAGATCTACGAGTCCGCGAGGCACAAGATCGCCAATGCACTCATCAACGGGAAAACGCTTTGCATAGAGGGTGGAAACTACAGAGTGTGTGAAGGCGGGGAGTGCAGGAAGGCCTGCAGAAAGAACGGCTCTAAAGCTTGAAATCAGGGATCATCAGAGTGCCCTGCGAAGACATTTCCTGAACGAATGCATTCGTCTGACCCAGGTCTGAAAGATGATCGCAAAGTCTCTCATAGTTATCTTTGGACAAAGTGCGCCTGAGTTCTTCAGGCGCGTTTTCATTTTCAAGCAGGTGAGGCATGGGAGTATACTGGCTCATCAGGCTGATGTAAATGTCATTCCCGAAACGTGATGCAAGATAATCGATTATGTGCTTGCTGTCAAAGAGATTTCCCGGGAGCATCATGTGTCTGACAATCATGCCGCTTGTCATTGTCTTTCCCGCATCATCAAGCTTAATGCTGCCCGCCTGGCGGAACATCTCGTCCAATGCGAGTGCGGCAGTTGTGAAATAGTCAGGTGCGGATGCGTACTTTGATGACACCTTGGATGAATAGTATTTCAGATCCGGAAGATAGATGTCGATCAGACCGTCAAAAAGCTTAAGGGTATTTACCGATTCATAACCCGAACAATTGCATATGACAGGTATGCCAAGCCCTGTATCTTTTGCGAGCCTTACGGCATTTGCGACAGTTGGAGCGAAGTGCAGCGGCGTTACCAGGTCGATCGCTCCCGCACCGTCTGATTCGAGTTTTTTGAACAGATCTGCAAGGCTGTTTTCATCATAGACTTTGCCTTTTCCGGTGGGCGAAGTTATGCCCTGATTCTGGCAGAAGATGCAGCGGAGAGAACAACCTTCAAAGAACACTGCGCCGCAGCCTCCTTTGCCGCCTAACACAGGCTCTTCGCCGCGGTGGATCATGGACAGGTTAACAGTTACGGCCGAAGTGGTCTTGCAATAACCTGTCCTGCCGCCGCTTCTGTCCGCGCCGCACCGTCTGGGGCATAACATGCAGGGCGAATACGGATCTGTCATATTTTTGTTTTCCATACGAAACATTATAGTCTTTTCGTTGTTGTTTTATCCAAAACGATAGGGCATGACATTATCAAATTCCGTTCCTTTGGTTTTATGGATCTTCAAGGCTTGGTGATACACTTTGAGAGGATAGGAGAATGTGGAATTCTAGTGGCAGTTAAGCCCGCAAGCCTTGACTTTTGCTCTTATATAGATAAGATAGCGGCGGTAAAACGAATAGAATTAAAAAGGATCGTTTAATGGAAAACAAACTGGAAATTTCAAAACCGATGCAGTCGAGAGCTCCCGTCAGATCTGCCGATACGGCGGTCGTGAGAGCCATCCGTCATGAGGATGAGATCAGGCACGGCGTGAATAATCCTAACCGTACGAACAAGCCTGCTGTTAAGAGGACCGGCGAATCCGTACCTGCACATACCCATGCAGGAAACAGAACCCGGTATTCCGGTACTCCCTCAAAAGCACACGTGAAGGCTGCTTCAAAAGAGCAGGAAAAGACACGCGAGAAGTCCCGCGTCGTTCCTCTCGTAATAATGTTTTTCATTGCAGCATTAACGCTCGCGCTCTATCTCGGGATCGGTTATTACAAGACCGAGACTGATAAGATCAACAGATTTGTTGTCGTTGAAGTCGGCAGCCCGGTTTCAGAGGCGTTGTTCTTCAATGACACTCTTGCGCTGCCCGATTATGAGGACTGCAACCTCGATTTTTCAAGCGTGAAGATCGACATACCTCAGACGATCCGTTTCACGATCACGTATCTTTGGACGGATATGGAATGCGTTCTTGAGATCGCAGATTCAACTCCCCCTACGGGAATCGGCATTCCCCAAAAGCTCTTCTCCGTTGAAAAGCTTCCTGACGTAAACTCTTGCGTCAAGGACGTTAAGGACCGTACCGACGTTACCATTAAGTGGGGCAATATCCCCGATTACAGCAAGGGCGGAGAATTCAAGGCTGAAGCGCTTCTTACCGATGCAGTCGGAAATACTGCTTCCGTAATGGTCCCGATAAGCGTTACCTGCGACAATACTCCTCCGGTCATTACCGGAACTAAGGATATTAGCGGTTTCACAGGAACGTCGATCACGTACAGGGAAGGCGTTAGCGTAACGGATGATTATGACGAGAATCCGTCGCTGTCGATCGACACATCAAAAGTCGATCTCAACAAGCCCGGCGTATATAAGGTCACCTATATCGCAACCGACTTCTCCGGCAACAAGGCAACCGCCGAGATCCAGGTCGAGATCACAAAGAAACCCAAGTCCTATGTTGAGCAGGAGACCGTCGACAAGGCGGCCCAGAAGATCCTGGACAAGATCTTAAAGCCCGGTATGACTCAGAAAGAACAGGCGCTTCAGATCGTATGGTGGTGCAGGTACAACATCAATTACATCGCCAAGGCCGATTCAACTTCCAGAAACAGAGCCGCATACGATGCCATTACAAAGAGGACAGCGACCTGCTACGGTTATGCCTGCGCAGTCAGGGAAATGCTCAACCTCTGCGGTATCGAGAACATGTTCATCAAGCGTTATCCCTGGAGACACAGCATTCACTACTGGAATTACATCAAGATCGACGGCGAATGGTATCACTGTGATTCCACTCCGAGAAAGAACTATAACAGCTACTTTTTCATGTATACTTCAGCTGAGATACAGAATTTCCACCACAGCGGATGGTATGGATATGTCTTCAAGGTGAAGAATTATCCGGCTTCCGCGACCAAATCGGTTCAAAAGACCATCGATTACGCGAACCACAAAGTTAAGAAATGACCGGTAACCAGCCTGCAGATCATCAGCGCCATAATCCCCCTGCCAACCGCCAAAGGCAGCAGGGAAGGGCTGAAGTCTCCCGTCAGGCAGGACAACAGGCAAGAAAGATCAACACGGCCGGGAACCACCCGGCCGTTCAACATGGGAGAGGAACCGTAAAGCGTAATGTTCAGTCCTGCGCTCCCCGGAAGGCGCAGCGCCCGGTTCAGAAGACGGCCACAGGTCAGGCCCGCCCGAGGCCGGCAGTACAAAGACCAGCCCCGCAAAAGCAGGCGTTACCCAAACAGTCAGTTTCAAAACCCATATCACAAAAACCCGCTGTTCAAAAACAGGTGAAGCCGAAAGACAAGCTTCCGGTTAAACCTTTTGTCCTGACTTTTCTGTTTCTTGTTCTCGCAGGCGCCATCGTATTCTTCGTGTTTTTCATGACCGATGAAGCCGCGCTGATAAAACAGTCGGTGAAGGTTGAGGTGGGAACAAAGGCGTCTTTCGACATGTTCCTTGAAGGGCAGCCGAAGTATCCGCAGTTTCTAAGTACGAATCTGGATTTTTCAACGGTCGACTACAACGTTCCGCAGACGGTATCTTTCGTGATCTCGCTGTACGGCATCGATCACGATTGCGAGCTTATAGTGGCGGATACGGTCCCGCCTACGGGTGAGCCCGTTACGCAGGAACTGTACTCGGTCGACCCCATTCCTGAAGCGTCAGAGTGCGTGACGAATGTTCAGGACAAGACACAGGTCACCGTGACGTGGGCGGAAAAACCGGACATTTCCGAAGGCGGAGAATTTGTGGCTTCAGCCAAGCTTACGGATCTGGGCGGGAACGAGACGATAGTACTCGTTCCGTTAAGCGTAATACGCGACAGCGTGGCTCCCGTCATTACGGGAACAAGGGACGTTTCGATAATCGTGGGTGAGACGATCTCCTACCGTACCGGAGTCGAGGTCACGGATGATCACGACAAGAATCCCAAACTGGATATTGATACATCCGGAGTTCAGCTCGACAAGCCCGGGGATTACCAGGCAATATACAGGGCGACTGATTTTTCCGGCAATAAGACGGAGATCCCGATAAAGGTCAAGATCAAAGCCAAGCCGAAGAACTACGTCGAACCGGACGTTGTTTACGCGCAGGCAAAAAAGATCCTGGACAAGATTGTCACTCCTGAGATGAATGACATGGAAAAGGCCCTCCAGATCGTATGGTGGGTCAGACAGAACATAAAGTTCAACCTGAGGATAAAACCGAAATCGTGGACCGAGGCCGCATACAATGCCTTCAGGGAGAGAAGGGGGAACTGCCTGTCTTCAGCTTCTTGCGTAAAGGCAATGCTGGACGTATCAGGAATAGAGAACATGTTCGTTACCAGGTGGCCTTACAAGGTCGCAAAGCATTACTGGAACTACGTCAAGATAGACGGCCAGTGGTATCACTGTGATGCCACATGGAGACAGAATTACGACAGCTACTTCTTCATGTACACAACGAAAGAACTCCTGTCTTTCTGGCATGACGGATGGAACGGATTTGAGTTTAACCGCTCGAAATATCCCGAAAGCGCCACGCAGTCTGTCCAGAAGAAGATAGACTACAAGAATCACAAGATTAAGAGTTAAGTCTGAAACCCTCCGGAATATGTTATAATTAATCATTAAGTTTTAACGTTCCGGAGCGGCTTGTGACACCAATTCTGTATTTTGTCATCCCATGTTATAACGAGGAGCAGGTCCTCCCTGAAACGAGCGGCCTTTTCCTCGCTAAGCTTAATTCCATGATCGATTCCGGAAAGATAAGTCCTGAAAGCCGTATAATGTTCGTCAATGACGGAAGCAAAGACGGCACATGGAACATCATCTCTTCTCTTACCGAGGAAGACGAGCACTATTCCGGCATTTCGCTTTCACGCAACCGCGGTCATCAGAACGCCCTCATTGCAGGTCTGATGGAGGCGCGTCTTCATGCTGATATTACGATATCCATGGACTGTGACGGTCAGGATGACATAGACTGCTCCGAACAGATGGTCGATGAATATCTTAAGGGTAATGAGATAGTTTACGGCGTCCGCAATGACAGGAAGAGCGACTCTGCGTTCAAGAGAACGACTGCCGAGTGCTATTATTCACTCTTGCGCGGAATGGGAGTTGAGATAATCCCGAATCATGCGGATTACCGCCTTATGAGCAGCAGGGTATTGGATGCCCTCGCAGGCTATGGCGAGGTGAATCTTTTCTTAAGAGGCATCATCCCGCACATGGGCTTTAAGAGTTCAGTCGTTTACTATTCCCGTGCGGAGCGCATTGCAGGAAAAACGCATTATCCTCTGGGGAAGATGATCTCGCTTGCGATCGACGGCATCACTTCATTCTCTGTAAAGCCGCTCAGGATCATTACCTTCCTCGGTCTGTTCGTTGCTCTGCTTTCGTTTATCGGTATCATATATGCGCTTGTCAGCGCTGCTACGGGAAACATCGTGGAAGGCTGGACTTCAATGACATGTATCATCTGTTTTGTCAGCGGCATTCAGATGATAAGCCTCGGAGTGATCGGCGAATACGTCGGAAAGATCTATATGGAGACGAAGCACCGTCCCCGTTATATTATTGACGAAAGAAAGAATTTGAAAGAGACATCGGAGGACTGATATGGATACGTTATATGTTGTCATGCCGGCATACAATGAAAAGGACAACATCGAGGAAGTGGTATCCTCCTGGTACCCTGTACTTGAGGGCAAGAATCCTGATTCGAGGCTTGTAGTTGCTGACAGCGGAAGTACCGACGGCACGCATGAGATCCTTGTTGAAATGCAGGAAAAGTATCCTCAGCTCGAGATCCTCACGGATTCCGGAAAACAGCACGGCCCCAAGGTCATCGCCCTGTATTCATATGCAATTAAGAACGGCGCGGATTACATATTCCAGACCGATTCCGACGGACAGACGCTCCCGGAAGAGTTCGACGCATTCTGGCAGTTAAGGAACGGCTACAAGGGCATCTTCGGTCACCGCTCGGTAAGAGGTGACGGTAAATCAAGAGCATTTGTAGAGAAGGTCGTATGCTTCCTCCTCAAGTGCTATTTCCACGTTAAGGTCCCAGATGCGAATGCGCCTTTCAGGCTCATGCAGGCGAAGACGGTTGCAAAATACCTGCCGCGCCTCGACAAGGACTACAACCTTCCGAACATCATGATGACGACGTATTTCGCATACTATAAAGAAGAGATGACCTTCAGAGAGATAACTTTCAGACCCAGACAGGGCGGAAAGAATTCCATCAACATCCGCAAGATCGTCAAGATCGGCTGGAAGGCTCTCAAGGATTTCCACAATCTCAAAAAGGCGATGTAATGCAGAAAAAAGATCAGGTAAAAAAATCGTTCCCGGTAAAGGGATCTGTAACGGCTGTCTTGTTGATAGCCGTTAGTATTGTATTGTTCTGGTTCATCCAGAGGCTTCTGATGCCCAAGTATCAGAAGGGCGTCGTGGAAGGATCTTTCACTGAAGAATACTACAAGGAAACTGTTCCGCATGAAGTCATATTCTTCGGCGACTGTGACGTCTACGAGAACTATTCTCCGATAAAGATGTATCAGGAATACGGCATCTCCGCTTACATCAGGGGCTCGGGCGAACAGTATATATGGCAGTCTTACTATCTGCTCAGGGACACTTTAAGACATGAGACCCCCAAGGTCGTCGTGCTGACGGTTCACGGACTTCAGTTCGACAAGACACGTTACGAGCCTTATAACCGCATGACATTAGACGGCATGAAATGGTCTAAGGACAAGGTCGATGCGATCAACGCTTCCATGACGAAAGGCGAGACCTTCGCTTCATACGTTTTCCCGATCCTGCGTTACCATGACCGCTGGAACGAACTGACTCCGACTGATTTCAAGCATGTATTTTCCAAGGACATTACTTCGCATAACGGCTACTACATGCGCTGCGACGTCATGCCCTTTACCCAGTATCCTCCGCAGCAGCCTCTGATGAATCCGAATTTCGGAAGCAACGCGATGGGATATCTTGATAAGATCCGCGAGCTCTGCGAAGAAAAAGGGATCAAGCTGGTGCTGGTCCGCGCGCCTCTGGAATACGGATGGTATCCTCAATGGGATAAGAACGTTGAGAAGTATGCCGCCCGGTACGGACTGACTTATCTGAATTTCAACAACTACACGAAAGAGATCGGACTGGATCTTACAAAGGACACCTACGATGCAGGCGTTCATCTTAACCTGTCCGGAGCTGAAAAGCTGAGTGTTTATTTCGGAAAGTACCTGAAGGACAATTACGGACTGACCGATTTCAGGAATGACCCTGCCGTTTCAGCCGTATATAAGAACAAGATCGCTTTCTACGATTTCATGAGGGAAGACCAGGAAAGGGAGATCCGCGAATACGGCGCTCTCAAGAGTTATGGTGCAAATGCCATAGAATAACCTCAATTTCATTGTGCACAATATAATAAAATGAGAAAGTTCGGGAAAACAAATTTGTTGTTTAACTCCGAATGCCTGAATTTTGCATTAAATGTATTATATTCTTGTTTATTTTATTGGAGGTAAACTTATGAAAGGTTTGAAAATTACTGCACTTATACTTACAACCGTTCTTTGCGCTTCCGCTTTCACAGCATGCAAGAACGAGAAGAAGCCCGTTTCTTCCGGAATCAACGTTATCTCTTCACAGAGCCAGGGCGGTGCCGGCGTAAACGGCGAGAACAAAGCTACTATCGACCCTAACGCTGCAAGCAACAACTACGTTTTCAAGTACAACGGCGTTGACATCGTAGTCAACTCACCTATGAACGCTATCCTCGGAAGCCTCGGAAACAACTATTCTTATTTTGAAGCTGCTTCCTGCGCAGGTCAGGGTATTTCCAAGTTCTACACATTCAACGGCGGTTCTTTCGTTGTTTCCACAAACCCTGTTGGAAATGAAGACAGTATCGCAATGATCACCATCAACGATGACTCTGTTTCCACAGCAGAGGGCATCTTCATCGGCAACACTGTTGAACAGCTCAAGGCTGCTTACGGCGAGCCCAAGGAAAATGACGGAACAACCTACACATATGAGAAGGGTTCTTCTGTTCTTGTTTTCCTCGTTGATGACAGCGGAAAGATCACAAACATCATCTACAACGCGAAGGTATAAGATTTGTCAGGCCGTAACGGAAAGAGCAAATTTAACGTCGTAAGGCTTCTCGGGCTTGTGCTGATGCCTCTTTTGGCAGGTGGAGCGCTTGGAGCCTACGGCGCTTTTTTTATGTATTCCAGGTTTATTGGAAGCATTGATGCCTGCACGCTTTCCGAAGTCGAGATCGAGTATGGTCACCCGATCACGGTCGACAGCTTCTTTACAAGGACTCCCGTAAACACGACTTTCATTACCGACATCAACCAGATCGATACCGGAAAGCTCGCAACATATCAGATCTTCCTTGATTGCGGCGGACATACAGTCAGCTCGATCCTAAAGGTCGTTGACAAGACCGCTCCCACTGCAAAACCCGTTCCGGTCGATATGTTCTGCGGAAAGGCACCGGCGCCCAATATGCTCGTCAAGGACGTTTTCGATCTTACTGATGTTAAGATCGAGTACGCTGAAGGCGAACCGGATCTCGTTATGAACACCGGCGAGATGAACATTCCCGTAAGGCTTACTGATGCAAACGGAAACTCAACAGTCATAGACGTTCCTTTCAACGTTAAAGATGACCATACCCCGCCGGTGATCTCAGGCGTAAGGAGCTTCGAGCACGTTGCCAAGGATCCTGACAAGATCACCAAGGACGACTACCTTGAAGGCGTTACCGTAACTGATGACTACACAACAAAGCCCACGCTTGAAGTTGACTATTCACAGGTCAATCTCAAGGTCGTAGGAAGATACCCCGTAATCTACATTGCTACCGACAAGGCAGGCAACAGGACCGAAGTCGAGTCTTCCGTTACCGTTTACAGAACATATAACGGCGGTATGACCACCAGCGCCAAGGATACCAAGAAGGCACTGGACATGGCCAAGAAGCAGCTCGACAAGATCACCAAGGCCACAGACACCGATGTCGTCAAGGCAATGAAGATCTTCTACTGGGTTTACCATCATATCTATTTCTCTACCGGTGCCACACCTTACAAGGGATGGGCAAAGGCAGCCATCAGCGCTCTTAACAAGAGAAGGGCTTCATGCTACGGCAGAGCCTGCTTGTGCAAGGCTATGCTTGATGCCGCCGGCATTGAGAATTATCTCATCATGAGAAAGAAAGTTGCCGGACTCCGTATCCACAACTGGAATCTCGTTAAGCTCAACGGTGAATGGTATCACTGCGACGTCCAGATCTATCTTGCGGGACTTGCACCAAAGGGCTATTTCTGTTTCATGATGACCGACAAAGAGATAGCGAAGGCGCCGACGAACCATCAGTATAACAAGAAAGGATTCCCTAAACGGTCGACCAAATCCGTACAGAAATGGATCGACGTTTACAACGGCAAGATCAAGTCGGGATTCCCTTACAAGAAATAATCAGATACTAAAGCAAGGAGTCCTGCGGGACTCTTTGCTATTTTGGGATAAGAGGTGATTTAAATGAACAAGACGATAAAGAGCATCATCGCACTTGCGGTCTCGGTTTCCGTGATCGCCGTAATGACAGCCTGTGCTCCCAAGGAGGAAGGCGGAAACGCTCCGCAGCTTATCTCCGGAGGAACTGCTGCCACTGTTGCGGGCAAGGAAACTGAAAACAAGCAGGCTCCGTCAGCTCCTGCAGCATCAAGCGATTCTTACGGCCTGACCTTCAATGGCGTGCTCGTTACGCCCGGCATGGAGGTTGATGCCGCCATCAAGGCGCTCGGCGAGGGATACGTAAAGTCTGCTGACATCGATGACTGTGATTTCAACGGCAAATCCACGACCTACGATTACAAATCCTTCGTTCTCTTTGCCGACAACAGAGATGGAGGCAAGTTCAAGATAAGCACGATCGACGTCAGGGATCCTTCTGTAGACTGCGGCGGCGTCAAGATCGGTTCAACGCTGGGGGAAGTCAAGAAAGCATATGGCACACCGACTTCTGAAGAGATCTATGGTCTGTGCTACCAGAAGAACCACACCCAGGTCCAGTTCATATCTACAGATGAAAAGACCGTTTCATCCATTCTCTTCAAGACCGTCTGACAATAAGCTGTATCTGTGATGTCCGGCAATAAGGAAAAACCTTCTTCAAAAAAAGTCTTCAGGATCGTACGCATCAGCCTTGCGGTCCTGTTCTGTCTTGCGGCCGTTTCCGCCGTTTCGCTCGTTGCCGTAAAGGACTTTTACACCAAGCCTCTCATAACGGATGTTACCATCGAGGCGGGCAGCACTTTTTCGTTGGATGATTTCTTTGTGACCAAGCCTGACAGCGCGAGGTTCGTTACCGACATCAGTGGGATCGACACGAAGATCCCTGCCGTTTACGGCCTGAAGATAGGATTTGACAAATATTTCTCCCAGGAAGTCAGACTTACGATCCAGGACACCACGGCTCCTACCGGGAAAGCGGTGAAGCAGGAGTTCTTTACCATAGATCCTTTTCCGGAAGTTGAAAAGTGCGTCACGGATCTCTATGACCTGAACGGCATTGCCGAAGTAAAGTTCAGGGACGGTATCCCTGACGTCAGCTCGGGAGGCGATTTTACCGTTCCCGTGGTGGTCACGGATCCTTATCAGAATTCAACAGTGATCAATGTCCCGATGCACGTAACGAAGGACTCGACTCCGCCGGTGATAACCGGACTCAAAGACAATCAGATGGTAAGGTCCGGAGACGACATCGATTTCAGGGATGGAATAATAGTTACTGACGATTACGATCCTTCTCCCGTCCTGACCGTTGACGCCTCCAAGTTCGACGTCAACAAGCCGGGCAAGTACGTGGTTTACTACAAAGCCACTGACCGTTCCGGAAACGTTACTGAAGCATCGATCAATCTCGAAGTCTGGCAGTCTTCTGTTTCAGACCTCAAGAGCAAAGAGGCTTACAATCTTGCGGATGCTATCCTCAAGAAGATCAAGAAGGGCAAGACTGATTCCGAGTATGCCAAGAACATCTACAAGTGGGTCTGCCATAACATCGTCTATCTCGGCAGAGCCGGACATCCGACTTTCGAGAAGGCCGCGCTATCGGGATTCAAGACCAGAAAGGGCAACTGCTGGGTAATGTGCTGCTGCTACAAGGTCCTGCTCGACCGCGCGAACATCCCGAACCTCATCGTCACCAGAGCCAACAGCAAGGTCACCAGGAGCAACCACTACTGGAATCTCATTTATGTTGACAAGGGCTGGTATCACTGCGACTGCACGCCGCTCTATCCGTTTTTCATGAAGATCGATTCACAGCTCGACCAGTTCCACACCTTTGAATCGAAGCTCTACCCGAAGAGGGCCACCAAGAAAGCCAAGAGCACTAAGGGCTACTACGCAAAGAGAGAAAGCTGATATTTTGCATTTGCATGGCAGGATAAACGAGAATTCGGGCGAATTTTGAAGAATTTGGGCGGATTTTCGAGATTTTTTAAGAAAAATGCTTGACATGATGTGGACGCCCGTATATTATATGCAGGCTGACATGGTAAAGATGTCTGAAAAGGCATGTGACCAATACAGAAGAATAATGAATTTCAAGGAGAAAACAACATGGGTACATATGTTGCAACCAAGGATTCAATCGAGAGGAAATGGCTGGTGATCGACGCTGACGGTAAGACCCTCGGACGTCTCGCTACAGAAGTTGCAAAGCTTCTCCGCGGCAAGCACAAGCCCACATATACTCCTTTCCTTGATACCGGAGATTATGTAATCGTAGTTAATGCTTCCAAGATGGTTCTTACAGGTAAGAAGCTCGACCAGAAGGTTTATCGTTATCACACGAGATTCCCTACCGGTCTCAAGGAAGTTAAGTACAGCGTTATGATGGACAAGAACCCTGAGAAGGCTCTTGAGCTCGCAGTCAAGGGAATGCTTCCCAAGAACTCGCTCGGCCGCCAGATGTTCAGAAAGCTTCACGTTTACGCAGGCCCTGAGCAT
>JAILIB010000147.1 GCA_024695505.1 Saccharofermentans sp.
TCGAGCACGTCGACCTGATTCTTCTGTTCAACGCCTTCAACGACGATCCCTGTGTCTATCTCTTTTGCGAGCCTGATAATGTAAGTGAGGATCGCGAGGTCCCTCTCCTTCGAATTGTCGATGAACCCTTTGTCGATCTTGAGGGTGTCAAAAGCGATCTCACGGAGGAGCGTGAGGGATGAACTTGCGCTTCCGAAATCGTCGATGGAAACCTTGTAACCGAGCTGGTGGAGTTCGTCCACGAAGTCGCTTAAGACGCCGATCGAGAACTCGTCAGCGGTCTCGGTAACTTCTATCTCGATAAGCTCTTTCGGGATCTTACAAGACCTGACCTCGGCATCGATTTTTTTCGCGAGCACGCGGTCAGCGAGATTGCGCCTCGAGAAGTTTACGGAGATAACGGGGATCTCTATGCCTTCCTTTATCCATTCGGCTATGTCTTCACAGACGCATCTTAAGATGTGCATATCCAGGAAACGGATGGTGTCGTTTGATTCCATTATGTGGATAAACGATTCGGGAGGCATGGTCTTTCCGTCATGGATCCAGCGGGCGAGAGCCTCGATACCGCACATCTTTCCCGTACGGGAATTGACCTTGGGCTGATAGAACGGCTTGAACTCATTGTTCCTCAGGCCTTCCTTTATATCGCTCTCGAGCTTTTTGCGGTTTGCCGCATCATCTAACATTTCCTGCGTTATCCATATGACGTCATCACTGATCTTTGCCTTGGCCTCGACAAGTGCCTGCGCTGCAAAGACCAGGATGTCCTCGCCTTCAAGATCGAACCTGTCGAAACTGTAAACGCCTGCTCTTGCGGAAAGCGTGACCTTGTTCTCATTGCCGGTCGTACTGTCTTTGAAAGGGACTTCCACTCCGTTTAATGCGCAGAGGAAGGGATCTAAGTTCCTGTCTTTTACGATCGCAAGGAACTGGTTGCCGAACTGCCTTCCGAGGATCTCGTCCCTTTCGATCTTGTCCTGCATAATGCTGCTGAAGTTTGCGAGGATCCTGTTGCCGTTTAAGATGCCGAATGCGCGGTTGACATCGGAGAACTTGCGGAGGTCAAAGAATACCGCCGAATATCCTTTCAGAGCATTTTTGGCTCTCTTGGTATTTACCCATTCGATACAGGCGTGCTCGTTGGCAAGTCCTGTCCTGACTTCGGTCCTGCTCGCAAGAACGATCTCCTTTTCCTTGTGGACGATATTCTCGAAGAACATCAGAAGTACTGAAAGGCCCATGCAGATGTTCATCAGCGAGCTGCCGAGGAAACATATCTGGATCACTTCTCCGATGATGGGAAGTATCAGGTAGGATACCAGGACCAGGCGCTGGGGGGCCGTCAGCTTTTCGCGGTTTTCGATTATCACCGATTCGACAAGGATCGCGCCTAAAGTTGGGATGACCGCGGCCAGCCAGAAGAGCGGGCCTCTCTGATATACGTTGTTGCTGTCGAAAGAGTAGTAGATGCCTGTGAACTGCGATATGGTCACGAGTAAAAGACCTATGAGGACGACAAAGCAGACTGCAATCATGCGCCTCCTGCAGGGCATGTCCGGTTTGAAGTCGAAACGCTTGAAAAGTCTCGTGTAAACGAGCATCGCATAGAACATGAGCATCAGCACGACGAGGTAGTAAACGGCTGCGTTGACGACGTACATTACCGCTATGTTGAGCGGAGTCGTGCTGCCTTTGAAGATGTAGAAAAGATATTCGCAGAGCAGCATCAGGCCGCATGAAAGATTCAAAAGGACGATGACGGATTTCCTTACCCTGAGAGGATCCTTGCTCAGCGCATACATTGGCGTCAGTACAAAACAGAGTACTGATTCGACCAGAAGAGCGGTAAGTTGTGCGCTAAAACCGTCAATCATTTTTTATTACCTAACGCTTATTATATGCTACTTCTTAGGCAGATGATATAATATATCCGCGCGGAGACGGGTTCTCTGCGTTTTGGGATAGACAGAACGGGGGTGATCTAATGGCAAAGCTTAACAGTTATTCATGCTCCAAGTGCGGAGGAATACTCAATTTTGATGAAGGAATGGAATTGTTCGCATGTCCTTTCTGCGGCAATGAATTTGGCGTTGTCGACCTCCACAGAGGCGAGATCATCGGGCAGGCCGAAGCTGCTCTCAGGAGACGTAAGTTTGATACCGCGAGGGATATTTACAAGACACTCCTGGCGAAGAATCCGCAGGACTTTGAGGCTCTTCTGGGCATGATCCTCGTAGCGGGAAAGCTCCTTTCGGCTGAATCACTGGATGACATTGAAAAGGTAAAATCCTGTGACTTCAAGGCTGCAAGGGCTTCACTCAGAGCCGCACAGAAAGCCGCTTCTGAAACTGAATACTTCAACAGGCTGTCAGAGCTCTTAAA
>JAILIB010000002.1 GCA_024695505.1 Saccharofermentans sp.
ATTTCATAATTGATAAGAACAATTCGCTCAAAGAAGAACTTGAAGGCCAGGAGAAGGATTCATCCGCACTTCTTAAATTCAGATACGTCTATGGTCTGGAAGAGATCTAAGAGCTTATGAGAACGGCGTTTTAATATGGACAAATACATACAAGGTATGAAAGAGGTAAGCAAATGATGTTGATTCAAGGATCCGGCTGGAAAGCCTGTTTTGATGAAGAACGTGATCTTTATACTGCAAGGACAAGCGTTCCCGGTGCGATCTATCTTCTTGAGATCAATAAGGAAACGTTTGAAAAGCTTCAGTCTGATGAACTTTCAGATGATGAGAAATATTGTTTGATCCACGATAACGGCAGAAGGCTCTACATGGACATTGATGACCGCTGCGGTCCGCCGTATACGGTCGTTTTGGATGACGATTACAAAACCCTTTGCCCCTGGGCAGAGCTCCCTGAAAGCAAAACGGTAATGCCTGAGGCGCTGACTGACGCTGCGGTTGAACTCTTTGCTTCAGAGGCAAACAACAGGGAACAGCGAAGAAAGAAGCGCGAAGAGAGGAAAGATAAGGAAGAATAGATCCGCTTTGAACGGCGCAATGTAGTAAACTGTTATTGATAAAAGGAGGAGGTAAAAATGTCAGCTGCTGTATTTCCGATCGACTTCACTTTGCTTCAGCGTTTTGCGCCGGTTATTATCGCGTTTATAGTTTTTTACGTCATCTTTGAGCTGACCAGGATCCCTAAAAGGCTCAAAGAGAAGGCTGCTTTTGAGCATCTTTCGGGCAGAGCGGAGGGTACCGTTACGAACTACCGTAAAGAACGGATACTTCGCTACAGGAGTACTGATCCCGAACAAAATGACAGTTATGAATACCTGACCATCATCAGTTATCAGTTTGAAGTCAATGGTCAGGTCTATTACGGGGAAGGTGAGGGGAGCGGAGCCTTCTGGGAGAGGGATAAGCAGACGATCTGCTACGATCCGAACGACCCGGATGACAACTGCACTTTGTACTATCTGAACAGCAAGACCAAATCGCATTTCCTTAAGACGTTACTCTTCTTTATCGGTATGCTTGTGTTTTTATATATCGCCATAGTCGTTTTTGCAAAGCTCCGCAAATAGTGACGCAGGCTTCTTAAAACACCTGTTCATGATTTACAGAACCGTAACAACATATTTAAGGTGTGCTTTTTTCTTTATTGTAAAATTCAAATATGGAAACTCTGAGAAAAATACGGAATTACTTTCTTTACTGCGGCATTGAGAAGGATGAATACAATGCCTTAAAAAAGGATGCGTATATTTCAAACTATAAAGTGTGGAGGATACTTCACTTCCTGATGGCTGCCGCATTCGGCGGACTGCTTCTGGCTTCTTTTTTTGTTGCGCCGATGGCGGCAAACAGAAAATTCTATCTGACAGCGTTTGTTTATACCGCTATTGCCATTACGGTCTTTTTCTTTTTGGAAAAAGACTCCATCGTAGCCCAGTTTTTCATTTATCTTTCGATCTCAGTCCTGCTTGTTTTCGGATGCTTCCTGTCACAAAACAACCCGGGATATCCGGGCGTGACCTTCATAGTGTTCCTGATCGTTACGCCTATGTTCATGATCGACAAGCCGTTCTTCATGACGATCGAACTGTGCGTTGCGTCCATCGTGTACCTGATATGGATGCGCGGCGTTAAAACGCCTGAAATGTGGGAGGTCGATCTGCTGAACATCATTCCTTTTACGATAGTCGGATGCTATCTTAACGTAATAGCCAATTCAATCCGCATCAAGGAATTCGTCCTGACCAGGCAGATCAGGACCCAAAAGGATACCGACGAACTGACGAGGATCAGCAATAAAGGCGCTCTGACAAGGGAGATCAACGGATTCCTTGCTGACAGGAATACAGATAAAGGTACTATGCTCCTTTTAGACTGTGATCACTTCAAATCGATCAACGATACATACGGTCACGATGTAGGAGACAGCGTGATCCGCCAGATAGGGCAATTCTTGAGCGGCCTTGAAAATCCCGGCTTGATCGCAGGTCGTTTCGGCGGTGATGAGTTTGTGGTGTTCGTAAAGAATACGAATGATCCCGAAACTGCCGCAAAACTGGCTGAGGAGATCGCAAACGGCGTGTCTTCCGGCGTCAAACTGCCGGATAAGGACAAGAAGGTAAGCGTAAGCATAGGTATTTCCTTCTATAACGGTCAGGCGAAAAACTATTCTGAGATATTCAACAGGTCCGACATGGCGATGTACAAGGCAAAAGCCGATCCGGATCACAGATACTGCATATTTGAAGAGAATTAGGAGCCTGATATGGAAGGATTTGGCGGATTCAGCGGAGAAGATCTTTTGCTTGGTCTTTATAAGATACAAAAAGAAGCAGAAAAAGCCCCCTGGGCTCTGAAAGAACACGATCTTCCCAAGGGTTATTGGAGAAGAGTGATAAATCCGGATGAGGGGGCGGAAGCTTTCTGCATTATAATCACCGACCGTTATGTGATCGGGGTGAAGACCGGAAGGGTCATATTCCTTGATAAGCAGACAAAAAAGAGGCTGAAGCCGATAATGGGATTTCATGATCTGGTGACAGGAGATGTCAAATCTGACGGGTCGGAAATGGTTGTCCTGGAACACGGCAAACACTTTCACGTAATATCCCTCGAGACCTTTGAA
Source organism: Saccharofermentans sp. (assembly GCA_024695505.1). GTDB lineage: Bacteria > Bacillota > Clostridia > Saccharofermentanales > Saccharofermentanaceae > Saccharofermentans. Next base: position 2,684 of record JAILIB010000002.1, read on the forward strand.
GTTGTCAAAAAGGTAACGCTCCCAAGGACTTATATGGCAACTGACGTGTATTGCACTTATTCTGATGACGGCAAGACTTTGACGGTCCCAGTCAATAAATACGATTACGATAAAAGGCAGTACATACACTGCAGATGCGAGTATGAGACCAAGGACTACACTCTGCTGAGCCAGACTGAGATTACCCGCGAAGAAGTGGATTATTGGTCTGATTCCAAGACTTAAGATATCTGTTGAGAATCCGGAAGACTTGAGGAATTTTTAAAATGACTGATGACTGGCTTCCAAAAGAATACTCGGTTGGAGCTTTCGGCAAGATATTGAAAGATAAGCTTGGAATAGAGACCGGCGCTGTTACGATAATCAAGCGCAAGGACAGTTGGGCTGCAGTTGAGGAGAAAAGAAAAATAGTGAGATCAGTTCCGTACCTCATCATCAAAGCAAGAGTTCCGGATTTTGAAAAGATCATATGTGATTACAGACCGCAGGGACTGGTAAATAAGGAATACCATGAAAAGATCCTTGCTCTTTGGCTTGAATATGTTTCCGGGAAATATGGGGATTATTCGGAATACTACGATCCTGAGATGTTTATAGGAGCGGAATGTTTCGATGACGAATGCTATGAGAGATTTGCCCGTGAGGAAAAACAGCTTGTTTTGCGGTATCTGATAAGCACCCTTGGAAAAGCACCGGATAAGATCTATGCTTCAAGTGAACCCGGGATAAGTATTGTATACAGCACTTTTGATTATTTGAGTCTGAAACTGAACATAGCATCAGTCAAAGACGGCGTTCGTAACGGAGTCACAGATCTTGCCAAAGATTATGTTGAGAAAAAATACGGTAAACTTGAATGCAGACTGAATGTCATGATCTTTCATACGAGGTCGAAGGAATATGATTATTTTCTTACAAGAGAAGACTGAAGCTCTTGAATGCTCATGGCTATGAACGGACACGGAAAATACGGATATACCGTCATGAACAAAGAGCTTGAAGATTCCGTGTGGGATAAGATCTGCAACGGATTCAAGTTTGTTCCTGATCATAAGGATGTTCCATACCCATGGATAGAACTTCCGGCGCCTTTCAAGATTTATCAACTTGACTTTTCAGCTGCAGGAGCGCATTGGGACCGTTTAATGAATTCCTTGTTCGTCCAAATTGGGAGTTCTGAACTCTATGCTCTGGATTGGCAGCATGACTGCTTTGTATTCCCGCCCCGGGATTATTGGAAGCTCGTAAAAGAGTATCACGATGAAGGGCGAAACTGTAATGTTTATTTCCCGCATTACTATCCTGACGGGGATTATTGCTTCTTTGTCGATCCCAAGTGGAAATATGGGATATTCGGCCATCCCTGGCTTATGCAGATCGCCGTGTTCGGAGAAGAACTGATCGGGTTTGTTGATGTGCATGCAAAGATGCTTGGTCTGACACAGACTTCATTTGCGACAGGACAGAAATTGACGAATGAACAGAGGGCTAAGGCTCTGATCGATGAGCTGGGATTTGATTTTGATAAGATCGACAAAGACCGGGTAAGACAGTTGATAGAAATAGAGCTGTCTGAATATCAGGAAGGAAGTTCGGAATATATCCGCCTCCTTTGCGGGTATCTCTTCTGTTTAGGTGATAGATCGGATAGTGAGCTTTTGAAGAAAGTTAAGCATAGCATCAGTTTTGACGTCGGGTGCATGATAGATCAGGAGTGGATCGACAGCCTTGAGAACGGCGGCAATCAGGATTCCAATGTGAGATCCAGAGAGACACTGATCTCGGATTTTGTGCGTTACTATGCTGTAAAAGAATAAGTGAATCTGTTATCCTCATATCGGAGTTTTCCGGATAGAGATGGAGGGGCCTATAAGCAATCTGGTTTCATATGTATGTCCAAGCTGCGGCGGACGCTTGGAGACTGATGACAGTCGTAAACTCATGGTTTGCAGATCATGTGGAAATGTTTATGACTATGACTATTTCTGCGCAGAAAACCTTCTTAAAGCTGCTGATAAGGCGTTGGCGCACAAAAACTATTCTGCTGCCAAGGATATGTATATGTTCATGCTGGACAAAGAGCCGTCGAACGTGAAAGCTCTTAAGGGCTTTCTGCTTGCGAAAAACAACGTTAACAGATTTTATGATATTACAAAGCAGATCAGGGAAGGATCATTTGTGATCTCTGCCTTTAATCTTGAGAAGTACAGGAATGAAAGTGATCCTGAGGCTTCACGGTTCTTTGAAAAGACTGACAGGGTCATGGCCCTTTACAAATATTATCTTGCCTTGAAAAAGTCTTTGAAGAACCTTGAAAGAAAAGCTGCAGGTTCTGAGCCCGGGGACACGGATTACGGCGGGGGATTATTATATTATTCATCTGCAGGAACACTGAAGAAGATCGTCCTGTTTTCTTCAATAGCTGTTGTGATCTTCGGGATCGCTGCTTTTATGCTGGGATCCGATCCTTATGCTCCCGGCTGGCTGATATCCGCGATGGTCTTCGCAATGATCGTGACGTGCTTCTTTATCTTTGCCGCGCTGCTGGAACTTCTTGACCGCAAAAAGAAAGAAAAGAAGCATGTTTTGTCTGAAACAGATGAGATCAATGCAGGGATGAAAGAGAAGAAAGGCGAGATGGATAAGATCTTAAATGAGATCAATGATGTCTTAAAAGAGATGAATACTTAAGGATAAAGAAATGGGCATATCTGAAAAGCAAATAGAATACGGTTCTGACAAAGCAGCTGACAATCAAAAAACTCTCAGGGAAGCCGGTAATATGAATTCCGGTTTTCGGGAGATGGCGGATAACGTCTATGCACATCTTGAAGATGAGATATCCAAGAAGATCTTCGAGGCCAGGCGCTTGTACGCCTCTACGGGAGACTTGGGCTATATTACGGGACTTGAGTCAAAGTACAGAAATCTGAACAGCGACATGCAGGTATATGTTGAGAAACTTCAGAAAGGCTCACACTGCCTGATCTATGGTGCAGGTGTAGCAGGACATTATCTTGCCGGAAGATTTAAGCAGTTTGGTGTGAATATAGACTGCTTCATCGATCAGGATGAGAGCAAAGGTCCTGTTGATAAAGATACCGGGATCAAGGTGATCACCGAGAGAGAACTGTTGGAGAATAAGGCTCTTTATGGTGATAGGACTGTAGTTGTCTCTTATCCGGTCAAGCCTGTCGCTTATGAAGTCAGAAAGCGTCTTATCGAGGATATAGGGATAGACGAAAACAATATCCGCATGGGAATATTCGACTGGCGCAATAACCAGGGACAGTATTTCGATTATTTCGCGGCCGGAGACAATGAAGTTTTTGTGGACTGCGGCTGTTTTGACGGAGCTACCTGCTTTAACTTTGCCGGCTGGTGCGGCCATAAGGGTTTTGACCACATTTATGCATTTGAAGCTGATAAGAAGAATTATGAGAAGTGCAGGGAAACCCTCGCGCCGCTCGGGAAATGCGATCTTTTCCCCTTTGGTACTGCTGATGCTGATAAGAAGGTTTATTTTGCAGCAGAGGCTTTTGAGACTTCCCGCATAATTAGCAGGGAAGAGGCAGAGAAGAGGAACTTCGAAGGCGTAGAGGAGATAGAGACAAGGGCACTTGATGACGTGCTTGAAGGAAAGAGGATCACTTTCATTAAAATGGATATTGAAGGCGCGGAGTACGAAGCGCTTCTCGGCGCACGTAAACTCATTATGAAAAACCGCCCGAGAATGGCTATCTCCGTATATCACAAGTTCGAGGACTTTGTCACATTAGCCGATCTCGTTCTCGGGATGCATCCGGACTACAGGATCGCTTACAGGCATTACGGATTTGATGATCTTGAGACGGTCATGTATGTGGAATAAAGATATGAAACGTCTTATTACCACTGAAAGATTATTGATCAGGCCTATAGAAAACGGTGACTGCGAAGAGATCCACTGCTATGCGGGTGATCCTTCGATCGACATGATGTTGTTCCTTCCCAACGAAACTGTCGAAGAAACAAAGAAGTTCGTTGAGTTTGCCGTGTCTGAATGGGCGAAAGAAGAGCCGGAAGACATGGAATTTGTGGTTCTCTTAAACGGAGAGATCATAGGCGGTGTCAATCTTGAGAAGTGCGGGGATGACCGGACTTATGAGATCGGCTGGACCATTCGCAAGGACATGCGGGGATCAGGATATGCTACTGAAGCGGCAAAAGCCCTTGTGGATTATGCTTTTGAGGAGTTGAATGCTGAAACTGTTCAGGCGCATTGTGATAGCAGGAATCAGGCTTCCGAGAAGGTCATGAGAAAGCTTGGCATGACTCTGGTTGATGATACGGGAACAAGACATTATCCCAAGACCGGTGTTTCTTCCAGTGAATATCTGTATGTCAAAAAGAAACCCGGTAAAACAACTGGATCATAGATAAAGAAAAAGAGTTCTGTTTGATAAATCTGAAGATAATCAACAGATCGGTTTCAAGTAGTTGATTATTCAACAAGCTGACATAACTTTGATGATTGGTCATTCTCTCTTTGATTGACATAATCGGCTTGTTGAAAAACAAGTACTTAACCGGGAGAACCGTAAAATGAAACAGATAATAATCGCAGCTTTAGGACTCGCAACATTGCTGTCAATGAGCGGATGTACTTCTATTAAGTCTTTTGCCGAGACGCTCCAGCCTGTATCTATAGCTTCTATGGAAAATGAAACATTCGAGATAACCTCGACAACCACTTCGGAAGAACAGGCTAAAGAGACCGGAGCAACTCTTAAGATCGACATTACCGATGCCGTTAACAGAACCTTCAAGCGCGGAGACGAACAATACAGCTTCAAGATCCCTAAGATCACTATATCAGGCGTGAATACGGATGAAGTTAATGAGAAGATCAGAAAGGATATCGAGAAAACGTTTTATGAAGGTGACAGCAAGGAAGGATACGATTCGAAATACCAGTTCTTTGTCAACAACAATCTGGTGTCGATCCTTGTTTCCAACGTGGACCTGTTTGGAGGCGAATTCGAAAATATCAAAGTTTATAATATCGATGCGGCTACCGGCAAATTTGTTAAGGGCAACGAAATCGTAAAGCTCGCAGGCATGACTGATGACAGCTTTTTTGCTAAGGTCAGGGAATTATATGTAAAGTTCAACAACCTCCAGCTCACTCTCGAGGGCCTGGATGAAGTTGACAAGATTGCATTGGAAGAAAACTTCGCGCAGATCTCTTATGATTTCATTCAGCCTTACATCGGTTCAAACGGTAAGCTGAGCTTTATCGGAGATGTATTCTGCACAGGCGGTTCGGGCGTGTCTTTCGAAAGATTTCAGGTTGACTGATAAGATATCAGGAACAGTAATTCACATAAAAACAGCGACCGGCTTTTATGCCGATCGCTGTTTTGCTTGGTGGAGCATACGGGATTTGAACCCGTGACCCCCACACTGCCAGTGTGATGCGCTCCCACTGCGCTAATGCCCCGTGCAGTAAACATTATACACGAATCTGATTGATTGGCTATATCTTTTTAAAGAGACTCTTTAGAGACCTTGCTTTGTGCTATAATTTTCTGCAATAAAGCTCTGTGGAGGTTTAACAGTATGAGTATCAAGACCGGCGAGATCATTTCAAAAAGCAATCCCGAACTTAAGTCAAAGACGTTCACCATTGCCATGGACGGCGGCTACGAGGCCACGGTAATGACTTATGGCGCTGTCATCACGGAGCTCATTGTTCCCGATAAGGACGGCAAGCCCACCGACATCATGCTCGGCTGCAAGGGCCTTGACGAGTATATGGGCAACGGCGCGAACCACGGTGCGGTCATAGGCCGTTCTGCCAACAGGATCAAGGATGCTTCTTTTGAGATCAACGGCGTCAAGTACCAGATCCCCAAGAACGAGGGTGAAAACAACCTCCATTCAGGCAATCCCGGTTATCAGAACGTTTTTTGGGACGGCAAAGCCATTACCGAGGACGAAGCTGACAGTCTGATCGCTGATTCCAAGATCGCGGGGATCCCCGGCTGCGTCGGCGGCGGAATCCTTTTCAGTTACGTAAGCCCTGACGGAGCTACAGGCTTCCCGGGCAACCTTGACACAAAGGTCCTTTACTGCTGGCTTGAGGACAAGACTTTCCTTATCCTCTACATAGGCAAGTCTGACAAGGATACGATCTTTGCGCCTACAAACCACGCATATTTCAACCT
>JAILIB010000021.1 GCA_024695505.1 Saccharofermentans sp.
CGCGACAAGGTAATGGAGCTTTTTGAGCTTGTCCTTGGGGGAAATGTTTGACGTAAGGATCTTTTCGACGTCAGCGTCGTGGAGCGCCGCCTTGTAGTATCTGTGGAAGACCTCGTAGATAAGGTTCTCGCGCGAGCCGAAGCAGTAGTTGATCATGGCGGCCTGCATGCCTGACTCTTCGGCTATCTGCCTTGAAGTGACCTTGAAAGGGTCATCGCAGGCAGCGATCAGCTTTTCGGCTGCCGCGATCAGCTTCTCTTTGGTTATCTCGGTCTTTACTTCTTTTTGCATAGGGGCGTCCTCAATTATTAAACACGTTTAATAAAGGGTAACACCCCGTGATAACTATGTCAACGGAGGATCAATATCCCATCTCTTTGAGTTCGCTTATAACGTCCACATAGAAGGGGACGATGTCGCTGACTTCATTATCGGAAGAAGGGGCGCGCTTTGTAAATCTCCTGCGCCTCATGTCAACGACGTCGGCGTGGGAGATGCCGCGTTTTTTCGTGGAAGTGCGGACGCCCCTGAAGTTGGCCCAGTGCATGGAATCTGTTGAAACAAGACCGTCGTTGTCGCCGTCGAATTTCCTGACGATGGGCTGGGTGATGCAGAAAATGGAATCCGAAAAGGCGCCTTTGACCTTGAAGCCGTAGCTTTGGCAAAGGATGTCCGAAGGCGTGGGGTTTTCAATATTGAACTGCTCGGCAGTCTTGGTGGTAAGGATGTCGAAGCAGGCTAAGCAGTCAGGGTGCTTGTCGCCTAAGATCCACATCCAGATGTCCGTGCCCTTGGCAGCAGCTTTTACCATCCACTTGGGAGCTCTCATCAGGAAGTCCACCGTGTGCGAGCCGTGGTGAGGAGTGTCGATCGTTGTTATCGAGGCGATCTTGTCGGCATAGCCGTGATTTGCGAGCCATCTGGATTCGAGGCCGCCCTTGGAATGAGCGAGAATGTTGACTTTGGGAGCACCGGTGATCTTAAGTATTTCATCCAGGCTCCTGGCTACGGTCAAGGCGTTTCCCTCGACCGAGCCTACAGCATCCTGATGTCCGAAAAAGACATTCGCGCCGTGAGACTCAAGCGCTTTGGGGATCCTGCCCCAGTAACACAGATGTTTTCTGTCACGAAAGCCCATTCCGTGGACCATCAGTAATGGATACTTCAAACAGCAGTCGTCGCTACTCATAAAATAATCTCCCCTTAGGTTTCCAGCCTATAAGGGGAGAATATCACGGTATTATACAATGTTCAATACTGAATTTTGTTTAAGAGCGCTTTTCCGCAGAATTGCCTAAAAGGTCAGATGGCTACATCATTGGCGGGCTTGATCGAATCTATCTCGCTCTTCATGCTTATCTTCAGGTTGCGGATGTCGACATCATTCTGGATATCCAGGAAATAGCGGTCTGACACACCAAAGTACTTGGCCAGACGAAGTGACGTGTCAACGGTGATCCTTCTGTTGTTATCAAGAATAGCCTGTATTCTGGATACCGGGACGTGTATCTCCTTTGCCAGCTTGTATGCCGAAATGTTCATCGGCTTCATGAAATCCTCTCTGAGGATCTCACCCATTGAAGGGGTGTCTATCTTTTTCTTAGCCATGGCTTATACCTCCATATCCCAAATATACCCGCGAAAAGTATATACGTCAAACGGGTATAGTGCGGATTATGTGTTTTTAACGGATGGCTTTCCTAAAACCTTCAACGCCACAAACGCAATAACAAGGCCAACCGTGGTTACTGCGAGGCTGACTATAAGCATGAAGTGCGGGCCTCTGATATCCAGAAGGCGGCCGCAGATGAAGCTTGAGAACACGCCGCCAAGGGTGATAGAGCAGTTGATGTAGGCCTGGCCCTTGACCTGGTCGAACTTTGCCATGGTCTGGTTTACGAAGTAGGCGCCTGCGGGGATGAAGACCGCGTAGGCAAATATCTGCATCGCCTGGCTGATATATACAACGGCCATGTTGGGCGCGACGAGCATCAGGAGGGTCTTGATCAGGAACGCCGTGCCTGAGATCAGGAGCAGGTTCTTGACTGAGATCTTCTTCATTATCTTATTGATGAGCGCCATCGTCGGGAGCTCCAGGAGTGCCGCTATGAAGACCGCAGTGCCCATGGAAGCTTCAGTTCCGCCGAGGGGAGTGATTATCTGGATCATGTAATCGTTGATCGCGTTGTGCGCAAAAAAGAAGCAGACGCCCGCGACGACGAAGAGCATGAAGGCGGGATAGGTCTTCGTGAAGACGATCAGGTTGTTGTGCGCGACTTCGGTCTCATCTGAAGACGAAACGGGAGCGGTAACAGCGGGCTTTTTAAAGAAGTAGAGTACGATCAGCGCTATGGTCAGGAATATAATGTCCAGGATCATGAGGATGTTGACGCCGAACCTTCCGATCGCCATTCCGGTGAAGACCGAGACGACCGCGAAACCGCAGGAACCCAAGCCTCTGGCAAGACCGTAGTAGATGTGGCAGCCGGCTGCTTCATATTCGAAATACATCGCGGTCAGGATCGGCTGGTACACCATCTGCACCGTGTAGATCAGCGCGAAGATAATGAAGATCACGACTATCCCGTTCTTTATGAGGAGCAGGAGGATGGAGCCGGCAAGGAGAAGTGCGGTCGAAGCCATCGAGACGTTTCTGTTCGTGAGCCTGCCCTGCTTGTCGATCAGGCCGGCGACCAGCGGCTGGAAGATGACCGAAAGGATGTTGGCGAGTGCGAGGGTGATGCCGATCAGGGTGTTGGAGAAGCCCTTTTCGAGCAGGAAAACGGACGCGTAGGCATGGATGCCGCTGTACACGGCGAAATACGTCGCGTTGATTATTATGTATCTGAGCGTCCAGAAGCGTCCTGCCTTGGTCATGGTGACCCCCGTTTGTTGAAGTGAGTGAATTATACTATTTTACGGGGCGCGCGTGTTTCAGATATTCCATATAATTGTCGTATTATTTAAGGCATAATATACGCGGTGCAGAATTATTGCGTAAAAATCTGAAAAGCGGGAAAGACATGGAGAACGAAAACATCGCTGACAACGTATTAAACGAGCCTGCCTGGGTCGTCGCGAGAGTGACCACGGGCAAGGAGGACGAGGTGTGCGAAACGTGCGGAGACATGCTTTCCAAAGACGTCCTGAAGGACGTTTTCGTTCCGAAATACGTAAGGCTCAAGAAATACAGGGGCGAATGGAGAAGGGAGACGAGGCCGCTCTATTCGGGCTACGTCTTCATGGTCACGGATGATCCCGGGGCGTTGGACAAGGCTTTGACAAAGGTACCCGGCTATCACAGGCTCTTAAAGGCGGCCGATGTGATACTGACCGTAAACGATGAGGAAAAGGCTTTCATCAACAGGATCGCCGGACGCGACAACGTTGTCGAGATCTCCACAGGCTACAAGGAAGGCGACAAGATAACGGTCGTTTCAGGTCCCATGATGGGCCTTGAGGGCGACATTGTCCACGTGGACCGCCACAAGCGTCTCGTCACGGTAAACATCTCGCTTTTCGGCAGGATGGTAAAGACGACGATGGGGCTTGAACTGACATATAAAAAGCCCGAAGAGTGAAGTATACTGAATCCATATGGAAAAGCGTTTCAATGCCAAGACAGAGGATAACTTCGTTTCCGATACTCCCGACCGCAAAGCCGGGATAATACTTCTCATCGTTTCGGGCGTCCTGATCCTTGGCATCGGTATCGCAGCTGCAGCCGCAATGAACAAACACAAGAACAGCGTTCCCGAAGAAAGCGAGACCATCAAGACATCCCAGACCTCCAATACCAACGAGTCTTCGCCTGTAAAGTACGCCAGTTTCAAAGGATCCTATCCGGAAGGCAGCGTTCCTGCCGACTGCATGGATCTCAAATGGGGCACGCCTGCTTTTGACATTAAGATCAAGTACCCGGACGTCCTTTCCGAGAACGCATCAAATTCATCGGATGAGAAGAACACGACATATATTTCCTATCTGCGCAAGACCAAGGTCGGAGGATTCGACTGTTCGATCGTGACGCTCAGCGCGGACAAGGCGGACGGACTTTACGCATTCAGTTATCTTCTTGAAAAGGAAAAATACCAGGAGATCCTGGAAACCCTGACGTATGAATACGGAAAGCCGGTCTTCAGGAGCGGCGACTCGGCTTACTGGGATCTGGCGGACCAGACCCTGCTCTATCTGACGGTCAGGACCGCCGATGCCGACAGGGTTGAGCACACTTTCCTTCAGTACATCTACACGAAAGAGGCAAAGACTCCCGAAAAGGCTGACAAGATGCCCGCCATAAAGCTCGGAATGACCATTGGCGAGATAGAAAAGAAGAAAATGAGCATGACAAAGGCTGGCGTGACCGCCGACGGTACGGAGACTTATGTTTCCGACAAGGCCTACGACGTCACTTCAGACGGCAGCATCGGGCAGTTCGCGCCGCTCAAGGCGAACGCCTCAGCGGTCGTTCTCAAGATCGATCCCAGAGCGGATCTGACGGCTTATTCGTTCATCTTCAGGGGCGATCATCTGTACGAGATACGCGAAAAGGTCGCTGAAACATACGGAAATCCTTCGGAAAACCGTGATTTCAGTTCGCAGTGGAACCTTTACGACGGCAGGGGAGTCATTACGGTCAGTTACGGACGCATGAACGGAAGCGGCAGGGGATTTGCCACCGAGCTCAGATACAGCTGTTCCACCCAGGAATACAAAGCTCTTGAACTGATTAAGTCTATCGGACGCGCGACGCGCAAGGGCCTCACATACACGGAGGTCAGTGAAGAACTCGGCAAATACTATCCTTCCGAGAACATCGACAAGAAGGGCAACGGCACGATGACCTACATCAACAACGACGGCACCGACATAGTCGTTTTCGGCGTGAGGATCAGGTCCGTGGAGATCGAATTCAAAAAGAACGTTGTCACCGGCGTATATTATCTTTTCGACGGAAAGGCCTATGACACCCTTAAGTCGAATATCGAGGTCAATTACGGAGGCGGCTCCAATAAGAGCAAGTACAAGGATCACATCAGGCGCGTCCAGTGGCATCCGAAGAACACGGAAAACAAGTTCTCAAGGCTGATGCTCGATTACGTCAATCTGAAGGTAAATCCCAAGGCCAGAGTGCACTACTTTGACTGAGCGCAGCCCGGGTAACATTGTTACAACGCTTACAAAAAAGCCTCAGAACTTTAATACCGCTTTCAGTATAAGAAAAACGAGAAACGCCCAAAGAGGGACCGCGAAAACGGAAACGATCTTAAGGGACGCGAAGCAGTCCTGATAGTGAGGGCTGTCCGGATACAGTTCAAGAGATTCCTTTAAGTGTTTCCTGACGATCGGGATTATGAGCGGGAAAAATACGCACAATGCAACAGAAAAGCTTTCCATACCCTTTTCGCCGGCTGTATGGACGTCAGGGGCGGGCCCTGAAGACTTTTTAACTGAAGCCGGGGCAGAACCCGATCCCTCATCGCCTGAGCGGTATCCCGCGGGGGCGCCGTTTTCGGAAACGACGAACGGTGAAGAGGGTTCTTCAGGCTTCGTGAAGTCAACGAAATAATCGCCTGGAGCGCGCGGCGGACGGTCAGGGTCACGGTAAGCGGGACGGTTTTTGGAAGGATCAGAAGCGTTTGCACGGTTGGCGGCAGCTTTGGCAGCCTGGGCCGCTGCTGCGGCGCGGGCGGCTTTCCTTTGCTCCTCTTCCTGCCTTGCCCGTTCCTGGGCGCGCTTTGAAGAGAGCGTATTGTCGTATTTAAGCTTTTTTGCGGGATCCGAAAGAACCGTATAAGCCTCGTTGATCTCTGCCATACGCTTCTCTGCCGACATGTCATCGGGGTGAAGATCGGGGTGCCAAAGCTTGACAAGCTTACGGTAAGCCTGCTTGATCTCCTCGGCAGATGCCTCTTCCGGGACTCTTAATACGCTGTACAGTGTAGTCTCATGAGCCATATGGTCAATATACAGAGATTACTTTAATTTTAGTTTAAAAGACTTAAGGGTTAGCCTGAGTTGTTGTTGCTGTTGTTGCTGTTGTTGCCTTCGGCTTCTTGGTGGGCTTCTTCGTAGGCTTTTTGGTCGGCTTCTTCGTCGGTTTCTTAGTAGGCTTCTTGATAACCGTCTTGGGAGTCGGAGCAGCCGTAGGAGTGGTGGTCGTGCCGCTGATGTAGAGCTTGTGACCGTTAAGGTTTACGTTGTCCATGTTGCCGGAGAAGTGCGTGATGTAAGCATCTTCGGTGAGCGTCCATGTGCAGTCGGAACTCATGTTTACGTATACGATGCCCTGTTCCTCAGAGACCTTCTCGCCGTTTGCATCGGTTATGACGCCCTTGATCGTGCCGGTCCAGGATGTTCCGGAAGAGAAGTTGACCGTGAGCTTGCCCTTTTTCGCAACAAGGATGTCTCCTGTCAGAGCGGTCTTTGCTGCGTTTAAGACTGCAACGTTGACGTTTCCGGTCCAGCTGTCGGGGCAGACTGAAAGGAGGACGACGTTCTTTGCCTTGTCCTCATTAACGAGCGTGACATTACTCAGGCTGATGATGGCATTGGTGTTCGTGACATGGAAGACGTGACCGCTCTTGCTGGTGAGCGTGCCGTAAGACATCGTGAAAGACGTCTGGCAGTTGTTCGTGTCGCCGGGAACGGACCAGAAGAGCCTGATGGAGTTTAAGAATCTGGTATTGCCGCTCAGTTTGGTGTTGTTTATCGTGAGATTGCAGTTTGTCAGCTTGACGGAATTGTTGCCGTCGATGACGACGCCTTCGGACTGAGCCGTCTCAAAGTTTGCACCCTTTGCAGTAACGGTTCCCGTGCTGTTGATCGCGGGAGAACCAACGCCGCCCGTGGTGTAGGTTCCGCCTGAAATGGTAATGTTTGCGCCGCCCTTGTCAGAACCGACCGCAGGGGAATTGTTTCCGTTTGTTGTGACTGTGAGGTTTGTTGCGCTGATCTTTCCTGCGCCTGATGCCATGACGGCAGGGGAATCCTCACCGTCCGTCGTGACTGTAGCGTCGCTGACCGTTACGGTCGTGCCGTCGCCGGAAATACCGTTTACTTCGCCGTATCCGCCGTATGAGAAGACGCCTGCAGCGCCCTTTGCCTTAGAGGTTATAGTTCCGCCCGAGATGAGGACCTTGGGGCTTCCGATCGCAAGGAATGCGGCGTTTACGCCATAGCGGTTGCTGTTCTGGACCGATGTTGAATCGCCGCCCTTCTTCTCGATAACGGGGGTCGTGAGATTAACGGTCTTCTTGCCGTTTACTATAAGAGCGCTCTCATCAGCATTGGAGCTCGTGTAAGTCTTCTTTTTATCGGTTGTTGCCGCGGTTATAGTTTTCGCAGCCTTGTAGTCCATCTTGACGTTTTCGTCAGCGGTCGTGGCAGCGGGATCTGCGCCCTGCTGTCCGCCTGACTGGTTGGTCTGCGACATTTCCGTCCCGGAAGTTACCGCGGGCGTTGTATCAGTAGGATCGCCCTCTGCCTGATTGCAGGAAGCGAGTCCGAACGTCGCCGCTATTGCGGCGGATAGTGCCATTGTCTTTATCAACAGAAGTTTTTTCATACAGAACCCCCTTAGATACCAAATAATAACTTTACCATCTGACCTTTAACTTTAAAAGTGCCATTATAGGCAATATTTCGTAATTATCGGACTCCTGTTTGTTACAGACGCACCATTTTCGGGGCTGCGGTCACCAAACGCTTTATTATTATTTAAAGGTTGAAACGGCTATTTTCAGGGAGTATAATAGCCGAGCCTTAAAATTAAGGCATTTCGAGAGGAAAAATGGTTAACCTTTACATAGATCCCGGCACGGGAAGCATGCTTTTCACGATACTGATCAGCGCCATCAGCGCTGTGGTCTATGTCGTGCGCATTCTCTGGATCAAGGCCAAGAACATGGCCGGCGTCAAGAACCAGAATGAGAGGAACGCCAAGAAGATCCCTATCGTCATGTTCTCCGACAACAAGAGATACTGGTCCACTTTCAGGCCGATCTGTGACGAGCTCGAAAAGCGCGGCCAGAAGGCGGTTTACATGACTGCATCACCCGATGATCCGGCTCTCGATGCCAAATATGAGAACATCAAATGCGAGTTCATCGGCGAGGGCAACAAGGCTTTCGCGAAGATGAACATGTTAAACGCAGGGATAGTGCTCTCAACGACGCCGTCGCTCGACGTCTTCCAGTGGAAGCGCTCAAAGACCGTCGATTATTACGTTCACATCCTTCATGCATGCGGAGACATCTCGCTTTACAGGCTTTACGGCCTTGATTACTACGATGCGCTCCTGCTTTCCGGAGAATTTCAGGAGAAGCAGGTAAGGGAGCTCGAAAAGCAGAGGAACCTTCCTGCAAAAGAGATCAGGATGGTCGGCATCCCCTATCTCGACACGATGTATGAGCACGCCAAGAACTATGAGGTAAAGAAGCCCGGTGTTACGTCCGTTCTTCTTTCGCCTTCATGGGGCGCGAGCAGCCTTCTGGTCAAGTACGGGTCATCGCTCATCGACAAGCTCATCGCAACGGGATATGACATAACGATCCGTCCGCATCCGCAGTCTTTCACGGCTGACAGGGAGACGATAGAAAGCCTTATGGCTAAGTATCCCGAGAGCAAAAAGCTTCACTGGAACAGGGACAACAACAATTTCGACGTGCTTGCCAGATCGGACATCATGATCTCGGACTACTCGGGCATCATGTACGATTTTGCGTTCATATTCAACAAGCCTGTTATCTATACCAATGCGGAGTTCAAAAAGGACCCTTACGACGCATGGTGCATCGAAGGCGAGACCTGGATGCTAAGCACGATAAGAAAACTCGGCAAAGAGCTTAATTCAGAGAACATCGGACAGGTCAAAGAGCAGATCGATTCATGCATTAAGGACAGCCGCGAGAGCTCGAAGATAACCGAGGCGCGCGATGAGACCTGGTGCAATATCGGAAAGAGCGCTTCACTTACCGCCGATTACCTGATCGAAAAGCTTGCAGAGCTTGAAAAGAAGGCCGCACCTTCTGTGGAAACGGAGGGCAAGAAATGAGCTTTTTGAACGTTCTTTATCTTTTGACGCTGTACCCGATCGAATATCTCCTTGAGATGATCTTCGCGATAATCTCGAAGGTTTCAGGCAATAATACGGTACTTTCGATAATCGTACTGAGCCTCGTGGTAAACATCATCGTTCTGCCGCTTTATAACCGTGCCGACAAGGTCCAGGAAGAGGCGAAGGACAAGGAAAACGCGATCGCCCCGATGGTAAAGCACATCAAGCAGACCTTCACGGGCGACGAGAGGTTCATGCTCCTTCAGACCTGCTACAGACAGAACGATTACAGCCCTTTGAACGTTCTCAAGAGCTCCGTTTCGATCCTTCTGCAGGTCCCGTTCTTCATGGCGGCTTACAACATGCTGTCGGACAACAAGCTCCTCGCAAACGTGAAACTCGGACCCATTGCAAACCTTTCCGCGCCTGACGGGCTCGTAACCATCGGATCGTTCACTTTGAATATCCTGCCGGTGATAATGACGCTGATAAACGTTGTCGCGAGCTTCATCTACGCAAAGGGATTCCCGCTCAAGACGAAGATACAGATGTACGGCCTTGCCGCCGTCTTCCTCGTGCTTTTGTACCAGTCTCCTTCGGGACTCGTACTCTACTGGATCTGCAACAACCTCTTCTCTTTGGGCAAGAACATCGTAAACAAGTTCTTAGCTAATAAGCGGAAGGAGAAGGCGGAAAAGCAGATCGCAAAGCACTTAAAGGCAGTAAAGCCGGGCTCTCTGAAGCTTGACTCAAAGCACAAGGCAATATTCATCTGCTCATCGCTTACGCTTGCTATCTACACCGGCTTCTATCTGCCGATGCTGACGGTGTCTTCCGCACCCGAGGAATTCGTCAATCTCTACACCATGGCCAACCCCATGATCGACATCATAGACACGGTCGCGAAGGGATTCGGACTGTTCCTCGTCTGGCCTTGTATATTCTTTGCGCTGGCATCGGTCAAGGGCAGGAAGATCATGTCTTACATCATGTTCATACTCGCCACGTCAGCGATACTGAACTCCAAGCTTTTCAGCAACGATTTCGGTGACATATCGAACTACCTGGAATATAAGGATTCGCCCACGTTTACCGTCAAAGCGATGATCCTGAGCCTTGCGGTCACTTTAGGAGGCGCGCTGGTCTGCTTCCTCCTGACGAAGTTCGGAAAATACACCGCGCCCGTGATCTGTTTCTCGGCGGCGCTTGTTTTCGGCATACTCGGACTGACGAGCATCGGCAAGGTGACGGAGGGCTACAAGCTGGCTGAAAAGTCTGAGACATCCAAGGCCGAGTTCACGCTCTCCAAGAACGGAAAGAACGTCATCGTCATCATGACTGACCGTGCCGTCGGACCGATGGTGCCTTACATCTTCAAGGAAAAACCTGAACTTAATTCCATCTACGACGGCTTCGTTTACTACCACAACACGGCGTCTTTCGGAACGCATACCAATTCGGCCGTGCCCGCGCTCCTCGGAGGCTATGAATACACGCCCGAGCAGATGAACCTGAGGACCGACAAGGCTCTCCCAGAGAAGTACGACGAAGCTTTGAAGCTCATGCCGTCGATCTTTACGAAGAACGGATTTGACGCGACACTCGTCAATCCGACTTACGCAGGCTACATGTGGTATCCGGATCTTTCCGTGTTTAACGGCATGGAGAACGTGAAGGCGTACAGCACC
>JAILIB010000024.1 GCA_024695505.1 Saccharofermentans sp.
CGGCCCTTGGATTCAAGGTCTCTCACGCGGTCAAGAAAGCAGTCGTAGAACCTGAGCTTGAACTTTACATAGTCGTCGCCTCTTCCGCCATTTGGGAAGTAGATGTTGAACAGTACGAACTTGCCGAAATCCGCGCAGATAGTCCTTCCTTCGTGGTCGAACTCGTCTGTCCCAAGACCGAACGTAACGCTTTCCGGCTCGATCCTCGAATAGAGTGCGGTGCCCGAATAGCCCTTCTTCTCTGCCGAATAGAACCAGCTCTTGTAGCCTTCGAGTTCCGTTATCTCAGGGCCAAGCTGTTCCGGTTGTGCCTTGGTCTCCTGTAT
This sequence comes from Saccharofermentans sp., assembly GCA_024695505.1. Classification (GTDB taxonomy): domain Bacteria; phylum Bacillota; class Clostridia; order Saccharofermentanales; family Saccharofermentanaceae; genus Saccharofermentans. The sequence continues at coordinate 327 of JAILIB010000024.1, forward strand.
GCCGATGATGTCGGCGTCCATTGCCTTTACGGCGTCCGCAAAACCTTTTCCGGCCACGGCTCTGATGCCGTTTACGTTCCAGCTAACTATTCTCATATGATGCCTCGTGAATTATAATTTACTGGGAATATTCTACATTAAAAGGAGCGGCGGACCAACATTGGCAAGGATACTTGTAACAGCTTCAGGTGGAACGGTCTCATCGTCCGTAAGTGACGGATTAGTAAAGCTCGGAACCGAATCGCCGATCGTTTCCTATCTTGCAAAGACGCCCGGTGAATTCGAGTTTATCTCGCCTGCCAATTATTCTTCGGAAAACGCCCGTCCCGAGGATTACAGGGACGTTCTGAAGGCCGTTTCCGGGGCTGCTTCAAAGAGCCGTCCTGACGGCATGATAATCCTTCACGGAACGGATACGATGGCCTATTTCGCGCAGATCGCGGTAAGGGTTTTGGCGCATCTTGCGATACCGTTCGTCATCACGGGATCCAAGATCCCGCCTGATTCAGAAGGCACGGATGCCTTTGTAAATATTGACTTTGCGGTCGGACAGGTCCGTCAGGGAAACAGCGGCGTCGTGTTTACCACGCATGAGGGAATCCCCGCGATAGTACCCGCAGACAAGGTCACCTCGCCAGACATTTACGGAGATTACGGAGTCTGGCCGGACAGCGCTGATACCGATTTTTCATCAGAGAGATACAGGAGAGCTTCGGAGGCATTCCTTGCATCCGAAAAGCTTCACAGGATACAGGTTATCCCTGCCGCACCTACCCCGGGCATTCTGGACGACGGATTCGACACGGTCCTGATAACCTGCCACCATTCGGGAACTGCGGACGTAAAGCTCGTTCCCAAGGTAAGAAAATGGACAGCTAAGGGAATAAGGTGCTTTATGGCGCCGGTCCCGCGGAATTCCAACATATATGAGAGCCGTGCCATGCTTGAAGGCGCGGGCGCAGTCGCTCTTCCGGGAATGCCTCCCGAGGGAGCCTGGGCGGAGGCCCTTATCACATGATCACCGGTCCCACAGGATTAAGCAGGCCGAAGATACTGACTGCTCCCCCGTCGATCGACGGAAGCTTCGGAGGCAGCCAGATGTGGGCTCCCACGCCTCTTATGCAGAACTGCGGATGCGGCATCATCGCAGGACTCGATGCGGTCATGAGGATCGCGGGAGAAGGCGAACTCTCAAGGGATGAATACCTGAAGCGCTTTGACGAGGCGTCCAGGTTCATCAGGCCGATCCTTCTTCCCGGAAAACACGAAAAACCGAAGAAGATCTTCGGCGGCGAGTTTTTGGGCAGTTTCGGTGTCAGCACCGGACGGTTCAAGCGGGGGATAAAAAAGCTCGCTGCATCCAGAAACGTCAGGATAAAGGTCAAAGGTTTCGTCTTCAAATATGAGGAGAGGGTAAAATCTTACCTGGAGCAGGGCGTACCCGTGGTAGCCTTGATAGCTGCGCCTTTTAACAATGTTACACTGCTTAATGACTATGACGTTCCGAGTAAGGTCGGGTTCCACTGGGTGACCTGTACCGGGATCGACGATAAGTTCCTTGAGGTGTCATCCTGGGGCGGCAGGTACAGGATCCCTTTGACTGACCTGGACAAGGCTACGGCGGCCGTGAAGTTCTATGCCGTTCTGCCTGCCCCTGAATTGGAAGAAAGCACCTGATTGTGGTATAAACTTATTTTAGTATGTATAAAGCGGAGGAAGTGTTCCAATGAATGAGGAAATTGCTGAGAAGATTAAGAAGATGCTCGTAGAGAGACTCAGGATCCCTGAAGACGAGCTTGAGTACGATTCAGAGCTTTTCGGAGAGGATATCGGACTTGATTCTATCGATTCCATCGAGATCATTGTCGGACTTGAAGATCTGTTCGGCGTTGACATGTCCGGTTCCGGCAAAGAGAACTTCCAGTCGATAAGAACTCTTACACAGTACGTAGAAGAACACAAAGAGGACTGATATGCCTGAAAGCATCAAAAGATGCGTGATCACGGGCATGGGCCTCGTGTGTGCGCTTGGTGACGATGCCGCGTCTTGTGCGGCATCTGCTTTTTCAGGGAAGAGCGGAATTAAGGACGTGGCGTCTTTTGCCACAGACGGCTGCTATTCCCACAAGGGAGCCGAAGTCGCTTTAAGTGACGATGAGCTCTGCAAGGACGGCTACGACAGAACGACGCTGCTCTGCATAAAGGCGGCCGGCGAGGCTATTGCCGACGCGGGACTCGATATTGATTCCGAAGACCGCAAGAGGATAGGCGTCATATTAGGAACCTGCATCGGCGGCGCGGCAAGCATCGATAAATACTATACAGACAGCTACGAGGGCAGGGCAGCCGACAAAAACGACATCCTGAAGATGCCTGCTTCCGCGATCGCAAACAACGTCGCCGCGCATTTCGGTCTGGACGGTATTACGGCTAACATCGTAAATGCCTGCGCCGCAGGAACCATGAGCCTTGCGGATGCCTGCGACGTGATAAGGTCAGGCAAGGCGGACGTCTTCATCGCAGGCGGCTGCGACAGTTTTTCGTCTCTTGCTTATGCGGGTTTCCATGCGCTTCACGCTCTCTCCGAAAAAGAGTGCTCGCCGTTTAACCACAGTGACGGGATCACGATAGGAGAAGGCTCGGGCGTTCTCATAATCGAAAGCTATGAACATGCGGCTGCACGCGGCGCAAAGATATACTGCGACGTTCTTGGCGCGGGCGTAAGTTCTGATGCATATCACATCACCGCTCCGAGGCCGGACGGCGAAGGTCAGATGAGCGCGATCAGGCGTGCAGCTGCCAATTCATGCGTGGATCTTTCCGAGATCGATTACATCAACGCACACGGCACGGGCACTTCCAAGAACGATGAAGCAGAGTTCCTTTCGCTTAATACGCTTTTCGGTTCTGATCCGGATCTTTCGGTCAGCTCGACCAAATCCATGACGGGCCATTGTCTCGGTGCGGCAGGTTCGATCGAAGCGGTACTGACCGTTGAGGCGATCAGGCGCGGCGAGGTTCCCCCGACAGTCGGCTATGAAGGCGATGATTTTGAAGTCCTCGAGGAGAAGTCCGGCGGTATAGATTTCATCGCGAATGAGAAAAAGGCGAAGGACCTCAAGGTCTGCATGTCGAACTCTTTCGCGTTCGGCGGAAACAATGCGAGCATCATTTTTTCCAAAGAACCCCGCGATATAAAGAACGCCGGAAACACTGATCCCATCTATATCACAGGCATCGGAGAGGTTACCGGCGTCATGGCAGAAGGAGCCTCTGACTACAGGGCTGATCTCAGTCCCGAGCTGTTCAAGAAGCATGAAGTCAAGACCGCTTTCTTAAGAAAGCTCGACAGGTTCAGCGAGCTCGTTCTCTTAAGCGGGATCGAGGCTCTGGCTGACGCGCAGATCAAAGTGGATGATACGAATTCGGGCGATGTCGGTATCGTCGTCGGAACGTCTGACGGCCCGATCACTGAGATCGTAAATTTCCAGAAGCTCGTTATCGAAAAGGGCATAGAGAACGGCAGCGCGTTCATGTTCCCCAACACCGTTTACAACGCGGCAGGCGGATACCTTTCGATCTTCACGGGGATCAAGGGTTATAACGTCACCATCGCAAACGGATTTCAGGCGGGACTTCAGAGCGTCATGCATGCCTGCGAGGTGATCCGCCGCGGCGAAGAGGATATCATGCTCGCCGGCGGAACCGATGAACTTACGGACATAGAACATGAGCTTTATGAAAACGCAGGGCTCCTCGGCAACGGAAAGGACAGCGGCATTGTCCTGGGCGAAGGCTCAGTCTCGCTGATACTTGAATCCGCAAAGAGCGCTGAAGCCCGCGGCAGCAAAAAGTATGCGCAGATCGCAGGCTACGCGACGGCAAGGCATTCCGTGCCCTACGACAAGATGACGGGAACGGAAGACGCGCTCTCGCGTGCGATCGGAGAGGCTCTTGAGAGTGCAGGCATCAAGGCTGATGACGTATCGGTCATCTACGGATTTGCGGACGGCATCAGTATTGTTGATGACATCATGAACAGCGCCGTTTCAGAGATCTTTACGAACGGCGTGGAGATAAGGAACGTCAGGACGGAAACAGGTGAGGCGAGGGCGGCTTCAGCAGCTCTTTCACTTGCCCGGGCGGCAAAGGACATGGAAGGACTTACCGGAGATTATGCTATGGCGGTATCCTTCGGCGCGGGCGGAATCTACACCGCGGTAGTCCTCAAGAAGGCATAACGGAGAATCGGTATGGGAAAGACTGCTTTGGTAACCGGCGCTTCACGCGGTATCGGAAAGGCGATCGCCATAAGGCTCGCAAAGGACGGCTATGACATAGCGGTCAACTACAACAGCAACACCGAAAAGGCTGAGCAGACGGCTGCAGAGATCCGTTCTCTCGGCGTGAAGGCAGTCACTTACAAGGCTGACACCTCAAAGATCGACGAGGTCAAGGCGATGTTCCGCGAGATCAGGAAAGACTTCGGAGGTCTTGACGTACTCGTAAACAACGCGGGCGTCGTTGATGACGCTTACCTTCTGATGGTCAACCAGCCTTCTCTTGAAAAGAGCCTTGCGATAAACATCCAGGGTTACATCAACTGTGCGCAGCAGGCTGCGCTCCGCATGGCAGGTGCGGGAACCGGCGTGATAATAAACATCTCGTCTGTCAGCTCCGTACTGGCAGTCGAAGGCCAGACTGTTTACAGTGCGACCAAGGGCGCGGTCAATTCCATGACCGCCACCATGGCCAAGGAATTAGCTCCCCGCGGTATCCGCGTAAATGCTGTCGCTCCGGGCTTTGTCGGAACCGATATGCTCAAGTCGATCCCAGGAGATCTGGTCGATAAATACATCGATTCGATCCCGATGAAGAAATTCGGAACGGCCGATGACGTCGCAAACGTCGTCTCAAGCCTTTGCTCGGACGGCTTTTCATACATGACCGGCCAGGTCCTTGTGCTCGATGGCGGCCTGTCTCTTTAAAGAACACATATCAGCAACAGGATGGAACAAGGAATGAAGGTACTCATATTAAATGGCAGCCCCAAGTGCGACAGGAGCAACACGATAAGGATCGCGAAAGCGTTCACCGAAGGTTTCCCCGAAGGCACGGTCATCGAGCAGATCGACCTCTACGCCAAGGACATCAAGCCCTGCAAAGGCTGCTTTACATGCTGGAAGAGTTCTGAAGGCAAGTGCGTCATAAGAGACGGCATGGATGAGATAATCGCCACGATCAAGTCGGCGGACGTCATCATCGAGAGCTATCCGCTATATTTCTACGGCATGCCGTCGCAGATGAAGGCCATGACCGACAGGTGCCTGCAGCTCGTAATGCCTTACATGGGCGACAAGTCTGAATCCGATACGACATTCAACGAGCTGCGTGACCCCTCAATGCTCGAAAAGAAGATGGTCCTCATCAGCTCCTGCGGCTATGTTGAAGCAGAGCCCGTTTATCCCGCGCTCCTTGCCCAGTACGACCTTATCTGCGGCAAGGGCAACTACACCGCGATCCTCTGCCCCGAGGGCGAAATCTTTGTCACCGGCAAGGCAAAGCGCCAGCAGGACGTTTATCTCGAGAGCATCAGGGCGGCAGGCGCTGAATATGCTGAAAACTTCCGCCTGTCAGACGAGACACTCCGCAAGATAGCGATCCCGATGCTGTCGCCTTTAAGCTTTGGCACCATTACAAAAGCCCACTGGAAAGACGGGCACTGGACTGAGAGAGATCTGGAACAATAAGGAGATCAAACATGGAAAACAACAACTACCAGCAGCCCTATCAGCAACAGCAGTACTATACGACTCCGGGATATCAGGCTGTCGATTATCAGTATCTCGCTACTGCAAACGCGCTCCTCAAGAGCGCGATCATAGCATGCGTTCTCGCAGGTCTCCCGGTCTGCAGCATCATCGCGATCTTCAAGGGCATAGGCAACAGGAAGAAGGTCCTCGATTACATTGCAAAGGGCGGACTTCACACTCAAAGGATCAAGATCTGTTCGATGTTAAGCCGCGCCGCGACTTTCTACGGTCTGGGTTCCACGATCCTTTATGCCGTGATGTTCATCTACTACGTTCTGATCATCTGCCTGTTCGTCGTCGGCGCATCGTACCGCTGATATGGAATTGAAGACCTGGAGCAAGAGAGCTTCAATGGACTGTTCGATAGATGTTTTCTACGAACAGACTAAAGGATTTTCCGGGCATCTCAACGACAAAGATAATTACAAGCTGGTGCTTGTCTCATCAGGTTCATTCGTCGTCGAAGAGGACGGCGAGTATAAGATGATCTCCGCTCCCGCAGGGATCGTGTTAAATGAAAAGGCCGATTTCAGGCTGGTCTCAGAGAGCAACGTCAAGTGCGACACGATCTGTTTCAAGCCCACGTTCATCAGGGAAGAATTCACTTTTGAAGCCATTGATTCAGGCAGATACGATAAGTTCTTCAGCACAGTAAAAGGCGCAGAAGAGATGAAATGGGACGAAAAGATGGTCGCCGCCGTCATAGGCGACGTTAAGTTTGAAGACTGCTTTTCAGGCTCGCTCTATCAGGATTATCTTTTGCTTTCGCAGTTCACTTCCCAAGACAGGAACATCAGGTACTGGACCTTGATCACCCAGGAGTATGAAGTATTAAACAGATTCTTCAAGAGCGTTAAATACGATATCGAAAATCAGCCTGACAACTTCTGGATATTGAGGATACGTTACTTTATCAATTCCATCCTGTTTACCGCTACCGCAGATTTTTACAGGGCTTTCAGGCAGTATGAGCTTTTCAGGGACCGTTTTGTCGCGAAGGTAGCGATGTACCTTTTCGAAAACATAGCTGACGACATTACGATAGCTGGCCTCACCAGGCGTTTTTCAGTTAACAAGAACGTGCTGAACGATGCGTTCTACAAGGAAACTTCGATGTCATGCATGGCTTATCTTGAGAATATGAGAATGACTCTTGCAAAGAGATACCTGCAGTCTTCAAATCTAACTATCAGCGAGATAAGCAACTTGTGCGGGTACAGAGATCACAACTACTTTTCGAAAGTATTTAAAAAGCATTCAGGCATGTCGGCGACCGAATACCAGAAGCAGATGAAAGGCATGTGCTGATATTACACCATTTCGTGACGATATTTCTAACTCGTAACGGGTCCGGCAAAGTAAGATTTCGATAGAAACCTATCGGAGGACCCGTTTATGAAAAAGATGATCAGACCGTTTTCTGCTGTGCTTATTGCAGTAATGACGATCGGTATATTTGGCGCTTGCGCTTACAAGCCGAAGACCAAGACAGAGAATGAGAGAGTAAATGTTACGGACGGCATGCTTCCCCAGGTCATAGAAAGGGAAGCTTCCTATATCCAGAAGACAAAGGACGGCGAGTGGGAACTGGAAAAAGCCGAGACCCTCAAGTGGGAGCTTATTCCTTCTGAAATACCCGATTCCGTGCGCATAATCAGCACTGATGACGCCAAATCCCTCTATCCCGCTCTGGACAATTCATTCAAGGGCCAGAAGGCGACTATCTATTTCCGTTTCGGCGATGACATCAGCGGTGTCCAGGCGACCGTAAACAAAGGCGGCGACGGTTCTTCTACCATGGACGTCAAGATGACGGGTACTGCCGACGTTGTTTTCACGAGCGGCGGAAACAAGATGAACCTTCCCGGCGTAAAGGTGCTTGGAGCAGTTATAAATGCTGACGGTTCGACCGATCTCAAGGTCGACATAGGCCAGGGTGAGAGCGTTCTAAAGGTACCCGCAAAGGTTAAGAATGCCGGCCTGAAAGAGTTCATGGCTGCGCAGTCCGACACTTTCATTACCAACGAGTCATTCAAGGATCTTACTTCATTCAAAGTTACTTCTTCTTTGGTAAACAGAGGCACATGGGATAACAAGATCGCCCTCGCCGGCGAGAAGCTTTCGCCCGATCTCAAGTGGGACAAGGTCGATGGCGCTTCCGGGTACGTGGTCATCATGATCGATGGAAACTGGCTCCACATGGACGTTTTCACGACAGAGACTTCTTTGGCCGAAGGCGCTTACAACAGAAGAGGCGGGGAAGGCGCGGAGTATGTCGGACCTTATCCGCCGAGGGGCTCAACACATACTTATTCGGTTTTCGTTTTCGCACTGAAGGGCGAGCCTTCTAAGAAATCTTTCTTCTTTGATGCAGGCGGAAACAACATTAATGAGATATTTAACGGCCTTGATACGGACAAATCAGGCGGCAAAGGAAACGTGCTCGCGTACGGCAGGCTCGACGGTAATTACACAGGAAAGTGATATAGGCTAACGCCGTTTCACGTTTTTTTCACGAAACGGCACATAAACGTGAAGGATTTCGTGAATTCCGCCTGGGATTCACGAAA
>JAILIB010000032.1 GCA_024695505.1 Saccharofermentans sp.
CCTAAGATGACCGCGATGCCGCCCGTCATGTACTCACATCCGTGATCGCCCGTACCTTCGCAGACAACCGTCGCACCGGAGTTTCTTACGCAGAATCTCTCGCCAGCGACACCGTTGATGAAAGCCTTGCCTGACGTTGCACCGAAGAGTGCGACGTTGCCGACGATGATGTTCTCGTCAGCCCTGAAAGCGAAGTGCTCGGAAGCCTTGAGGCTGAGCGTTCCTCCTGACAGGCCCTTGCCGAAATAGTCGTTTGCGTCGCCTTCAACGTTGATTGTGAGACCCTTCGGAATGAACGCGCCAAAGCTCTGGCCGGCAGAACCCTTGCAGTTGACTTCGAACGTGTCTTCCTGAAGAGAGGTGCCGAATTTCTTAGTGATCTCGGCACCGAAAAGCGTTCCTAGTGTCCTGTTGAGGTTCGTGATCTTAACATCGATGCTCTGCTTCTTACCTTCTTCAAAAGACTCTGCAAATGAAGGTATGATCACCGCTTCGTCGATCGTCTTTTCGAGCTCGAAATCGAACGTGTCCTCCTTCTCGAAATGCTGCTTTACGTCAGCTCTTCCTGAGTAAGGATTGTCGAGAACGACGCTCATGTCGAGGCCCGCCGGATGTGATTCCTCAGGGAACTTCTTGGGAGCCAGAAGGTCAGATCTTCCGACCAGTTCGTCGATCGTCCTGATGCCGAGTTTTGCCATGATCTCTCTCATTTCCTGAGCGATGAACATCATGAAATTCACTACGTATTCGGGCTTGCCCTTGAATCTCTTACGGAGCTCGGGGTTCTGCGTTGCAACGCCTACGGGACAAGTATCGAGATGGCATACACGCATCATGACGCAGCCCATCGTGACCAAGGGTGCAGTTGCAAAACCGAATTCCTCTGCGCCCAACATGGCAGCAATTACAACATCTCTGCCCGTTAAGAGCTTACCATCTGCCTCGATGACGACGTGCGATCTCAGGTTGTTCTGGATCAATGTCTGATGTGTCTCTGCGACGCCCAATTCCCAAGGCAGACCTGCGTTATGGATGGAGGAAGCCGGAGCCGCGCCCGTACCTCCGTCGTAGCCCGAGATGAGTACTACGCCCGCGCCTGCTTTTGCAACGCCTGAAGCTATCGTTCCTACGCCGGATTCCGAAACGAGCTTGACGGAGATCCTTGCGTCCTTATTTGCATTCTTAAGATCGTAGATCAGCTGAGCTAAGTCTTCGATCGAATAGATGTCGTGATGAGGCGGAGGCGAGATCAGAGCTACGCCCGGTGTGGAGTGACGGGTCTTGGCGATCCAGGGATAGACCTTCTTTGAAGGAAGGTGTCCGCCCTCGCCCGGCTTCGCGCCCTGCGCCATCTTGATCTGAAGTTCCTTGGCAGAGATCAGGTATTCTGAAGTAACGCCGAAACGTCCAGACGCGACCTGCTTGATAGCAGAACAACGATCCTCTTCGCTGCCCTTTGTTGCGATCCTTTCGGGGTCTTCACCGCCCTCGCCGCTATTGCTCTTGCCGCCTATTCTGTTCATTGCGATGGCCAGGCACTCGTGAGCTTCCTGCGAGATCGAACCGTAGGACATCGCGCCCGACTTGAATCTCTTAACGATGCTCTCGGCGGGCTCAACCTCGTCGATGCTGATGCCGCCGTCCTCCGGGAACTTGAACTCCAGAGTGCTCCTCAAAGTGATGTGGCGGTCTTCCCTGTTGATCGTGTCAGAGAACTGCTTGAAGAGGTTGTAATCGCCCGTCCATGTAGCCTTTCTCAAAAGCGCGATCGACTCAGGGTTGTAGAGGTGGTCTTCCTTGTCGGACCTCTCCTTGTGCCAGCCTACGACGCGCAGAGAATCAGGTGTTTCGAGCTCTTCGGGATCGAACGCCTTGTCGTGCAGTCTGACCGTGCGGTCCTCGATATTCTTGAGCGTGATGCCTCCGACGCGGCTTACCGTGTCAGGGAAATACTCGTCCATCAGCTCCTTGCCGATTCCCAATGCCTCGAAGATCTTGGAGCCCTGATAGGACTGGATCGTGGAGATACCCATTTTCGCGCTTATCTTAACGATGCCGTGAACGACGGCCTCAGTATAAGCGGTACTCGCTTCGGTGTAGTCCTTATCGATCTGGCCCTCGCTGATGAGCTCGTGGATGGAATCGAATGCGAGATACGGATTGATCGCACTCGCGCCAAAGCCCATCAACGTTGCGAAGTGGTGTACGTCGCAAGGCTCGCCGGACTCCAGGATGATCGAGATCGCCGTATTCATTCTTGTTCTTACGAGGTGAGTTTCGAGCGCCGCAACCGCAAGCAGAGAAGGGATCGCAACGTTGTCTCTGTCGACTCCGCGGTCGGTCAGGATCAGTATCGCAGCGCCCTCTTCGTGCGCCTTGTCAGCCTGCTTGTAAAGGCCGTCGATCGCATACTTGAGTGAGGTGCCCTTCTTGTAGAGCATGCTGATGTCGTGGCTCTTAAGGCCCTCCAGATCAGCGTGTCTGATCTTCATCAGGTCGATGTTCGAAAGGATCGGATTGTGTATCCTCAGAACGCGGCAGTTCTCTTCCTTTTCTTCGAGAACGTTGCCAGCGATTCCGAGATAGACCGTAGTATCGGTAATTATCTCTTCTCTTATAGAGTCGATAGGCGGGTTGGTGACCTGTGCGAACTTCTGCTTAAAGAAATCGAAGAGCGGCGGATCCTTCTCGGAAAGCGGCGGAACCGGCACGTCAACGCCCATCGAAGCGGTTGCCTCGATGCCGTTCAGACACATAGGGATCAATGTGTTCGTGAGGTTGCCGTAGCTGTATCCGAAAGCCTTCTGCAATGTCTTCAGTTCTTCGCCCCTGATGCGGATCGGCTTCTTGTTTTCCTTCTGCAGCTCGCTCAAGTTCACGAGCATCTGGTCGAGCCACTCGCCGTAAGGCTGACGCTGCTCAAATCCCTTCTTGATGTCTTCATCGCTCAAGAGCTTGCCTGATCTCGTGTCCGCAACGAGTATCTTGCCCGGGCGCAGACGGTCCTTCTTGAGTACGGTGTTTTCATCGAGATCAGAAAGCGCGCCGACCTCCGATGAGATGATGAGCAGTCCGTCCTCGGTGATGTAGTATCTCGAAGGCCTCAGGCCGTTACGGTCGAGCGTCGCGCCTAAGATATCGCCGTCCGAAAAGATGATCGATGCGGGGCCGTCCCACGGTTCCATCATGGTCGCGTAATACTGATAGAAAGCCCTTCTTTCACGGCTCATAGTCTCGATGTGCTGCCAAGGCTCGGGGATCGTAACTGCGAGTGCGAGCGTCAGAGGCATGCCGCACATTTCCATGAACTCAAGCGTGTTATCAAGCCTTGCGGAGTCAGAACCCGTTACGTCAAGGAGCGGATAGATGTCGTCGAGCCTGTCCTCCAAAACCTTTGAATGGAGGATGTTTTCACGGCTCAGCATTTTGTTCATGTTACCCGTAATTGTATTGATCTCGCCGTTGTGGACCATTAGCCTGTTCGGGTGCGACTTCTGCCAGCTCGGGTTTGTGTTCGTCGAGAACCTCGAGTGAACGATGCCGATCGCGGAAATGAATTCTTCCTTATTGAGATCCTCATAGAAAAGCCTTAACTGGCCTACAAGGAACATGCCTTTATAGACGATCGTGCGGCATGAGAGCGAGCATACGTATGTGTTCTCGTCAGCCTTCTCGAAAAGCCTTCTTGCGACGTAAAGCCTCCTGTCAAAATCGATGTCTTCCTTGCAGCTTTCAGGGCGCTCCACAAAGCCCTGCATGATGGTCGGCATGCTGTCTTTTGCCTTGCTTCCGAGGACCTCAGGGTTGACCGGAACCTTTCTCCAGCCGAGGAACTTCATACCTTCTTTTGCGATGATATCCTCGAAAGTCTGCATTGCCTTCCTGTAG
>JAILIB010000052.1 GCA_024695505.1 Saccharofermentans sp.
GTCTTGGGTTCCTGACCGATCGCAACGAAAAGTCCGTCGACATCGATCGTCTTTTTGCTGCCGTCTTCCCTGTTCGTAAGTTCGAGTGAAGAAAGCTTGGGCTCGCCGATAAGACTTTCAACGACATAAGGGGTAACGATCTCAAGGTTAGGCAGCTTCTTTGCCGCTTCGACCAGAACGTCGTCAGCCCTGAACTCATTCCTTCTGTGGATCAGATAGACCTTCTCAACAATGCCCGCAAGATAGATTGCATCTTCAACTGCGGTGTTTCCGCCACCGGTAACGGCAACCGTCTTGCCCTTATAGAAAGCACCGTCGCAGGTCGCGCAATAGGAGATTCCCTTGCCGATGAGCTCGTCTTCTCTTGCGATGCCCATGTGGCGGTTGGATGCGCCGACAGCGAGGATGACTGCTTTGGCGGTATCCTTGTTGCCCGAATCGAGTGTAACTTCAAAACCTGAATCCGTCTTAACGACGCCGGAAACGCGGTCAAACTCAAGTTTTGCGCCAAGGTTAATTGCCTGGTTATACAGATCGTTGGCAAAATCGTAGCCGGAGATCTTTGCGATCGCGGGATAGTTCTCGACCTCGGGGGTATTAATAATCTGGCCGCCGTACATCTCGCCCTCATAAAGAACGGTATCCATGCCTGCGCGTCTTGCATAGATTGCTGCCGAAAGTCCCGCGGGACCTGCGCCTACGATGATGATGTCTGCCATGTGTCAGCCTTCCTTTCCGTTGACGAGCATATCGAATCTCGCATGAGCCTCAGGGTTTGCCTTCTGAAGAGAAATAACTTTACCCTCGCGGCTGATGAAGCAGTGCTCGCTCGTTCCCGTGCATCTTACCTGTTCTGTTTCCTTGTCGAAGACCGTGTATTTAATATCAAACCTGACACCCGTATATCTCGTGATCTCGGCACGGATGACGACCGTGTCACAATACTTCGCCATGGTCTTATACTTGGCGGTGAGGCCTACGACGGGACTGATTATGCCCATCTCCTCCATGCCCTTATAGCCCAGGCCAAGCTCTTCGAAAAGCTTGGTCCTTGCCTCTTCATACCACCTGATGTAGTTCGAATGATGGGTAACTCCCATCTGGTCTGTCTCATAGTACTGTACAAGATGTTCACAATCCGTGACTGCAGCCATGCAAAATGCCTCCGCTCTTTTGATTGTTTAATTCTAACACAATAACGGAACTAATCAGACCAAACGGCTTATCAGGATGTATACCGCGAGAGCGAGATCCGACAGACCGACCGCAATGATCAGGCCCGTGGCCTTAACGTATTTCTCGTTCTTCACAAGGAACTTATGAATGAAGAAAAACAGTGCTGCCAGGAACAGACCACTCACTGCGATCGCAACAGATTTGCCTGCTGTCTGTCCGCTCCATGAAAGCAATGCGAAGGCTGCGCATTCGATCACGAACAACGCCAGAACTACTATAAATGCCGTCTTTCTTCCGGATCCGTATTCACTCATTTTCCCATCCTCCGAACATATTATATCGTGCAATAAAAAGATGGTTAAGACCAACTGTCATTCCTCGCGAAAACATATATAATTGCTTTTATGGATACGACCGAACTTTTCATCCTGATAACCGACATCATCGGCACCATCGCTTTTGCGGTGTCGGGCGCCATCGCGGGCGTCCGTAAGAGAATGGATGTCTTCGGCGTCAACATCCTGGCCATCCTCACGGCAACAGGCGGAGGAATAATCCGCGACCTCATCATCGGATCAACGCCTCCCACGGCATTTAAGAATCCTTTCTTCGTCATCCTTGCCGCCATAGCCGCAAACATGACATTCGTGTTCCTTTACTGGAAGCACCGCTCCGGCAAAAAGCTCCCTGACAAGGCAAAGAGCATATATGACAAGGTCTTTTTCTGGTGCGATACCATGGGTCTGGCGGCATTTACCGTTGACGGTGTCCACACCGGTTTCTTCACCTCTTTTTCGAACAACTGGTTTCTGGTCATCTTCCTCGGAGTCGTTACGGGTGTCGGCGGAGGTGTGTTAAGAGACGTCCTTTCGCTAGAGATGCCTTATATCTTCGTAAAGCATATCTACGCCATTGCCTCGATAATAGGCGCAACGGCCACATATCTCATATTCCTTGGCACGGGCTCAGCTGCTTCCGCAATGCTCGCAGGGTTCTTCATAGTTGTCGGGATCCGTTATCTCGCGGCCCGTTTCGGCTGGAACCTGCCCAAGGTCGATAACTGAAAAGGAGTCATTCCCATGCCTAAAGATCCCAATATCCTTCTGAGCTATATCAACACGCAGTTAAGGGACACCTACGATTCACTCGATGAACTCTGCAGGTCATTGGACCTCGACGAGATCGAGATCAGGAATTCGCTCCGCGGCATCGGCTACGAGTACGATGAGGGTTTGAACAAATTCATTCCCGTAACCTGAAAACACGGCCCGAAAACCGCCTTTTTATATAAAGAAAATATATCTCCGATGTGCTATAATTTCGCCGGCAAAAATATAACGGCAGGCACACCGTGCCTTTTCGCTGATCATAACCAAATAATTCTAAGGAGACATAACTATGAAAAGAAGACCTGTAGTTCTCATGGTTCTTGACGGTTTCGGTCTTACCGACACCAAGGAATACAATGCCATCGCCATGGCTAACACACCCGTCATCGACAAGCTCATGGCTGAGTGCCCTTTCGTTAAGGGCTATGCATCCGGTCTGGCAGTAGGACTTCCTGACGGTCAGATGGGCAACTCCGAGGTAGGTCACATGAACATCGGTTCCGGAAGGATCATCTATCAGGACCTTACCCTCATCACAAAGTACATCGAGGACGGCGTCTTCTTTAAGAACGAGGACCTCCTCCGCGCCATCAACAACTGCAAAGAGAA
>JAILIB010000083.1 GCA_024695505.1 Saccharofermentans sp.
ACGACCCTGTCATTGACGTCGAGATCATCGCTCCAGACGTGTTCCAGGATGGCCTGGCGCGTCAGGACGGAGCCCTTGTTTTCGAGCAGATATACCAAAAGGAAATACTCCCTGGCATTGATCTGAATTTCGCGGCCTGAGACTTTGACGAGCATGGTTTTCTTGTTAAGAGATATAGCGCCGCAGCTTAAGACTTCGCCGTCATCTTCTTTTTTCGCGCGCCTCAGGAGAGCAAGACTCTTTGCATAGAGAAGACGCAGGGAAAAGGGCTTCACGACGTAATCGTCGCCGCCGGTCGCATATCCTTGTAATACGTTGTTTTCGGAACCCAGGGCCGTCTCGAATATGATCGGGCAGTCGCTTCTTTTGCGCGCCGCCTTGCATATGTCAAAACCTGAAGCCCCCGGGAGCATTATGTCTAAGATCAGGAGATCGAAATCCTCACCCGTGACCCTGGCCAATGCATCTTTTCCGTCAGATGCGGTCACCACTTCCCAAAGTCCGGCGTCTTCCTCGCGAAAGAAGTCGCTCATGGCCTCGAGCAGCTCGGGTGAATCTTCAACGATCAGCAGTCTGTATGACATCTATGCGTTCCTCCATGCATACATCATATCTTATCGGTGTGTCGCCAGTATGTCACGGGCAGAACATCAAAAAACATACAACTTAGCAACACTGATCATCCGGCTGCATGAAGAAATCCGAGACATCCAGGCTGCTTCCCGTCACCCGGCCTGCTGCAGTTACCGTTGAAACGGGAACACAGGATACAACGGAACAGAGGAAGGCGGACGGTGCAGTCACTCAGATCGAACCCGTTTCGTTCACTATCGGCACGCCTGCCAATACAGAAGAGACCGCCCCTGCGGCTCCTACGGAAACTGAAGCAAAGCAGGTTCCCCAAAAGGCAAAGAAGACCGTAAAGAAGACCAAGAAGGTTACTAAAAAGGTTACTAAGAAGAAGACCAAGAAATCTAAGAAGACATCAAAGAAGACTGCAGCTAAAACGCTCTTTTATTACGGAACGACAAATTACGTCAACGGAAATGTTACTTTTACCGTAAGGATCACCAAGGATAACAAGGCGAGCGTTTCAGTCGACAAGAGGACAACCGATAGGGAAGGCCAGTATCACTGTGAACATTTCTCCTTTACCGGTACGATCAACAAGAAGACAGGCGTTCTCAACTACAGTGACTGCACGAAGATGTATTTCGCAGGCACCAATTCCGGCAATAACGTCAGGACCCACTTCACCGACGGAAAAGGTACGGTTAAGTTCTGCGGAAACCAGATCATCTGGACGGATAACAACAGCAAGGATTATCAGTCTGTAAAGTGTACAAAGGCCTGAGATAACACCTCAGCAGGAGCCTGCCGCAACGGGCGTTTTACCTGCCGTAGCGGACCTTTTCGTATTCCTGTCTGAGGGCGGGGAAGTCTGTATCGCCGCTTTCCAAAAGCACGCTCTCGATCTGGCCCGGGGTTGACGACGATGACACCGGGAGGCCCTTTTTCATTGCATTTACGGTCTTGTCGTAGAACCGCTTTCTTATGCGGCGTTCGTAGCCTTTTCCGAAATCGGGGCGCTTTCTGAAGAGCGTCCACTTGTCGGGGTTGATGTTCTCGATCGTGTCGCTTACGATGCCGTCGTCCGATGTTTTCTTATCTTTGGCGTATCTTGGCGCATTCTGGATGATGAGCCTGATGGTGTTGACTAAGAGCAGGATAAAGCCGATCAGGATGATGATTGCGATTATTATCGCGAGCACGCGGAACCAGGGCGCGTCACTGTAGAGCTCTTCCGGCAGTTCCATTTCCTCTGCGGGTTCCTCTTCGGTCTGGATGTCCTTCAGTAGCGAAGCGAAGAAATCCAGGATCGCGATTATTACCGGAATAAGCACGCGCAGCAGGGCCTTCAGGCCTTCCAATACGATCTGCGTGAGGGATTCAATGGGAATGACCTTGAGGATGAGGAGTGAGAGGACAAAGATCCCGACGAGGCCTGCGGCGGTCCTGTAATTCTGTTTTCTGAGGAGCACCTGCGGCTGGGATGAGTTGCGGATCGAGTGATAGTACTTCGTGTCAAAGATCGCGACCTGGCGCATGACGAGGTAGAGCACCGCGGCCAGGAGCGTGTTGGTTATGAGGTTTGAGATGAGTTCCGGCTTGCTCATCATGATATAGAAGAAGCCCGTGATCGGGAAGACGCAGGCGGGGATGGCGGCGACCTGGTTGTCACTCGGCTGGATCTTCGGGTTGAGGCGGTAGCTGTAGGATGAGACCGTAAAGAAGAAAACGGTTACCCCGAGATAGATCTTATTGGACAGGTTATCTCCGAATACCGAGCCGGGAATGAGGGTCAGCGCGAGGAAGAACAGTATGGATGAGACGATGTGCAGGATGAAGCACGGAAGAAGGTTCGGCGCTTTTCTGCGGATGACAGTGTGGACAACAGGGAGGATCAACGGGATCAGCTGCGGGTAGGTCGTGACGGTGACAAACTCGTTGAAGCCCCTGATTATCATGAGGCATGACTGTATCGACAGCGCGATGATCAGCGACATCAATATCTCGGAGAAAAGGCCTTCTCTCATGGTGCGTGTCTCGTCATTGGTCACTGCCGGACACCTCCCATCTCATGTATGAATCAGAGATCGAAGACTCAAGGCCGATCTCCGGGGTCGTGCTGTAGCACGGCATTATCCAGAGAAGTGACGGACGGTGGGTCTTCAGCTCTGCCAGGAGGGCGCGGAAGCCGTCGCTGTACTGGGGCGATATTATCAGGATGAAGTCGCCCTGATCAGTGGAAGACATGTATTTTTCGAGGATGCCGGCGAAAGGCACCGCGTGCTTTCGAAGGTCGATGCCCGCGAGCATTATGCCGCGCTTGGTGACGGCGGCCGATCCCGGATCGGATTCCGAGACGACGGGGAGGTCAGACAGGATGTCACGGCCGTTCGTGATCAGGGAAGCGGGAATGTTCAGTTTTGCCAGTTCAAGAAGATATGTATAGGCAAGGCTGATCGCCGGTTCGAGGAGCTGGGTGGAGCCCTTGAGGTTATATGCCTCGAGGTTTACGAAGATATTGACCTTCTGTGCGCATGTTGACGCGTTTTGGTTGACCATCAGTTCGCCGACCCTGGCGCTCGCCTTCCAGTTGATGCTCTTCATCGGGTCATTCGGTCCGTATTCCCTGATGCCTGCGAGCGAGAACGGATCCGTAACGAGCGTTCTCCTGCACTGGAGCTCGCTTAAGGTGACGGACATCAGGATCTCAGTGATGCTTGTTTTCAGGACCTTCGGAAGCACCATGAGGTTTGCGGCGTTATCGAAATCCTTAGTGAACCTTTCGAAAAGGAACATGTCAGAGGTGGTGATGCCGACTCTCGGGAACACGTAGTAGCCGCGCTTGCTGCACTTTACCTTGATGCGGCGCGTGTGCTTGGAAAACGGCTTCATCGTGAGCATGTCTTCACGGTACGTGAAGTCGGACGTCGGCGTCTTTAAGGTATCGTAGAACTTGAGTTCAAGGGGCGTCGCGAACTTGAGGATGATGAAAGGAAGCGGCAGGCGCTTCTTGTTTTCGACCACCTCGATCAGCTCGATGTCCTCGCCGCAGTCGGCTACGTTCTTTGAAAAATCGACCTTGAGGCGGAGGTTATCGAGCGCATGTTTGCGGTAGTAGACGATCTCTACCAAAACAACCGCGATCAGTATTCCGATGAGAACCAGAACTTCCATTGATGTTTATCTGGTGAAATCTTCGGTGGGGCACGGTACTTCGTCTAAGATCCTGCCCATGAGCTCTTCGGCCACGTCGCGCTTTGAAAGGAACTTCACGTCCTTCGAGACGGCCCTTTGGAGCCTTACTGTCAGACGGTGCGCCAAAACGGGCACTGCGAGCGCCTTGAAGTCATCGGGGATGCAGTTTGTCCTGTCGCGTACGAAAGCCCTTGCCTTGGCCGCCGCGACAAATGCGAGGAGTGCGCGGGGGCTTGCTCCGACTGCAATGTCATCAGATTCCCTGGTTGCTTCAACGATCTTAGCCGCATAGTCGTACAGGAGGTCGGAAACGAAGATCTTCTTGACCTGCTCCTGCATTTGGGCAAGCTCTTCTTTTGTCGTGACGGGTGTAAGCGTGTCGAGCGGGTCCTCTGTCGCAAAGCGCTTGAGGATGTCTATGCTTTCGCCGTGCGTGGGATAGTCCATCTTTATCATCATGAGGAAACGGTCGAGCTGCGCCTCGGGAAGCGGGAAAGTGCCCTGTGATTCGACCGGGTTCTGTGTCGCGATTACGAGGAAAGGAAGGTCGAGTTTTTTGGTGTCGCCGTCGACCGTAACCTGCTTTTCCTCCATGCACTCGAGAAGGCTCGACTGTGTCCTTGCGGTCGCGCGGTTGATCTCGTCGGCCAGCAGGATGTTTGTGAAGATGGGGCCCTTTCTGAAAACAAAGGAATTTGCCTGGCGGTCGAAAAAGTTGATGCCCGTCAGGTCGGAAGGCAGAAGGTCGATCGTGAACTGAACGCGCTTGAAGTCAAGGTCGAGCGATGCGGCCAAAGCCTTTGCGGTCTTTGTCTTGCCGGTTCCCGGAACGTCCTCTAAGAGCACGTGTCCGCCGACCAGAAGAGAGATCAGGAGAAGCTCGATCTGGTCGTCTTTTCCTACTATGACCTTGTTGACGTTTTTGAGTATCTTTTCGGAGAATGAGTTCATAAAAGTACCTTTCCGCAGACCGCCGGGCGGAGCGTTTTTTGTTTGTTTAATTATACATATAAATGCAGGCGGGCGCTCGTTATATATTTCATTACCTTTTTGCCCGGAACGGATAAAGAAAAAGTCCGGCCCCAAGATCGGAACCGGACTGTCAGCGCTTTTCCGTCAGCGCTTTTCCTTGAACTCGCAGTACTTGTACTTTTCGTTCTTGTCGCGGTACAGGATCACGCCCTCGACGTGGCCGTTTTCGTCATCTGAAACAGTGTAGGAGTCATCGTAGAGCTTTATCCATTTGCCGTTGTACCAGCCCTTGTACTGGTAGTTTTTCATGATGACGTAGACGTATTTGCCATTGTACTTTTTGCCATAGACCTGCTTGACCTTGGACCAGCCCTTGGGGATGGAAGTAGGCTTCTTGGCGGGCTTCGGGGTGGCTGTAGCCCCTGCCTTGCCGGTCACGGTCGAATTGGTGGTGGATTCCTCAGTTGCGGTGACTTCTTCAGAGACAGTCGGCTCCTCAGTGGTAGTCGTTTCTTCTGAAGCAGTTGTGGTCTCTTCAGTAGTCGCTTCCGTGGTGGTAGTTTCCTCAGATTCTGTGGCCGTGGGAACTGTCGGCTTTTCGGTCTGATTGATCAGGCCCTTGAAAAGATCGCAAGAGGTCAGGGAAAGAAGCATAGAGGAGGCCATGACCGCGGCCAATATGCGTTTGTTCATAATAACACCAACCTTTCTGCCGGACGTAGGCTCTTATCCTTCCTTCGGAGCGGCACTGTCTTTACCCCAGTTGCAGACGTTTTCGAGCGGGAGGGGCTTTGCGTAGTAGTATCCCTGGAAACTCTCGACGTTGAACTGCTGGAGGATGTCCCTCATCTCGGAGGTCTCGATACCCTCAACGCAGACCTTTGCGCCGAAGAGCGAAGCAAGGCCCGCAAAGTATCTGATGAGCTCCCTGTCCTGGGAATTCTGCTCGATATGAGAGACAAAGCCCTTGTCGATCTTGATGATGTCCAGAGGGAGCTCCTTGACGATGCCGACGGAAGAGAAGCCCGTGCCGAAATCGTCGAGCGCGATCAGGACGCCCCTTGATTTGAGGCTTGCCGTGACGTTCTTGAGGAGCTTGATGTCGAGGAGCCTGCACCGCTCGGTGACCTCGAAGCAGAGGTGTTCCGGCGGGTATCCGAGCTCGTTCAGGATGCGCAGTACCATGTCAACGAAATCGGGCTTTTGCAGCTGCGTGTATGACAGGTTGATGTTGATCACGAAGTTCGGGAACTTCTGGCGGATCTTTTTCGCGGCGTAGATCGCTTCTCTGATGATCCATTCGCCGAGTTCGGGGAAAAGGGGATCGGATTCGAGGAGCGGGATGAACTGGTCCGGCGGGACCATTCCGTACTTGTCGTTCTTCCATCTGAGCAGGGCTTCTGCTGAGATGAGCTGCTCTGTCTTTGCATCGACCACGGGCTGGTAGAGGAGGTAGAAGCCCTTGTAGCCGTGCATTATCGAGGCGCGGATCGCGTGGAGCTTTTCGAGCCTGTGGACATTGTTGTCGTTGAGGTCGTTGTGGAAGACGACCAGGTCGCCCTGATGGCGGGTCTTGGACTCGCTGTAAGCGAAGTTCAGGCAGGAATAGATCGTCTGCGAATCCGATTCGAAATGCTCGAGCCTGATGGCGCCGCCGTTGACTTCGAGAAGGATCTTCTTGCCGTCGACCTCAAAGGCTTCCCTGAAATAGTTTCGGAACCCGTTGTATCTTTCCCTGATGTCATCTTCTGACAGTGTGTTTGTGATGACGGCGAACTTGGTTCCGTCGATCCTGTAGCAGTTGCCGCTGTTACCTGTCGTTTCGAATACTTTTCGCGCATATAGCTGGAGTACGCGGTTGCCGAAATGGTAGCCGTGGACTTCGTTTATCTCGGAGAATTTGCTGATGCCGACGATAAGCACATAGGCGGAGACGTTTCGCTTGATGCAGCTTTCGAGATCGTCGAAGAAGCCGTACTGGTTCCTAAGACCCGTCAGCGTGTCGATGTGACCCTGTGTGGTGTGGTTGCGGATCGTGCCTACGAAGTAATCGGGCTCGCCTGCATTATCTCTCAATACGATACCTTTGCAGGTGCAGACGTCGTACATGCCGTCGGTCCTTCTGACGCGGTACTGCATGTCGTGTCCCGCGGCATTGCCTCCGAAGATCTCGTCGATGCCCTTGTGATAAGCTTCCCTGTCATCGGGATGGATGAAGTTCTCCCAGATGTCGCCTGCACCGTACATGTATTCAGAAGGAAGGCCGTATGTGTCGACTGCGTTCTTGGACCACTTTGAGAAGTCGTATTTCATGTCGCAGAGATATACGTAGGTGCCGTCGGAAACAATGTCATAAGACTTGTAGAGCGCGTCCAGAAGCTTTCTTCTGTCTTCTGTGATCGTCCTCTCGGCGGACTTTTCCTTCATCGAACGGCTCTCGCCGAGGAGCTTGATCTCCTTGAGGCGCTTCTTGTCCTCGTACATGCGTTCATCGGCACGCTTGAAGATCTCTTCGACCGAGGTATCGGACATGGACTGAAATTCTGCCAGACCCAAAGCAACCACGGGGCCGGAGCCTATGCGGATGTTGTCTTCGACTTGTTTTCTGAATATCGTGATCAGATTGTCGCGTTCAACGTAATCCAGGCCTCTCAGGATTATCACGAACTCATCGCCGCCGATCCTGAATACCGGGCTGTGCGAGAACAATCGGCAGATCAGCCTGCAGGAAGTCTTGATGTATTCGTCGCCTGCGGCATGGCCCTGCGTATCGTTGATCAGCTTGAGGTCGTTGAGATCGCAGATCGCGATGCAGAAAGGATCGGCCTTGTGATCGTCCATCTCTTTCTGAAGGTTCTTCTCGAATTCCTTGTAGGCGGTCTTGTTCCTTGTGCTCGTCAGGCTGTCCTTGCGGGCGATCTCGTTTGCAAGAGCGAGCGCCTGGAGGTGCTCCTGTTCTCTCTTGACGTGCTCTTCGCGGTTTTCGATGCAGATTATGAAATGTGTCTTGTCCGCAGACCAGCTGACCGTCATCCTCGTATACTGAGGTTCCCCGTTGCCTACGACCATGCGGTAGTCCTGGACTAGCTGAAAGCCGTTCTCGAGCTGTGAGATCAGATTGTCCTTGTCGAGGAAACGCTTGATGCGCTCCCTGTCATCGGGAAATATGACCTTGTCGGTGTTCCTTTCGGCCGTGGCGAAAAACGCGTCGCCTTCCTCCTGGATCTCAAGTTCGCCGTAGATCTTGCGGGTTGCGAATTCCATGTAGTGCTGGGTGTTGATGTTAACGTAATAGATAATGTCGTACTGGGCCGCAAGGGTTACCGCGATGTGCGTATACGTGGAACTCTTCTGAATGCTCTCCGAAAGCTTTGCTCTCTCCTGGACTTCATCGTCGATGTTCTCGATGCACACGATGATGTGCTTCCTGTCGCTCGACATGATCTCGGTATGCCTGATGTGCTTTACCTGTTCGTTTACGACAAGGCGCCATTCCTCGGAGAAAGAGTTCCTGTGCTTCAGGTTGGCGATCATGGTGTCCTTATAATGGAGCCTGGTGGCTTTTGCCTGATCGTCAGGGTGCACGTACTTGCGGATGCTCCTTCTGCTGTCGGCGAAAAAGTCCTTTCCTGTAGCGGGAACGTTGAGCTTCTTGTAAGCATCGGTAGCGGAGATCTCGATGTAGGTGTTCGTATCGAGATCGATGTAATACAGGGTGTCATACTGTCCGGCGAGGCTCGCGGTTATCTGATTGAAGACTTCCTTCTGGCGCGCGGTCTCTTTTTCTTCGTCCCTGCGGCGGTGTTCCTCATCGATGTTGATGACGCCCAGGATGAAGTAGTCGGTCTCGTCTTCAAAGCCTCTGATCAGTCTCAGGGAATGCCATGTCGGGACGCCGTCGATCACGAGACGGTATTCAATGTTCAGCGAGCCGCCTTTCTCGATCATGCTGAGGAGGTTTTCCTTCTGGATGTCCTCAATGAAAATGTGCTGGTCTTCTTTATAGACGACCTTTTTGCAGTCGCGGATTATGTTCTTGAAAAAATCGTCGCCGCCCTGCTCGAGCTCGAGCGAATGGAACTTGGGGTTAACGGAGTACCAGCAGTACTCGTTCGTGACAGCATTGACGTAATAGACGCTCGAATAGTCCGTCAGAAGTGATTCGGATATCTTTTTGAAAATGTCGTCCTGCCTTGTCATAAACGCCCCTTGTGCCCTCATGATGGTTATACAAGTTAATTATAGTATATGAAAAGTTAAATTACTTTAACATATCTGTTAATAAGCCCCACCTAAGCCGTAAATACATTTACAATGTTGTCATCTGATCGGAGGGGACCGGTAGGGAACATGCTGAAGATATCTCTTTTTGCAGCGGTAATAGGCCACATCCTGTGCGGGATATGCGACTGCCTTTTAAGCTACGGCCCTAAAGGCAGGCTGGATCTCAAATGCATCAAGACTCCCGAATTGATGAAAAGGGAGTTTTCCCGCATGCCGCCGTCAAACCCTATGTGCTCGGTTATCCTGGGAACCTTCTCGATAATGCTCTTCGCGTTCGGCTATCTAGCCGTTTCCAACTGGATGTACGGCCACTCGAAGTTCTGCGGTACGATCATGCTGATCTCGTCCGTGGTCTTCATCGTTCCGATCGTTGTCCATCATGTGATCTGCGGCTTCGTCGAATGGTTTTACATAAAGATGGAGAGGACCGTTGAGGCAAGAGACGCCGTCCTAACTTTCCAGAAACAGACGGTATCCGCCATGATCGCGGGCTATTTCGGGCTCTTCGCTTTTGCCATGACGCTCCTTGTCGGCATTGCGACGGGGCAGACGAACCTTCCCTGGTGGGCGTGCTTTTTCAATACGGTCCCGCTGTTCCTTATCATGCTGCCGACAAAAATACCCGCTAAGGGAAACATAGCGGGCGTGATAATGTTTGCGGCACTTCTTATATTTTTGTGGTGATCAGGCGTTTCCGTCTTTCTTTCCGCAGGTCTTTGCGTGCGCCTTTACGGCGTCAAAAGTCTCATCGCTGATGTAGTGCTCGATGCGGCAAGCATCCTCTGCGGCGATCTTCGGGTCAACTCCCAGGTCGATGAAAAGCTGAGTGAGAATGGTGTGGCGCTCGTAGATCCTCTTTGCGTGGATCTCGCCGGCCTTCGTGAGCTTGAGGAATCCGTTGGGGTCGTTCTTTACGAGACCTTCCTCGCGCAGCAGTCCAAGCGCGCGGGAAACAGACGGCTTTGAAAAACCCATGTATTCGCCGACGTCGATCGCGCGGACTTCGTCGGATTTCTGTGAAAGGACGTATATTGTCTCGAGATACATCTCGCCGGATTCCTGTAAAGCCATATGAGACTCCTTAATTTAAAAGAATAGCATTAGAGTACCATAACTCCCGGCTAATTAAAACAGAATGACAAGAGTTCTTTATAATTGGGCAAGACACTTGACGAGTTAGCGTAGGCTAATTATAATTGCGGTGGTTAGTGAAGGCTAACCAATATTTTTGCGCTTTGGGTTAGTCATAACTAACCGTGGCGGACAAAGGGGGAACAGCATGATGCCTTTGTGTTATGCAGAGCAGGATCAGCCCCAGATCATAAAGAAGATCGGGGGGACTCCCGAAGTGAAGCAGCATCTTGCAGATATGGGCTTCACGGTCGGAGGCGAAGTCAGCGTGGTGAGCGCCATCGGCGAGAACCTGATAGTCAAGGTCAAGGAAAGCCGCGTTGCAGTCAGCCAGGAATTAGCAAGGAAAATAATGATCTAGGAGGAATGAAAAGTGAGGACATTAAGACAGGTAAAGGTGGGCGAGACAGTAAAAGTCGCAAAGCTCACCGGCGAGGGCGCGGTAAAGCGCAGGATCATGGACATGGGAATTACCAAGGGCGTTGAGATCTATGTCCGTAAAGTAGCTCCGCTCGGCGACCCTGTAGAGGTCACCGTAAGAGGCTACGAGCTCTCGCTCCGTAAAGCGGATGCAGAAATGGTAGAAGTCGAGTGAGTGTACCTCCTCGCTTAGTCCTCCGCGCTTCGCTTGTGCGGAAGACGCTCGGAGTCACAGCTCACTCTCTCGTGTAAAAGCGGAGATGTTTTGAAATTAATAATGGAGGAACAATTAATACATGGCAAGTTCAGAGATCAAGATAGCGTTAGCGGGTAACCCGAACAGCGGTAAGACCACGCTCTTTAACGCACTGACAGGTTCCAACCAGTTCGTAGGCAATTGGCCCGGAGTAACTGTCGAAAAGAAAGAAGGTAAACTCAAAAAGCATGACGGCGTAACGGTAACGGACCTTCCGGGTATCTATTCGCTGTCGCCTTATACTTTAGAGGAAGTTGTTGCGCGCAATTATCTCATCAACGAGAACCCCGACGTAATCCTCAACATCGTTGACGGAACGAATCTCGAGCGTAATCTCTATCTCACGACACAGCTCACCGAACTGGGCATCCCGGTCGTCATGGCTGTCAACATGATCGACATCGTCAACAAGAACGGCGACAAGATCAATCTCGAAGCTCTTTCCGAGCAGATGGGCTGCAAGGCAGTCGCGATCTCCGCTCTCAAGGGCACGGGCATCATGGAGGCTGCAGAGGAGGCCATCAAGGCTGCAAAGAGCACCAAGACGATCCCGCCGCATACGTTCTCAGGTCCTGTCGAGCATGCTCTCGCTCACATCGAGGAGTTCGCTCTTCACGACATGAATGAGGATAAGCAGAGATGGTATGCGATCAAGATCTTCGAGCGTGACGAGAAGGTCATCGCAAGGCTTGGTCTTTCAAAAGAAAAGATCGATCACATCGAAAAGGATATCGCTGCAGCCGAGAAGGAACTCGATGACGACGCAGAGTCCATCATCACAAACGAGAGATATGTTTATATCGCTTCAATCATCAAGAGCTGCTACAAGAAGAAGTCGGCAGCTAAATCTTCCACATCGGACAAGATCGACAGGATCGTAACCAACAGGTTCCTTGCACTTCCGATCTTTGCGCTCATCATGTGGGCCGTTTACTACATCGCAATGTCAGCTTTCGGCGCGAATGCGACCGACTTCACCAACGACAACATCTTCGGTGACGGCTGGTATCTTTTCGGTATCGGACGTGCCGCATATGATGCCCAGGTTGACGAATGGGCAGGCAAGAACGTCTTCACCGATGAGGTTAAGGCTGTTATCGAAGCAGGTGTCGAAAAGGACGTTACAGGTGCAGAGAACCTCAAGGGCGACTTCGAGGATGCTGATTTCGGCGCTTTCGAAGAAGACTTCGGTTTCTATGCTGATGAGTTTGAAGAGAAGGGCCTGGATCTTGCAGGTGCCCTCACCGCATCAGGCGCACTCGACGAAGAAGGCGAGTTCACATCTCCCGACATGGCTGAAGTCGAAGGCGCGATCTTCGTACCCAGCATCCCTGACCTTGTAAGTTCAGGACTCGAAAAGGCAGGCGCAAATGAGTTCGTAACAGGTCTCGTAGTCGACGGTATCGTCGGAGGCGTAGGCGCTGTTCTCGGATTCGTTCCCCAGATGCTCGTTCTCTTCTTCCTGCTCGCATTCCTCGAGTCATGCGGATATATGGCAAGAGTTGCATTCGTTCTCGACCGTATCTTCAGAAGATTCGGTCTTTCGGGAAAGTCTTTCATCCCGATGCTCGTATCTTCAGGATGCGGCGTTCCGGGTATCATGGCATCACGTACGATCGAGAGTGACCGTGACCGCAAGATGACCATCATGACAACAACATTCATCCCCTGCGGAGCAAAGCTCCCCATCATCGCTCTCATTACGGCTGCTCTGTTCAGACACTCGCTCTTCGATGGCGCGTGGGTTGCACCCGCATGCTATTTCATCGGTGTAGCCGCAGTAATCATCTCAGGTATCCTTCTCAAGAAGACCAAGATGTTCGCAGGCGATCCCGCTCCGTTCGTAATGGAGCTCCCTGCATACCACTGGCCTACACTCGGAAACCTCTTAAGATCAATGTGGGAGCGCGGCTGGTCCTTTATCAAGAAGGCAGGAACTGTCATCCTCATCTCATCGATCCTCATCTGGTTCGGTTCAGTTTTCGGAAATACAGAAGCAGGCTTCGGTTTCGATCCTGACATGGAGCTCGAGGCTTCAGTCCTCGGAATCATCGGCGGCGCGATCAAGTGGATCTTCGCTCCCATCGGATTTGCAAATATCAAGGCAACCATTGCAACCATCATGGGCCTTGTTGCAAAGGAAGAAGTTGTCGGCGTATTCGGCGTCCTGGATTTCGAAGGACTCAACGCTCTCGCAGGCTTCTCATTCCTCATCTTCAACCTTCTCTGCGCACCCTGCTTCGCAGCTATCGGTGCCATCAAGCGTGAGATGAACTCGGCAAAGTGGACATGGTTCGCGATCGGATATCAGTGCGTATTCGCATATGCTATCTCGCTCATCGTATATCAGTTCGGACTTCTCTTTACCGGAGCAGTCAACGTTGTCGGACTTGTTTTCGCGATCGCAGTACTCGCATTCCTCATCTTCCTCCTGGTAAGACCCGCGAAGAAGTACACAGGCGCGATCAAGGCAGACGTAAAGGTTAGTTAAGAGGCAACAATATGCTGGAATGGATTTACTCGAACATGGCAAACATCCTGATAATCGCAGCGGTTTTAGGCATAGTTACGCTTGCGATCATCAGCATGATCCGCGACAAAAAGGCGGGAAAGAGTTCCTGCGGCTGCGGATGCGCCAACTGCGCCATGGCGGGTAAATGCCATTCCGGCAAAGTTACAAAGAAAGCATAATATCTCCTTTATACATTCCATCCATCAGAAAGGGTTGCTCTAAGCCGGCAACCCTTTTCCATTGGGGTGAAGAGGTTTGTTTACTGGTGTGTGTTCACGTTTAGGGACACGAAAATGCGCTAAATCGTGTCCCAAAACGTGAAACAGGAGTGATATTCACGAAATGGGACACGGGATTGGCGAAAAACGTGCCCCAAAACGTGAACATGATGCAGGGACAAGGTCACTGATTGAAGTTAAGCATCGTGCCGAAAACAACAGAATTAAGTTTTGCGGAAAGATAGCGAATGTCCAAAGTTAAGTCGTCATTACTGTAAGTAAAGAAGACGTCCTGATCCAGCAACAGGCCGGATCCTGCATAAGTTCCACATTTAAGCGTGACGTCCCGCACATAGTTGTTGTAGTTCATTAAGCCGCAGTGCTCGTGAAACTTACACGTATCCAGTTCCGGGATTAACAAGACAAAATCAGGAAAAGCCGGTTTGTTCATGCCATTAAACCAGACCTCGGGCTCGTATTTAAACGGTATCCCGGCTTCTGTATAGAAAATCGCGATCTCGCGCTCAGCAGCGGAGCGGTAATTTATCCCGTTGAATGCGTAGGCGTTGGATTTTGAGTATTTATTGTTGGCATCTTCCTTGAGACTGTTAAAGAAATCTCTGTTCAAGACGATCTTGTCATAACCCGTGTTCAAGGTTCTGGTAATCTTTGGCAGATCATATTCAGGGACCGGCTTTAAGAAGTTATGTTTCCAAATAGCCTCATAGATCTGCAGTTTTTCTTCCAGCTCGCTTCGGAGGAGCATGATCTTGTAGTACTTGTCGCCTGCCGGAGAATTTAAGTTGTATCTGTGATTACCCACAACAAAGCGCGTTATCATCTTGCCCCTGGATTTTTGCTCATGCACGCTGACGGGCGGCAGCAATTCCAGTTGCCGGCGGCAGTAGTTGATCTTAAGAGCCAGATACTCTTGCGGAATGTATGTGTCAAAGTATTTCATAAGATGATTCTATAAGCCCGGGCCGCGGAAACAACCGACAAAAACCGACAATTTCAGACAAAGCTTCTTCCGGAAAAATGCGTAAAAACGGGTTTCTTGAGTGGGTAAAGTAAAATAAATAAACACTATGTATTTCCGGATAATCGTGGTGACGAAACGGGACACGATATTTGGGAAAAACGTGTTCCAAAACGTGAATCAGGAGTAATATTCACGAAATGGGACACGGAATTGGCGAAAAACGTGCCCCAAAACGTGAACACCCCGCTTCGGCAAGGCAAAATGCATTGACATGGCCGCCGCTTCGGCAATGCAAAAAGCATTGGCCTGACGCACCAAAGCAGCACTTTTACAAATCCCGATATAATGACATAATTTTGGCATAACTCACTCGTAAGATAAGGCCGTGGAGGGAGAAATATGCCGTACAGGATCCTTATAGTCGAAGATATGCAGGAGCTTCTGGATAACGTCTGCGCTTTTTTCCGCGAGGAAGGCAAGGACATTCTGGAAGTGGTCAGCTGCTCAGACGGTGACGAAGCACTTGCAAAAGTCACTGACGAGGACTTCGACCTCATGATCCTGGACATAATGCTCCCCGGGGCGTCAGGGTTTGACATCTGCAGGGCAGCCCGCAAAAAGGGCAGCTGTCCGGTCATCCTCCTGACCGCGCTCGGATCCGACGAAAACATCATGAAGGGGTATGAATTAGGGTGCGACGATTACGTCGTCAAGCCTTTCGTCATGCGCCATCTCTACGCCAAAAGCCTTGCCCTTCTCAAGCGCGCGAAAAGGGAAGCTATAGGCGAGATGCTCTCGTGCGGTGCCATAAAACTGGACAAACGGACACTGAACGTCACCGTAAACGGCCGCGAGATCTATCTCAATTCGAAAGAGTATGCGCTGCTTTTCTACCTGCTGACGAACAAGGACTGCATCCTCACGAGACAGGCCATATTGGACCACGTGTGGGACGACAATTTCGACGTCAGCGACAGGGTGGTGGACAACACGATCAGAAGGCTCAGGAATGCTCTGGGCGAGGCGTCTTCGCAGGTCAAAACGGTGTTCGGCAGGGGCTACAAGCTCACGGAAGGGAAATGACCATGAAAACGCGTAAAAGAATAAAGAAACCAAACTTCATAATCTCGTACTGCCAGTGCCTGGCCGTCGTGGCGGCGTTCCTGGCACTCGCAGGACTGCTGATCTACGGCAGCAAGGCATCGGAGTACGGCAGCACCGCTATGAGGCTGAGCAGCACTTCGGTAGCGGCAGTGAACGGGAACATTACCCTCGCACTGA
Organism: Saccharofermentans sp.; assembly: GCA_024695505.1. Taxonomy (GTDB): domain Bacteria; phylum Bacillota; class Clostridia; order Saccharofermentanales; family Saccharofermentanaceae; genus Saccharofermentans. The sequence continues at coordinate 15,822 of JAILIB010000083.1, forward strand.
ACAAAGAGAAAGTAACATCCCAGGATATCGCCAAGCTCAAGCAGCAGTTACTCTGGCACTATTCAGCGACGGGACAGCTTTTCGAGGTGTATTACAACCAAAAGATGGTTGCGGATTCATCCAGGACGATGATCATGCACTATTCGCCCGAGACTTCTGACGGGGATTCGCAGTTATACTTTTTTGAACTGGCGGACCCGAAGTATCTGCAGTACTTTGACACACCTGAAGTACTGAAATACAAAGCGGTCGTACCCGTTATCGATTACAGCGACGGACCGGTCCTCAGTCCCAAATACGATGAGCAGCCCGTGATCGAGATCGCCGTGAAAGAGGGCTATATCAATCTTGAAACCGGAAAGTTCATACCGGTCTCAGTCTATGTCTATGACACACAGGATAACCAGTCGCTTAACACTGCAAAAGTTACCGTCAACATTCCCGTTGATACGAACAGTCCCGAGCTTAATGGTTATACACACATAAAGGCCAACGGTATCGACAGAGACGGCTATGGCGGATCGATCGAAGGCTATGAGGGCGCAGCCCCGGATTACAGCGGACAAGGAGTCGCGATAAACGATTACGGTGTCAATTTCGGCTATAAATCCACTGACATAAAAGTTATTCCTTTTGATGAGGCATACAAGACGCAGGTCACTGTTTTCAACTGGATCCTGGTTGTCCTGATAATTGCCCTGTCGCTCATCCCCGCATCGTTCCTCTACAACCGCAGAAAGAGCAACTACGAGATCTTCGAGTACAGAAGAAAGACCACCGATGCGATGGCTCACGACCTGAAGACCCCGATGGCCGCGATCCTCACATATGCGGAGAACCTTGAAAACCATACCGGCGGAGACCAGCAGGAATACTACGTCTCCAAGATCTCCGAGAAGGTCTGGCAGATGAATAAGATGGTCAACTCCATGCTCGATTTTTCACGCGGCGAAAACGCAGACGTCAAGGTCAGCAGATCCCCGGTCGACATAGGCGCCGTTATCTCTGACGCCGTTGCCGAAAACGAGCACGAGATCTCTAAAAGAAACCTCAAGGTCAACTTTGCCAAGAGCGAAGTGACAGTAAATACCGACAAGGCTTTGTTCGCGCAGGCCATTGGTAACCTCATCAACAACGCCGCGCTCTATTCAAAGGAAGACAGCGCGATCGACATCACCTGTGACAAGAGCAGCATCGTCATCACCAATGTCTCCGCCGAAACGATAGAGAACGCCGATGACCTGAAAAAGCCCTTCGCGAAAGGTTCTGAATCCCGCAAGAACATGGGCACCGGCTTGGGATTGGCCATTGCCGAAAACAACCTCGTGCTGCTGGGATATAAGCTTGACGTAAAGAGCGAAGGCGGCAATTTTGTTGTGACGGTTACTTTGTGACTATCCTTCATCTGATCTCACGCCCCGGCCGGTTTTGCCCCGCCGGGGCTTTTTATGTGTTTCTCATACACGCAAATCTCACCGG
>JAILIB010000044.1 GCA_024695505.1 Saccharofermentans sp.
ATGCTGGGCGCCGAGGAATTCGGTTTTGCAACGGCACCCCTGGTCACGATGGGCTGTGTCATGATGCGTGTATGCCACCTCGATACATGCCCCGTAGGCGTTGCGACACAGAACCCCGAACTCAGAAAGAGATTCAAGGGCAAGCCTGAATACGTCATCAATTTCATGATGTTCATCGCTCAGGAAATGAGAGAGATCATGGCTAAACTGGGCATCAGGACCATTGAGGAACTGGTCGGAAGATCTGACCTCCTTGCTCCCAAGAAGTTCCATGAAGGATCTCATCCGGCAGGCCTCGACATGAGTGTCGTTTTGTCCAATCCTTATGCGGGAAAAGCTGACGTCAAGCAGCATTTCGAGAAGGAAGACGCGTTCGATTTCGAGCTCGACAAGACGATCGACGAAGCGGTCATCATCCCTTCATTCGAGAAGTCTTTCGAGACCGGCGCCAAGCAGAGCATCGACGTTAAGATCACGAACCTCAACAGAACGGTAGGAACGCTTTTCGGTGCCGAGATCACGAAGAAATTCGGCACCTCTCTTCAGGAAGACACGTTCGAGGTCAACTGTAAGGGTTCTGCCGGACAGAGCTTCGGCGCATTCATTCCTAAGGGTCTCACGATCAACGTTGAAGGCGACGCAAACGACTATTTCGGCAAGGGTCTGTCAGGCGGAACGCTCAGCCTCAAGGCTCCCGAGCACTTCGCTTTCAGGGCTGACGAGAACATCATCGTCGGCAACGTCGCACTCTTCGGTGCAACGTCAGGAAAGGCATTCATCAACGGTGTCGCAGGCGAGAGATTCTGCGTAAGAAACTCAGGTGCGACTGTCGTCTGCGAAGGCACCGGCGATCACGGATGCGAGTACATGACGGGCGGCGTCGCGGTCATCTTAGGCAAGGTCGGAAAGAACTTCGCTGCAGGTATGAGTGGCGGTATCGCTTACGTTTACGACGAACATAACGACCTTTACACTAAACTCAACAAATCGCTCGTCGGTTTCTCAAGGATCACCGAAGAAGCGGACCAACAGGCTTTGAAGTCGCTCATCGAAGAACATGTAAAGAGAACGGATTCTTATCTCGGAAAGGAGATCTTAAAGGACTTCGGCAATTACGTCACCAAGTTCAAGAAGATCGTACCTCACGAATATAAGGCAATGATGCTCGCGATAGCCAAGTACAAAGACATGGGCCTTGATGAGGATGAAGCCAAGATCAAGGCTTTCCAGGAAAGGGTTAACGGGTGATCCATATGGGAAAGACAGGCGCTTTTTTGGAACACGGAAGAGTTGATAATCCGGCCATCGATCCCATGGAAAGGATCAAGACATACAACGAATTCCACACACCTTTGGACGAAGACAAGAGAAAAGAGCAGGCGAGCCGCTGCATGGACTGCGGCGTCCCGTTCTGCCAGTACGGAAAGCCCATCTGCGGCATGGTCGCAGGGTGCCCGTTAAACAACCTCTGTCCCGACTGGAACGACCTTATCTACAAGGGCTTCTGGGACAAGGCTTTTGACAGGCTTACCATGACCAATCCCTTCCCGGAGTTTACTTCGAGAGTCTGCCCTGCACTCTGCGAAAAGGCATGCACCTGCGGAATGAACGGCGACGCGGTAACCGTCAAGGAGAATGAGTACGCGGTGATCGAGAAGGCATATGCTTCAGGTCATGTGAAGCCTCAGATCCCCGCAAAGAGAAGCGGCAAAAGGGTTGCCGTCATCGGCTCGGGTCCCGCGGGACTTTCGACCGCTCACTGGCTCAACAGAAGAGGCCATAATGTAACCGTTTTCGAGAAGGCTGACAGGGCAGGCGGACTCCTGATGTACGGCATCCCGAACATGAAGCTCGAGAAGAGGTTCATCCAGAGAAGGATCGACCTCATGACCGCCGAGGGCGTTGAGTTCAAATTTAACTGCGACGTCGGAAGAGACATTACCGCTGACGAGATCGTAAACGGTTACGACGCGGTCGTTCTGGCGTGCGGTTCAAGGAACCCGAGAGACATCAAGGCACCCGGCAGGGAAGGCGACGGAATCTATTTCGCGGTGGATTTTTTGACATCTACAACAAAAATGGTTCTTTCATCCAATATCTCTGATACAAATTACATTAGTGCAAAATATAAAGATGTGGTTATAATAGGCGGAGGCGACACAGGCAACGATTGTGTAGGCACCTGCATAAGGCATGGATGCAAATCAGTCACCCAGCTCGAGATGATGCCTATACCACCTGCTACCCGCGCCGCCAACAATCCCTGGCCGGAGTGGCCGAAGGTTCTGAAGACCGATTACGGTCAGGAGGAATCGATAGCCGTATTCGGCAAAGACCCCAGGGTTTATCTGACAACAGTCAAGAGCTTTGTCCGCGATGACGAAGGCAGACTGACGGGTGTT
>JAILIB010000194.1 GCA_024695505.1 Saccharofermentans sp.
AAGAGCTTCTCGGACTCGATGAGGGAAACCTGAACGTTGCCGTGAGGGTCACGCTCAAGGAAGAGCTGCTGCTGGATGCCTGCAGGAAGGATATCGAAAACCTTGAAGGATGCATCCGTGAGGCCTGCCTTGATGAACTCATACTTTGCGTTCCAGTCGGGAAGAGCGTTGAACTGCTCTGTCTTCTCGCCTGCGAGGAGCTCGTTGATCTCGGCGATGAGAGCGGAGAACTCGGGAACGAACTCTACGATACCCTCGGGGATGATGGCAACGCCGAAGTTCTCGCCGTTGTTGCCGCGTGTCTCAACTGCATCGGCGATGTAGTTTGTGATCTCGGCAAGAGACATCTTCTTGGCTGCAACTTCCTCACCGATGAGACAGATGTTGGGCTGTGTCTCAAGCGCGCACTCGAGTGCAACGTGAGAAGCAGAACGGCCCATAACCTTGATGAAGTGCCAATACTTCTTTGCGGAGTTAGCGTCACGCTCGATGTTTCCGATAAGCTCGGAGTATGTCTTTGTAGCTGTATCGAAACCGAAAGAAGCCTCGATGTCCTCGTTCTTGAGGTCGCCGTCGATCGTCTTGGGGCAGCCGATGACCTGGATGCCTGTGTTCTTTGCAGCCATGTACTCAGCGAGTGTTGCAGCGTTTGTGTTGGAGTCGTCGCCGCCGATGATTACGATAGCGGTGAGGCCGTTCTCTTTTGCATACTCAGCAACGGTGTTGAACTGCTCTTCTGTCTCGAGCTTTGTTCTGCCGGAACCGATGATATCGAAACCGCCTGTGTTCCTGTATGCGTCGATGAACTTGTCGTCAAATACAACGTAGTCGTTCTTGAGAAGTCCGTCAGGTCCCTTCTTGAAGCCGAGGAGCTGGTTCTCAGGGTTTGTAGCCTTAAGAGCGTCATAAAGACCGGAGATGACGTTGTGTCCGCCCGGAGCCTGTCCGCCTGAAAGGATAACGCCTACGACCTGCTTCTTTGCAGCTGATGTGTTAGCGCCCTTAACGAATGTGATCTCGGGCTTGCCGTATGTGTTAGGGAAAAGCTCCTTGATCTTGTCCTGATCTGCAACGCTCTGCGTAGCAGCGCCTTCCTGAACGCCGATCTCGGAAATGCCGTTCCTGAGCATTCCGGGGAGCTTGGGCTGATACTCATATCTTGCCTTCTGAAGTGGTGAAATATCCATAATTGCACTCCTTTATTAAAGATTTAAAACAAACATTAGAATAATAGATAATTTGACCCGAAAAGTAAATGCTTTTCGGGCCAAACATTAGTCAATCTTCTTTGTGAAAAACAAGTTCAGTCCTGCTTCGCCCACCACCAGCAGTAAGCCTGCGTTCTTGCGGCAAAAGAGCTGCCCTTGAGGAGCTCTCTGACCTGTTCTTTATCATACCAGGCGGCCTCTATCTCCTCTTCATCTGAGGTGCTGGGCGCAAATTCGCCTGAAGCGGTACCGATGACGCAGCGGCTCTTCTCGTTCGTGATACCGACCGCTGAAAAGCTTATGGGCAGGACTTCTTCGATCTTTTCGAGCTTGAGGCCGGTCTCTTCCCAGAGTTCCCTCCTCGCGGCTTCTTCCAGGCTCTCACCCGGATCTATCAGTCCGGCGGGGAAATTATACGCAAAATCGCCCACGGCCATACGGAACTCCTTGTTCAGGAGGATCTTCTTGCCGTCAACCGATGTGATTATCAGGATCACCGCATCGCACTTATCATTCTTTATGCCGTTTTCTAGGCCCAGTATATTGCCGTCACGGGAGACCATCTCGTAGATCTTCTGATTTCCAAGTTTCGTCTCGTATTCAGCCTTGTAGAAAGTTATAAACCTGCCTTCATATGCCTTGTTTATGCCTTTGAACTTCATTATTTACCCATCCTCTTCTTTAAAACTTCTTCAGAAGCCACGGAATACCCGAAGAATCCGAGCTTCTCGCCCAAAAGGAAGTATTCGCCGTGGTTATAGGCAACAAGATTCGCATTGTCGAGGCAGAGCCTTCCCTTGTCGTCCATCAGATAGGAATCCGCTGTGACCGCAACTATCTCGCCGATGAACATATCGTGGGAACCTAATTCGGTCACGCTCTTAACCCTGCATGAAATGGATACGGGCGCTTCCTTTATGGCATAAGCGTATTCAAGGCCGTCAGCCTTGACTGGCGTAAGCCCGCATTTTGCGAACTTGTCCTCATCTGCCCCGGATCTGACTCCGCAGTAATCACAAGCCTTGCAAAGCGACTTGGATACGAGGTTTATTACGAACTCTCCAGTCTCTGATATCAGCTTATGTGAATATCTGGACTTTCTGATGCTGACTGATACCATCGGCGGTTCGGAATTGACCGTGCCTGCCCAGGCGACCGTCATTATATTGGGTTTTGCGGCAGTTTCCTTTCCTGCACAGGAAACCATTACAACCGGTACGGGATTTAAGATAGTTGAGATCCCAACCGGACTCTTGTCGTGCTTTGCCATTATGCCTCCTTAACGCCGAGCGGCGTGACTGCAGTAAAACTCTCGTGAAGCAGCAGATAGTCCTTGATGTCGATTCCAGCGGAATATCCGACGATGCTTCCGTCCTTTCCGATAACGCGGTGACACGGTACTATCACCGCCACCGGGTTGTCTCCGCAAGCCGAACCGACCGCCCTGGTTATCTTTCTCGCCTTCGCCTTGTCCCCTCCGGTGACTTTCATCGCGATATCCTCGTAGCTTACGGTCGCTCCGTAAGGGATGCCGCAAAGGGCCTTCCAGACCTCGCGCTGGAAGTCGGTCCCCTGAGAGAACCGGATATTGACGTCAAAGCCCGCCCTGCTGCTCTCGAAATACTCAGAAAGCTGCATGCCCGCCTTGCCGACTTCTTCAGGGAGATATTCGAGCTGTTCCTCGTCTATAGAATATCTGCCGTCGTTACGAGCTAAAGCTCCTGATTCCTCCAGGAGTCCAAGTCCTCCGGCCACGTTCTCTGCGAACTTGTCGTCTTCTATCTTCTGGCCGTAATGGAAGAGCCTGACCTTGTCTATATAGTCTTTTCCGCCTCCGACCATCGCCACTCCGCGTTCGAAAGGAACGAAGCAGACGTTATATGTGGGATATTCATAAGAGAGCATCGAGAACAGTCCGGAATCAGAGAATCCCGTCTTTTTCCTGACCTCGTCCCTCAAAACGGCCTCCTGAACGAATCCCGCTCCGGTAATTATCCTCTCAAGGCCTTCGTTTCCGCTGTCGCAGATCACCGTGACCTTGTGATAGAACTCCTCAAGGAAGCAGTATTCGAGCATGCGGTCAACTATCGCGCTCTGTGTATCAGCGTTTGCGTCTTTGGTGAAAACGAATTCCAGATGAGCCCTGCACATTCTTCTGTCAGGCCTGAAAAGCTTGACCAGTGCATAGACTTCTTCATTCTTCAAGGCGATCATGGCCTCTCCGGAACTGCCCTGACCGAACGACCTGATGTCGTCTTCGATAAGCGACAAGGTGCCCTCCATGAGACCGCGGGAACGAAGCGCAGCGCTGTCCCTGATATGGATCCTGCGAAGCTCAATCGATCCCATAGCACGCCTCCGGATTGAATCTGTCGCTGCCTCCCATGAAATATGAAGCAGTGTATTCGTTGGTATTACGGTATAACGGATTGTCAAAGCTTCCGGGACAATAGACAGCGTTATCCATCGTCTGACGGAAGTCGGTCACCATGCTTCCGAAAGCGCCCTCATTGGCCGCCATGTTCCAGACCTTACTCGAACGCACGAGCGGCATGAAGCCTTCCATGTTTTCCATCCTATAGATCAGCATCTGCGCGTCTTCATCGTATGAGATGAAAGCGGCAAATTCAGCGGCAAACTGCTTGTTTGAACAGTCTTTGGAGACGCAGAGCGAATAAGCCCTGAGATAAGGGATTCCGGGGTTTGAAGTACTGTTGCACGGCAGGTGGAGATAGTAAAGTTTGTCAGGATAATACTCTCCCCACTTCCTGCAGTTGACCGATGAACCGACCCAGAGAGCTGCAGACCTGGAGAAAACGGGATCAGCGCCTTCTTTGTCTGTATTTGCGGTCAGTTTCGAGTCATAGAGCTTCTTTACAAACCCTGAAGCCGCGGCGATCACATTCTCCGCTGATTCCTTGTCCGCCCTGTATTCATCAAACATCATGTACGAAACGCTCTTGTCGTCGGAAAAACAGGAACCGAGATAAGGCAGAAGCTCATATGCTGAAGCGAACGGAATACACTTATTTGAATCGTTGGTCTTCTCAAGGTAACGGGTAAAGTCTTCCGTCGTGTATTTTGCCTGAAGCCTGCCGTTCTTTGGAATGTAATCCCTGTTGCCGAAAATGACGGTCGCCGTGCTGTAATGCGGAATACCGTAAAGCCTTCCCTCATCGAGCTGACTTGAAACGGAAGCTGCGTAGATCTTCGAACCGTCGATATACGGATTGCCTGAGGCAAAAGAACTAAGGTCCGCAGCCATTCCGGCACCTGCAGCCGACTGGGGATCTGCGGCAAGATAAAGATCAGGCAGTCCGCCCGAATTCTTCCATCCGTTCAGGTTCTCAAGACTTGCTCCGTCGTTGGTTACACCGATATTCTGGATAACATAGTTGGTGGCTGCCGTGGCAAGCGACCTGATATCGACGTCACCTCCGGTTACAGAGGTGTCCCATGTCCCGTGGTTCTTGGCATAGAACATTGCCGAAAGGCACTTTACAGTCTCTTCAGAATAAGGAAGCGCCACTTTGAGAGTCTTGATCCCGTCATTACCGGGCTTTGCGCCTGCGGAAGTCTCAGGTCCGCTCTGGCTTGTACTGCTGGTTGCCTCCCCTATTACGGGAAATGTATCGGCTTCATTGCGGCACGCACTCAAAGATAAAGACATGCACAATGCCAAAAGCGCAGCACCGATCTTTCTGACGAACACTTTCCGTACCTCCTGATACGTCAATTATATCGCAAATACTTAAAAGTATTATAAAATACATTTACTTGACAGATATAGGTTAAACAAGTATATTTCATTAGTGTGCCAATGTGGCTCAGTGGTAGAGCAATTCACTCGTAATGAATAGGTCGTGGGTTCGACTCCCACCATTGGCTCCAAATGTCGGCCCCGGTTAGATGTTTCCGGGGCTTTTTTATAATCGGGGTGCACTTGGTTAAAACGATTATAAATAGATCTTTTTCTTGTCTTCTTGCTCTGATCCTGTCAGCAAGCATCCTCTTATCATGCTATTCAGTAAAGGTATCCGCAGACAGTCCTTATACACTGTCGGGAACGGCTTTTGTCACCGGAAAAGGTCATTCGCTCGGTAAATTCGAGAGCGGCATCCTTACGATCGGTTCAAGAGACAGCGGTAAGGGCCTCCAGACGCTTAACGTAAATCTCAGCATGAAAGATCCCAATATAAGCGGTTCACTTCAATACCGCATCTGCGTCAGCAAAAAAGGCTGGCAGGAATGGGTAAGCAACGGCCAGAATACGGGCATGTCCACCAAGCCCGCCCTGATAACGGCCATTCAGATAAAGCTCGACGGCCAGCTCGGCGAAGATTACAGCATCTGGTACTCTGCATGGACCGATCTTCACAAGGGACGGGAAGGCTGGGTATGTGACGGGGCGGTCGCAGGAAGCGCTACTGAAAGCAGACGTGTCGAAGAGATCCGCATAATGCTCGTCAGACGCAACCGCATGGAAGGAAACACCGACATTTCCTTCAGGTCTTACATGCAGTCTTCGGGATGGGAAAAGACCTGGAAATACAACAAACTCACTACCGGCCGTCCCGGAAGAAAAAAGCGCATGGAAGGCCTCGAGATGACCATCCGCAGCAATGAATATTCCGGGAGCATCCAGTACCGCGCGTTAGTATCGGGTGTCAGCGGATGGCAGAAATGGGCGACTGACGGTGAGCTCTGCGGCATCACCGGCAAAAAGAAAAGGATCGAAGCGGTCGAGATCAGGCTTACCGGCGAAGTATCTTACCACTATGACATCTACTACAGGACCTATATCGGCGGTCTTGGCTGGTTTTCATGGGCCAAGAACGGTGAAGCTTCAGGTTCCCGCGGCCTCGGCAGACGTGTTGAAGGCATTCAGATCGCTCTTGTAAGAAAAGGCGGAAATGATCCCGGCGCATTAAAAGGAATTAAGAGCAGGATCGGTTATGCGTACGTTTCAACGAACTATTCTTCAGCCGTCAGTGAATGGAAGATCGGAACCGGCACAAACTTCGGTTCTCAGGTTCTCCGCCGCGCCAAATACTATAACAGGACTCCTTATAACGAAATGAGATGCGATGCACTGGTAGCTGCATGCCTCGTTGACGCACTCGGAACGGATCTCGGCAAAGCCAACAAGAACAGCAGATATGCCAGACTTAATGAGTGGATCGGCCTCAGCGCGCTCGAATCCCTCCTCTCCAGCACTTTCACTTACAAGGACAGTTCCGGCAGGACCGTCATATGCAGACCCGTAGCCCATACCAAGCTTAAGAAGCTTGTCAGAAAGACATGGAAAAAGAAGGAAGTCAAGATAACCGAGGACGAATTCAACACATGGCTCAAGACTTACTGCAAGCCGGGTGACATCATAATCTTCTACAACAAGAACAAAAAGCCTATCCATTGCGGAATCTACTCAGGGGTCCAAAACACCTCGGTAAAGGATTACGAGTACTTCCATGGCAAAAAGAAAGGCGATAAGGAATCAGATCTCAAACCCGGGCCTTACATGTGGCATTCCGGATACATTACAGGCGTCGCAAACAAATATGCCTTCTGGGTTGCAGAAGTCGGCCGCTCCTACTATGTCAAGCGTTACCGCGTCGACTCAGGCAAGATGCAGCCGCCTGCACCCGTTCAGCAATATTCAGCCTGAAAAATTAAAACAGATCAGCGTCTGAAGAATTTCGCCAGAGGCTCGATTATATCGGCGAGATCCTTGATCGATTTATTGAGCGCAGCAATATCGATATTGCTGACCTTTTCTACAGTCTTTGTAACTGCTTCAGAGTTATCGACGACAACCTTGTCAACATTCTTAACCATTTCATCAATGCCGGTCAAAGACTGCTCAACGGACGTGATAGCCTTGTCCGCGTTTGCAACAACTGTCTGGACGCTGTCGATCGCCTTATAAGCATTGTTCAATGTTGAAACGATCTTGGGAACGATAATAAGTATCGCTCCTGCGAAGATCAGACAGATGGCTACGAGCGCTATCGCCGAAATGAGCGAACGTCTGCTGGCCTTCTTCTGCTCCTTGACGAGCTCGATCAGGAGCTCGCGGTCAGACAATGCCAAAAGCCCCTTCTTAGTAGTGTTTACGGCAACAACCGTCTCTGCGTCCTTGGGGGCTTCAACCGTAATCTCGGTCTTTGTTTCCGGTAAATTTGTCTCATTATTTTCTGCCATCTTCAGATCCTCCCTGAGATTTACGAAATAAAAAAAGAGGGCTTTCCGAGCGTCTTCCGCAGGCGTTACGCCGAGGACTAAGCGAGGAAAACCCTCTTTTGATATTAATGGTGGAAAAGTCTCATTCCAGTGAACGCCATTGCAATACCGTACTTATTGCATGTCATGATGACATGGTCGTCACGGATTGAACCGCCGGGTTCAGCGATGTACTTAACGCCGCTCTTGTGAGCACGCTCAATGTTGTCGCCGAAGGGGAAGAATGCATCAGAGCCTAATGCTACGTTGTCATTCTTAGCGAGCCATGTCTTCTTCTCTTCTCTGGTGAATACGGCAGGCTTAACCTTGAAGATGTTCTGCCATGTGCCTTCTGCGAGAACGTCCTCGTACTCGTCAGAGATATAAACATCGATAGCGTTGTCTCTGTCAGGACGGCGGATGTCGTCAACGAACTGGAGTCCCAATACCTGAGGGCTCTGTCTGAGCCACCAGTTATCAGCCTTGTTGCCTGCGAGTCTTGTGCAGTGAATTCTGGACTGCTGGCCTGCACCGATACCGATAGCCTGGCCGTCCTTAACGTAGCAGACGGAATTGGACTGTGTGTACTTGAGCGTGATGAGGGAGATCAAGAGGTCGATCTTCTTATCCTCAGGGATGTCCTTATTGTCCGTAACGATGTTGTCAAGGAGAGCGTGGTTGATCTCGAACTCGTTTCTTCCCTGCTCAAACGTAATGCCGTAAACTTCCTTTGTCTCGATCGGAGCGGGCTTATAGGAAGCGTCGATCTTGATAACGTTATATGTGCCCTTTCTCTTTGTCTTAAGGATCTCGAGAGCTTCGGGAGTGTAATCAGGAGCGATGATGCCGTCAGATACTTCTCTTGCGAGCATTGTTGCGGTGATGGCGTCACATGTATCGGAAAGAGCCGTGAAATCACCGTATGAAGACATTCTGTCAGCACCTCTTGCTCTTGCATAAGCGCAAGCGATGGGAGAAAGCTCACCGAGATCGTCTACAAAGTAGATCTTTGCTTCAGTCTCAGAGAGGGGCTTGCCAACTGCAGCGCCTGCAGGTGAAACATGCTTGAAAGATGTAGCTGCGGGAAGTCCTGTTGCTTCCTTGAGCTCCTTAACAAGCTGCCAGCCGTTGAAAGCGTCCAAAAGGTTGATATAACCCGGCTTGCCGTTCAACACTGTGATAGGAAGCTCTGAACCGTCTTTCATGAAGATTCTGGAAGGCTTCTGGTTAGGGTTGCAACCGTACTTGAGAGCCATTTCGTTAGACATATGTTTTTCCTCCTGTCACCGCTACCACGCGGATTATTTAACGTTCTTATTGACGATCCTTGTCTCGTATGAACCGTCAGCGATGTTGATGAATCTTACGAAAAGAGATACCTTGTTGTCTTCGTTCAGTGCATTCCAGACGCTGTTCGTGAACGCGTCGATGTCACCGCTGATCGCGACCTTCTCAGGCTCGCCTTCGAAAGAAGGAAGCGGGTTTCCGTCGCCCATGTAGGTGTGAAGGAATCTTCCGACACCGGGAAGCGGATTGGAATAAGTGAACGTGTGGCGCTCAGTCGATTCGGGATTGCCGTCAGCACTCTTGAGGATAGACATAGCGTAATTGTATGCGCCGTTCTCGATGTGCATGATGCCTGATATACGGGGAGTGTAATTCGGGGCGTCATCTTCGAATTCCCTGCCCCTGAGGGACTGCTCGAAGGTGCACTGCTTGTCCATGAGATCGTAAATGGTATCGGTCTGATCGCCGTTCGTGACGATGGTCTTGTTGCCGAGTACCCTTACAGGTGAATAGATGATGAGGTGCGGATCGGTAAGCTTCGAAGGATCGAATGCTTCCGTCTTAATTCCGTCCTCGGTCGCCGTAAAGACGCGGTTACGGGAATTAACGCTCCTGCCCATGATAAAATAAGCCGTTACGGCCTTGGTACCGTCTTCGCTTCTTCCGATGACGATTCCTCTTCCGGGATAAGCGTTGCTCTTCAACAATTCTCCAAGATCTGCAGTTTTCATGTTCTCACCTCCGAATGTTTTTATGTTGTTATTCTCTTATAAAAGCTCTGTTATTGTCGATCGTGACCTTTCCGTCAGCGATGAGTCTGATTGCCTTGGGCAGGATCTGCCATTCGCATTCCTGCATTATCCTTTTCTGAAGCGTTTCCGGCGTATCGTCCGGAAGGACTTCAACAGCCTTCTGCAAAAGGATCGGACCTTCGTCGTAGTTCTCGTTCACGAAATGGACGGTAGCTCCGGAGACCTTTACTCCCCTTGCGATGGCAGCCTTATGGGGCTTTATCCCGTACATGCCCGCTCCGCAGAACGAAGGGATCAGTGCCGGGTGGATGTTGATTATGCGGTTGGAATACATCGATACGGTCTTCGGTCCGATGAGCGAGAGATATCCCGCAAGTACTATCAGTTCCGCGCCTGAAGCCTTAACGCATTCAGCCATTTCATTATCCCATTCTTCTCTGGAAGGATAATCGGCAGCCCTGACAACAACGGATTTGATGCCGTTTTCCTCTGCCCTCTTCAATGCGTATGCCGAAGGAGATGAAGACAGGACAAGGACGATCTCGATATCCTTTAAGATACCCGTCTTTGTGTTATCGATAATAGCCTGGAGATTGGTTCCGCCGCCTGATACGAATACTGCTATCTTCATTCTTCTAACCTCTGATCAATCTTATACTTCGTCGTCCTCAGGCTTGCCTGCGATGAAGTCACCGTCGAAACATGCAGAGCATACTCCGCAGTCGATCGTATTGAGAGAAGCCTTCAGCGATTCAAGACTGATGTATGCGAGTGAATCTGCACCGATCATGTCGCGGATCTCTTCGATCGTCTTTGAGCTTGCGGGAAGTTCAGTCTCGGAAGAAGCATTAACTCCGTAGCAGCATCCGAACTTGACCGGCGGAGATGCGAGCCTTACGTGAACTTCCTTTGCACCGTTCTCCCTGAGGAAGGAGATGATGTGCTTTGTCGTCGTACCTCTTACGAGCGAGTCGTCAACGATCGCGATCTTCTTGTCCTTGATCGCTGTCTTCAGAGCGGCGAACTTCATCCTTACGGCGAGTTCCCTCTGCTGCTGAGTGCTCTTGATGAACGTTCTGCCTACGTATCTGTTCTTGAGAAGACCTGAACCGTACTGAACGCCCAGACCTGCAGCAAAACCTTCTGCGGCAGCGTTTCCTGAGTCAGGCGCACCGATAACGAGATCGACGTCTGCAGGGCTCTCCTTTGCAAGAGCCATACCTACTCTGTATCTCGAATCGAAGATGGACATCTTGTCCATTACGGAGTCAGGTCTTGCAACGTAAACATACTCGAAAACGCAGACCTTTGTATCCTTCTTCTCTGCTGCCTCGTTATAAAGGAGTGAGCTCATGCCGTCCTTGGAGATCGTGATGATCTCGCCGGGCAGGAAGTCTCTTACTGTCTCGCATCCGATAGCGTCAAGAGCGCAGGACTCGGAAGAGATGTAGTATTTGTCGCCGAGCTTGCCGAGGATAAGAGGCCTCAGGCCATAAGGATCCCTTACACCGATGAGCTTGTCTTCGGTCATGAAGATCATCGCGTAAACGCCGTGGATCTGCTTCATCGTCTCAAGGATCGCATGCTCGCAGTCCTCTGTCTTGATCCTGTTTCTGGAGAACAGGGAAACAATGATCTCGGAATCAGTGTTGGTCTGGAAGATGGCACCCTGGTCCTTAAGCTCGTTCCTGATAATGTTTGCGTTCATGATCACGGAATCTGAAGTAAGCGCAATGCTTCCGACTCTGGACTTGATCGAGATGGGCTGCATGGCTTCAGGACCGTTCTCACGGGGCGATCCGCCCTTGCAGTGCGCGATAGCGCAGGTTCCCTGAAGCGCCGACAACGTAACTTCATCGAAAACATCAGTAACAAGTCCCATCGCCTTATGCACGAGGAACGATCCGTTGTCGTTTACCGCGATGCCCGCGCATTCCTGACCTCTGTGCTGCAGTGAGAAAATGCCGTAATAAGCATCTTTTGCAACATTCTGCGTCTGCCCCTTGATGTCGTAAGTTCCGAAAATTCCGCTCATTTTGTTCCGTCCTTTATCGATTAGATTTTATTTTTCCATTTCAGCTATCTTCTGCTTAAGCCTTGCATCACGCTCGGCAACGGAAGAAGCGAGACTCTGCTTGTAGTCCTTGAGTGCCTGGCTCAGTTCAGCATCTGAAAGTGCCAGGATCTGGCATGCGAGGATCGCGGCATTTGAACCGCCGTCGATCGCGACCGTTGCAACAGGGATACCGGTAGGCATCTGAACAGTAGCATAAAGCGCATCAACTCCGTTAAGAGCGCCGCCCTTGCAGGGTACTCCGATAACGGGAAGCGTCGTGCTTGCCGCAAGTACTCCTGCGAGATGCGCAGCAAGACCTGCCGCTGCGATTATGACCTTGAAACCCTTCTCCTCTGCGGTAGCCGCAAGCTCATGGGCGCGCTCCGGCGTCCTGTGCGCTGATGCGACGTCTGCCTCAAACTCAACGCCGAACTTGTTCAGCATCTTGAAGCATCCCTCCATTACGGGAAAATCGGAATCGGATCCCATAACAACCAAAACTTTTCCGTTAGCCATAACCTCTCCTCCTTTTGATCACTCGTCTCCCTGAGCCCAGTTGAGACGCGACATAACCCTGTCATAAGCCTTGCTTTCAAAAGCGTACGGCTTCGGGCAATAGTCATTGCCCTTCTTCGTACTCCTCAGCGAGTAAGGAATGATGTTGAGCCTGTAATCCGCGACTTTTTTGCCGGTCTCGTCAAGTACGAAAGTGCACTGTGCGATGCAGCTGTCCGGATCGCTCGGGTTCGTATGCCCGCCGAAACAGAAATTGCCGATGCTGTAGAGAATGTATTTGCCCTTGTAGACCTCGATCGGCTGAAGCCTGTGCGGATGCGTTCCGACAACGATGTCTGCGCCGTGATTGATGAGCGCGTGGCCCCTGTTGATCTGGCTCTTGGTCTGCTTGTACTTCGCTTCGATGCCCCAGTGGCAGGATACGATGACGATCTGGCAGCCTTTATCTCTCAGCTTATTGATAAGCTTGTATGTCTTGGAAAGACCGCCTGATGAAGTATATCCGCACATACCGATCTTAACGCCGTTCTTGGCCGTATAGATCGCATAGTTGGATGTATCGCTCCACAAGATACCTGCCTTTGTGAGGTTCTTGCGCGTTTCACTTAATCCTGACTGGCCGAAATCAAGAGTATGATTGTTTGCAAGGTTTACAGCTTCAATGCTTGCGTGGGTGAAATACTTCGTGCCCTCAGGCTTCATAGCGAAGACAAAAGCCTTCTTTGCATGAGCCTTGTTGTCTGTAATGGCCATTTCGCAGTTGACCAGAGTAAGGTCGTCATTTGAAAAATAGGTCTTGCAGTTCTTGAAAGGATAATCCCATCTCTTCTTGACTACCGCATCAAAGTGATTGTAAGTCCTTGCGTCCGAACAAAGCGTGCAGTCGCCCGCAAAAGAGACCTTGACTGACAAAGGCTCCGGCGTAGGTGTCGGAGTGGGAGTTGCTGTAGGCTCGGGCGTAGGAGTAGGAGTCGGCGAAGGAGTCGTCTCTTCAGGCGTTGTCTCGGGAGCTGCAGTCGTCTCAGTCAGAGAAACTTCAGTGCTCGTCTCAGTACCGGGAATGTTCTTGTTCAAACCGTTAAAGGCACAGCCTGCGAAAACGGCAGCGGCAAGGATGACTCCTGCCGTGATCATCGTTTTACGAATTGTTGTGCACTTAAAACTCAATTGCTCAATCCTCTAAAAGCGGAAGGCCCGCGCGTTCTCCAAAATGTTCAGAGCTGTCTTGCGCGGACCTCCGTGAAATCCTACATTTACAGGAAATCAGAATTCCCTTCTTCTTCCCTTTCTGTCTTCGTTGCCGCCGTTGTCTTCGTTACGGCCGCCGTTTCTTCCGCCGAAGCCTCCGCGGCGCTCGCGGTTAGGACGGTTCTCACGTCTCCTGGGCTCTTCCTCAACGTAGCCCTCAGGCTTCGGGAGGCAATCCCTGATGGAGAGGTTGAGTCTGCCCTGAGAGTCGATCTCGATGAGCTTGACGTGAACCTTGTCACCTTCGTGGAGAACGTCTTCGACCTTCTCTACTCTGTTCCAAGCCATCTTGGAGATGTGAACGAGGCCTTCCTTGCCGGGCAGGAACTCGACGAATGCACCGAAGTCCATAAGTCTTGTTACGGTACCGTCGTACTCTGTGCCTACCTCAGGATCGGAAACGATGCCTGTGATGATGGTCTTAGCCTTGTCAGCTGCCTCGAGGTCAGGTGAAGAGATGTATACCATACCGTCATCGTTGATGTTGATCTGAGCGCCTGTGTCAGCGATGATCTTGTTGATGACCTTTCCGCCTGAACCGATGACTTCTCTGATCTTGTCAACAGGTACCTGCATGGAGATGATCCTCGGAGCCCACTTGTTG
>JAILIB010000007.1 GCA_024695505.1 Saccharofermentans sp.
GCCTGCGATCTGTGCGATACGTGCATTGTCAACCTTCTCGCCTGTCTTTGTATCGATGTTGTAGACCTTGAATTCGTTCTGTTCATATTCTTCGTATGATATGACTACCAGGCTCAGGATGCCTTCCTTTGTAAGGTAAGCAATGTAAGCATCTGCACAGAACTGATCATCGCAATATTCGCCTTTGGTCATTTTCTTGTATCTTTCGACACTTGCATTGATCTCTTTGTTGATCGAATCAGCGTAGGAAGACTTTATCAGGAGCTCGGGAATATGCAAAACGATCTCTTCGTCGTCTTCTTTTTCTCCGTCTTCATCTACCTCACCTTTAAAGAAGAACCTCTCGGTCCTTTCCTTAACGAATTCGGAGGCGGGATTATAAACGGTCGTTACTGTTGCGGAAGGTTCTGCCGAAGGAGCTGTTGCAGTGGTCTGGACTGTTGTCTCAGCATTGCCCGCAGAGGTCGTTTCCGGTGCCTTCTTGCTGCATGCTGCGAGCGACATGGCGATCGTTAAACAAAGAACTGATGCTATAAGCTTTTTCATGATATTACCTCGTACCACTTTGATTTGTTTTGTCGGAAGCATTCTTAACTTCCTGACCAAAGGATAAAAGACTTTTGTGTAGTCTGTGTGTGGACTGTGTGTTTTGTTTGTGTTTTATTCTTAATCGTTAATCTTCTTTGGCGCCTACGTATTCTTTGTTATCACGCCAGTAGTCCCAGAGTTCACCGTCAGAAGCTATTAATCCGCTTACAAAACTGTCTCCGCAATCTTCGGTTATCCTGCAGATGAAAAGCAGTTTTCCATCGCCTGTAATACCGATCTTCATATTTTCATTAAGGTACTTTTCGCTTAAAGAATCTTCGATTGCCTTTTTGTTGTTTTTCATTACGTTCTTACTGCCCTTGACCAGTTTGAAGTCTTTGACATATATCGATCCGCCGACTGTTTCCAGACCATCATAGTGAGACTCGAGTGCTTTCATGGCTGCCTGCCTTATGTTCTTTACGCCGGCGATCTCGGCAAGGCGTGCATTATCGACTTTCTCACCTGTGGTGACATCGATATTCCAGACGTGATGTTTAGGAGAAACGTCTCCAATGCCATACTCAACAAAGATAATGCTCAGAATGCCCTCTTTGGTAAGAAAAGCATAATATGCTGTTTCATCGAACTTGGGATCGCCTTTGGTCTTCTTGAATTCTTTTTTGTATCCCTCAAAGATATCAGCGATCTCCTTGTTTATGGAATCGGCATAAGCAGATTTGATCAGGATCTCAGGAACATAGAATCCATCGGTATAACCTTTGTTTTTCTTGCCGAAGATATCCCTGTACTTGCTTCTTGCATTCTTTACGTAATCCTTCTTGGTAAGGATCTGTGCAGTTGTAGCAGCGGTGGCCTCAGTTGTTGTCTCGGACGCAGTGGTTGCCTCTGTAGTCGTCTCAACGGTAGTTTCAGTAGTCTCTGTCACCTGAACCGTTGTCTCAGAACTTTCAGCTATAGAAGTATCCGGCTGCCTGGTGCTGCATGCTGCGACAGACATTGCCATTGTTATACAAAGAGCTGTTGCTAAAAGCTTTTTCATTACCCTATACCTCGTACCCTTTATTTATTTTACAGGAAGCTCACCGAACTTCTTGAAGAAAGAATAAAATTCTTTTGTGTAGTTTATGTGTAGTCTGAGTGTTTTGTTTGTGTGTTTTTAATCACACAGCGGATGTTAACACCTTACACCTTCACGGTATACGTCATATCCCGAGTATTTTGGAAAAGGATGTGTGATTCTTCACAGGACATAAGGTGAGTATTTCAGCAACATCAAGGGTTTTACGGTCTCACTTCGAAAAAAAAGAAAACGGACGGGATCCGTTCGGGAACCGTCCGTTTCTTTTATCGATCCATGTGCCGGTACGAGGTCAGCACTTTGATCTTCTTAATCTTTTTGCCTGACCAGGTTCGGATTTTTATCATAGTACAGATTCTTTCCGTTGGCATCGTAAATAGCGGTGAATTCGTCGCCGTTTCCGCCAATATAATCGGAAATGAAGAATATCTTGCTTTGATCGGTCAGACCTATCTTCATCTTGTCGTTAAGGTGCTTTTCGCTGAATGACTTCTCGACATCCTTATCTATTTCGTTCTTCTTTTTGCCCTTTTTCTTGACTACCTTGTAGTTCTTGATCTTGTAATGCTTTTCGTTGTTATATTTGGTCTGGAGCGCATCCATGGCAGTCTTTCTGATGCTGGTTACACCTGCGATCTGCGCGATGCGCGCGTTGTCAACTTTCTCGCCTGTTTTAACGTCAATGTTATAGAGGCGGCAGTCGATCTGGTCATTCCCGGAGGTCACGATCAGGATAATGCTCAGTACGCCCTCTTTCGTAAGATAGGCAATGTATTCAACGCCGTCATAGACATCTCCGTTCTCTTTGAATTCTTTTTTGTATTCCTTGATCAGCTTATCCATCGCTTTGTTGATCGAATCAGCATAAGAAGATTTGATCAGAAGCTCCGGGAAATGGAATTCGTATGTTTCATAAGTCCACTTCTTTTTCTTCTTGTTATATTCATCCTTAACCTTAAACTTAACAACCTTGTCTTTAAGGTAATCCTTTTTGTTAAGAGCGATTACGGCCGTTGTCTCCTTACCCTTATTGTCCTCGTCATCACGGTCTTTGTCGCCTGTCCAGAACGGGTTTTCCTCATCATCCAGGTATGTGCCGTCACAGTCATAGATCTCAAAGCTATACGCAGTACCGCTTGATTCAGATATTTTTGTGACAAAGAACATCTTGCCCTCATTGGTCAGACCGATCTGCATCTTATCGTTGATATACTCGTCGCTGAAAGACTTCTCAACATCCGCTTTCCCGGAACCATCCGCCTCGCCCTTTTCCGAAACGACTTTATAGTTCTCGACCTTGTACACCCCCGCTTTATTCAGAAAATTCTGGAGCGCATCTTTAGCGGCCTTTGTTATGTCGCTGACACCTGCGATCTGGGCTATGCGGGCATTTTCCACCTTCTCGCCAGTCTTGGTGTCGATGTTATAGACCTTGTATTCATAACCGGCAGTTTCATCATAAACAATGAAGACCAGGCTCAGAATGCCTTCTTTTGTAAGATAAGCAATGTATGACGTTCCGGAATAATCGGCAGGATCTTCTTTGTTCAATTCCTTCTTTATCTTCTCATAAGTATCGGAGATCTCTTTGTTGACCGAATCAGCGTAGGGAGACTTGATCAGGAGCTCGGGAACATATAAAGTGGCTTCGGCCCTATATCCGTAATCGTCCTCCTCACCGAATGCGATCTTTTCCACCTTTCCTTTGATGAAATCCAAAGCGTGATTCGCAGTGGTCTCGGCCGGCTTGGTCGGCTCCGTTAACGGAACCTCAGTCTCAAAAACATCCGGCTCAGCCTTAGAGACACCTGACTCATCAGGCCCGTTCTGTTCAGGCGCCTTCTTGCTGCAAGCAGCGAGCGACATAGCCATCGTTAAACAAAGAATTGTTGCTATAAGCTTTTTCATGATTGATCACCTCGTACTGTTTTATCCTTTATGAAGCTCACCGAACTTCTTGAGCAAAGGATAAAAGTCTTATGTGTAGTCTGTGTGTAGTCTGAGTGTTTTGTTTGTGTGTTTTCTCACCAGCGTACGATCGCCCTGAATGTCTCATCCTCAAATTCGATGACCAGGTTGTAGCCTGCGGAGATCAGGCAGTTCTCAGCTATCGAAAGGCCCAGGCCGGCGCCGTTCTCGGTGCCTCGGGATTCCTCGCCCTTGACGAAAGGCTTCTTCAGATCGTTGACGTTCCTGATCTTCTGATCGGTAAGATTGCTCATCGTAAAGCCTTTGCTGTCGATATCGATATAGAGCGTGGTATCGGGTCTTGCGTATTTCGCGGCATTTCCGACGAGGTTTCTTACGGCCTGCTCGATGAGCTCTTTATTGCTCTTCACGTGGCCCTCGCCCTTGATCTCGACCTTGATGTTCTTCTTATTGAAAAGCTCTGCAACCGCATTGTACTCATCCTCGATCAGAGCATGAACATCGATATCGCTTGCCGCGGTCTTGGAAGCACCTGCCTCGCTCTTAGTGAACTGCAGGATGCTCTCGATCGTCTTGTTCATGAACGCGACGTTTTCGCGGACC
>JAILIB010000018.1 GCA_024695505.1 Saccharofermentans sp.
TCCGCTTCCTGAAGCAACCATTATAATGAAGATCACAGGGCCCGGAACACCCGCTTTGGAAAGCTCCTCAAACGCGTTGCCGAATGACATGCTGACGTATCCCTGGATGAAGTGGAATACGAAAACGCCGATCGTTGAAGGGACCAGGAGCTTTCTTGTCCTGCTCCTGATGAATTCCTTGTTGGTATGCTTATCGAGAACGATCCTTGAGCTGATACCCGCAACTATGTACAGGACCGGCATTATCCAGGGGTAAACAAGGTACATTAATGCGTCGTAATGCTGAACGCTCAGGTTAGTTATCTTTCCGGCTCCGCCTAGAATTCCCTCCGCGTTGTACATATAAAGAACGTGATAGAGCAAAACGATCACTATCGTTACCCATCTGATGTTGTCCAAATAGTGTTTTCTCATATATATCCCACCTTTGCAATTATTCCTGACATAAGTCTAAATGCAAAGATACAGGGAGTCCACCAACTAACTCTTACATTTTGGTGGGTTTAAAGTTAGCTTTAGTTGCACGGGGGCATATCAGGCGAGGAGCTTTTTGGACGTGGCGTCAAAGACGCGGTAACCCTTCTCTTCGCCGCCGTAATAGCTGACGTAACCGATGAAACACAGATGGCCGTTCTTGCCGACGTAGGGAACAAGGTATTTATAAGATACCCTCTTCAGGTTCTGTTTCTTGGCCTTTTTGGCAAACGAAGACGGGGCACCGGAGCCTCCGCCGAATTTCTTATAAGTCGCCTTGACCTTGGCATAGAACTTCTTCGTCGAGGATCCCGCAAGCTTGACCGCGGTACTGTCGCCGACTGTCTTTCCGGTACTTACAGCAATGTTGTAAACCTTATAAGTATCAACGGTAGTGCTGTCATTATCGGAAATGTGTACAAGGATCGATATCAGCTTGTCGCTGACGTGATAAGAGTATGTGATGCCGCGTGCATTGTCACCCTTGAGATCATACTTTCCGAGTTGAGACTTCATCTTCTTGTTCACGGCATTGGTGTTCTTTCCCGTGATCGTGACTTTCGGGATCTTATAGGGCAGTTTTGCACCGCCTACAACGGCAGTCTTGCTGACCGCATTCGATACCTTGACCTTAGGCTTTGCTGCCGTCTCAGCCGTCGTATTGTCAGACGGCTTTATCGCATATGGAGTGGGAGTCGGTTTCCTGTCGAGATAATCCCTTATGTTGAGAGTTTCTTTCGTCCTGAAATAGTTGTTATACTCGACCGAATAACTCGTAACGTAAGTCTTGCCGGTTTTGCGGTTAATGTGATAACGGAGCAGTGATCCTGTGTTCGATTTGAACATGATCATTATCTCGTTCTTGTCGCTTGAAGCTATTCCCCAGGTGCAGGGCTTCTTTCCCTCGTCGATGATCTCGTCCAGGTTCTTGATCTTGAAATGCAGATAGTTCTCAAAGCCTTCAAGCGCCAGCTCATCCGTAAGCGGGCCGCTTAAGTCTTCAGTTTCAGCAGCGGACGTTGAAGCAGTTGCGGAAGACTGGACTGTAGCAGTTGTGGTCTCACTGGCCGCAGCTTGCTTGCCGGGGAGTCCCCAGCCCTTGAGATTGACCCATATCACGGAACAGCCACAAACAATGGTAGCACCAAGAACTGCCACTAATGCTATTTCCGAACGCTTCATTATCCCCTTATCCCCTGCGAATCTAAAAAAAAGTAAATAAAATTATATATTCCGCAGGCGGGAGTTTCAATCTTAATAAGGAATTGCCACTGTTTTCAGGCAATTTGGAACAAACCGTGCCGGTTGCAATACGCGTAGAACTTTTTGACGCAGTCCTTCTTAAATCTCGCTTCCGCATTACCTTCAGGGTAGAGCTTGACGAATTGTACCCTCGAATCAGACACCGCAGCAATGAACGAGATGTAGTGGTCCTTTTCCATAGGGTGATGGGCCGTAACATAGTATTCATCCTCAACGGTCTCAACGCTTATGTGGTGCTCCTCATCTGAAGCTTCAGCCTCAAGCGGCGGCAGAGTTATGCCGCAGCAGCTGATCAAAGCCTCGCCCGTCGTCCTTATCACGTTGCCGCAGACGGGACAGACATAGAACCTGCTCTTGAGCATGTTAGAGGACCGGTTCTTGTTCTGAACATCCGCGCCTGACAGCAGTTCGATGACCGAAATGCCAAGTGCTTTGGCCAAAGGCTCGATCAGACTGATATCCGGGAATCCCTGCCCGGTCTCCCATTTGCTTACTGCCTTGCTGCTGACGAAAAGCGTCCCGGCAAGTTCTTCCTGTGTCATCTTTTTACTTTCGCGGAGCTTCCTGATAACGGCTCCGGTAACATATTTATCCATAAGTCTTACCTCCATGTGCCCAAAGCGTAGCACAGCGCATATGCCAAGACTACCCACGCTTCGTGGAGATGGTATAATGACTTAACTTAAAAAGATTAAAGGGATTGTCTTTCTTTCACTTATGGTCAATCAAAAGACGGCAGACAAGAGTAAACTTTCAAGGACGGAGCTTGGCTTCCTCATACTCACGGCAACGGTCACTATCACGATCGTTTCGACCTGCTCTCCTTTATATCCGTTCAATCCCTGGGATGATGCAAACTGTTTCTTCACGGTAGGCAGGGGCATCTTACACGGCCTGGTTCCTTACAGGGACCTTTACGAACAGAAAGGGCCTGTTCTCTATTTCATCTATGCTTTGGCGGCGCTTATCTCCGAAAAGTCGTTTATCGGAGCCTGGCTGGTTGAATGCGTTATGGCATCCGTATTCGCGGTATTTTCATGGAAGACCGCCAAACTGTTCACTGAACCGTCCAAGTTCGCTATGGCATTAGTACCGCTGTTCCTTGGCCTTACTTATACGACCAGGCTTTTTAACTTCGGCGGAAATGCAGAAGAGATCTGTTTTCCCCTTCTCACGGTCGCTCTTTATTTCGGATTCAGGCCGATCGTTACGGGCGACGGACTGCCTTCAAATACCGAAGCTCTTATCTGCGGCATCTTCACCGCCGTGCTGTTCTGGATCAAATACACGTTTATCGGCTTCATGGCAGGTTTTTGTTTCTACATACTCATACTTGCGGTCAAGCACAAGAGCTTTGCAAGGCTTTGGTCTCTCGTATGGAGATTCATCGCGGGATTTTTCATCTTAACGATTCCCGTCCTGATCTATTTCCTGGCCAACGGAGCATTAAAGTATCTCTGGGAGGGATACTTCTATAACAACATTTTCCTTTATCACGCAGGCAAGACATCCTCCGGTCCTTCTTCCATTCCGGTCATCAGGAACATATACGTCCCGCTGTACTGCACCTTTGTTTTGGGCAGGTCATATCCGAAGTTCGGCGTGATGCTCTTATGTTCACTTGTTTCTCTGGTTTCGGTAGTCATTTTCGAAAAGGCTTTCCGGAAAAAGATCCTGTTATTCTTTGCCCTGACATTCTGCTTAACGATAGGGATCGTCTTTAATAGAAATTCCTTCATCTACTACTACGAATACATATTGGCATATTGCTTCAGCATCCTTCTGATACCTTCAATTAAAGCTGTTAACGACATTGAAAAGGTCTTCAAACAGAACCCTATATTTATGCAGGGCCTGCTCGCATTTCTTCTCATGGTCTTCTATGCGGTATCCCTGCTGCTGAGCAAGAATACTTATCTGTTCATGCAAAAGAAGGACTTCCTTGCACAGTACCGCTATGCGGAGATCATCAATCAGACTCCCAATGCGAAGATCCTGACTTACGATGTCATGGATTCCGGTTTCTACACTTCGGCCGGGCTCCTGCCTTCAAACAGATTCTTCTGCTATCTCAACATAGAATCCAACTATCCCGCGATCCTTGAAGAACAGGACAGACTGATAAAAGAAGGCTATTTCGATTACATCATCACAACGTTCTTCTGCGAAAACGAATGGGACAATTACGAGCTTATATGCGAGGAAACCGATCCTTACGTTGACTACACGGGCAAAAGTGCGCTTGACGGATACAGGCTCTACAAGAGGATCTAAACTACCTTGTAGCCGGCTTTTTCCAAGGCTTCCAGAGCACGTTCGAAATTCTCCTCTTTGACGAGGATGTAATCAGTGTTGTATGTGGACACGGCAAAGATCCCGATGCCGTTATCTGCCAGTATTCCGGATATCTTGGACAAGATCCCGATGAGCGAAAAATCAAGTACTCCCTGAATGCGGAAACCTTTCCAGCCGTCATCTCTTGCAACCGTATCAGACGGCACAGATCCGGTCGGACATACAACGGAGATCTCCTCATCGGTCTTCCCGATGAACAGAATATCCGGGCTCAGGTCTATATCTTCAACGGATGCCACTTTGCATACGGAAAGTTTCTGATCAAGTCTTTTCAGTTCCATGGTTCCTCCTGCTCTTACCTTTAATGAGATCCCTTATATCCGACTCCGTAAGTGGACGTGTAATAATCCACGCGCTTGGAATCTTCGCCAAACAAAGGACTGTAAATATTCTCTTTCGGATCAATGCCCGCGAGGGTGCATACTGCGTCGTGAGTGCGGATGGTCAGATCCTTTTCCCTCTCCTTCGGACTGAGATCCTTGTCCGGGAACAAGGGTTCACCTATATGAATGGTGAATTTTGCTATCTGGCGGAAAACGTGCTTCCTGATCCAGCCCGGATCACGGTACGAAAACGCCAGCGGCAGGACTGGCTTAACGCAGTCACAGGCTATGTGCGAAGCTCCGCGCTTAAACGGACGTATCGGACGGTAGTATTCCCACATGCTGCCCTCGGAATAGATGTGCAGCCAACCGTGATCGTTGATAAGGAGATTCCTCATGACCTTCAGATATGTCTTCGTTGCTGCCGTATTCCCTTCCGGGATGGGGATCCCTCCGACCATGCGGATCAGCGTGCCGTTCTCGCCGTTTATATTGGGTGCCCATGCAAGAAGGTTGGACCTGAAAGGCCGTATGGCTTTCATCACTGCGATGTAATCCCACATGTGAACGTGGTTTGCCACGGAAACTGCACCGTTCTTAAGAACATCCCGATGCTTCTTTAAGTTTTCTCTTCCTTCTATCCGCAGACCCATGCGGACCGTTGCAACGTGAAACACGAAGATGTTCAACAGGAACCGCACTACGCCCTGTCTGAAGCGGAACCACTTTGAACGGTCGATGTATGGATATTTCGTATCGAAAACATACCCGCGGTCCATGTGAACCTCAAGGTAGTGCTTGTCAGTTTCCAACGGATACGGGAACTTGTCGGTCTTCGGGTCAAACATATTGACTACATTATCCGCCAAAATGTCTGCTATTCCAAATCAAAGATGCTCAGCTGCTTATCGGGCAGATCGTTCATATATTCAAAGCATTCATTATCGATAAGCATCCCGTTCGCTTTACATGTGTCACGCAAGATCTTCCACAGCTTTGAAGCATTGGGGCTCGGCACTTCATAGGCATCACCGTATGTACTTATGTATCTTTCCTTCAGCCCCGGAAAATGCCTGTCGAGCGCGGCATAGAAATACTCCCTGTCGCCTTCCCTCAGGGTCAGGCCCATGCCCATGTTGATTATGCCCTTCACGCCGCATCTTACGCATTCGCTCAAGATCTTGGTGACATTCTCTTCCGTGTCGTTTATGAAAGGCAGTATGGGCGTCATCCAGACGATCGTGGGAATACCTCTTTTCTGCATTTCTTCGAGCACTTCGATGCGTCTTTTGGTATTGCAGACGTTGGGTTCCAAAACAGAGCAGAGCTCATCGTCGTAAGTTGTGAGCGTTATCTCCACAACGCATTTTGCCTTCTTATTGATCTCATCCAGCAGATCGATGTCTTCAAGTATCCTGTCTGACTTGGTCTGTATCGCAAGCCCGAAACCGTACCTGTTGATTATCTCCAGACACTTTCTGGTCATGCGCAGTTCCGTCTCGCAGTGCATGTAAGGATCTGACATCGAGCCCGTGCCGATCATGCACTTGCTGCGCTTGGACTTAAGTTCTTTTTCAAGCAGTTCAGGTGCGTTCTTCTTGACTTCGATGTCTTCGAAAGCGTGCGTGAACTGATAGCAGGTGCTCCTGCTGTCGCAGTAGATGCAGCCGTGTGTACAACCGCGGTAGATGTTCATGCCGTGGTATCCGCCCTTGTTATGCACCAGTCCTTTCGCTTCAACAAAATGCATATCAGTACTTTTGCCCGTATTCTTTCAGCGCATGGTATTCACGTCTGTAAAGTCCGTAATCCGGAAGATTCCATGAGTGATATCTCTCATAGTCTGCAAACATTTCAAGAGCTTCTTCAAACGGCATCCAGACGTTCGTGCAATCAGCCTTCGCTTCATAATCAGTAAGATGGCGCTCACCCGTATCCCCGATCAGCTCGCAGATAAAGAAGTGTGAGAAATGCTGCCATGTATCGAAAAACTCTTCGATCTCCATGTACTCTTCTACCGGCTTTACCTTCATGCCTGTCTCTTCTAGGAGCTCACGCACGCAGCACTCTTCAAGCGTCTCGCCTTCTTCAAGTCCGCCTCCGGGAGTGATGTATCTTTTGTTTTTGACCTCGTGGCTCAGAAGCACTTTACCGTCTTTGACGATAATGCCTCTGGCGTTATGGCGGACGTGTTCCACATAGCCTTTGTAGTCGTCATTGGTAAGCTGTATCTTTTTCATCTTCCTTCACGCATTCCACTTGTAGAGCCCTGCATAGATACCATTCTTTGCCATAAGTTCATCATGCGTTCCGCTCTCCTCGATCCCGTTTTCGGTAAGGACAAGGATACGCTCGGCATTCCTGACCGTTGAAAGACGGTGCGCGATGACCAGAGTCGTTCTGTTTTTCGCGAGCTTTTCCAATGACTCTTTTACGATGTTCTCGCTCTCATTATCGAGCGCGCTCGTCGCCTCATCGAAAATGAGTATCGGCGGATTCTTGAGGAACACTCTCGCGATCGATAGCCTCTGCTTCTGGCCGCCCGAGAGCTTGATTCCGCGCTGTCCGATGTCTGTATCGTAGCCGTTCGGAAGCTCCATAATGAAGTCGTGAGCATTCGCAAGTTTTGCCGCCTCGATTATCTCTTCCCTGGTCGAGCTCGGCTTGCCGTAGCTGATGTTCTCTATGACCGTGCCAGCGAAAAGATACACGTCCTGCTGAACGATTCCGATGTGGTCCCTAAGGCTCTTGAGCTTAATGTCCCTGATATCCTTACCGTCGATCCTGATGGAACCTCCGGTAACGTCGTAAAACCTCGGTATCAGGCTGCACAAAGTCGTTTTGCCGCCGCCTGAAGAACCTACGAGAGCAACATAAGAACCCGCTTCGATATCGAGGTTGATGTGACGCAGGACCCTGTGCGCACCTTCCTTGTATTTGAATGAGACGTCATCAAAGACGATGTCGCCTTTGACGTCACCCATCTCGGCAGCGCCTTCCTTATCCTTGATGTCAGGCTCTATGTTCATGATCTCCATGAACCTCTCAAAGCCCGTATAGCCGTTCTGGAACTGCTCCGTGAAATCAACGATGACCCTTATCGGTTCGGTGAACGTGTTGATATAGAGAATGAACGCGATGAAATCCGGTATCTGCACAAGGCCGTCAGATATCAGTATCGCGCCTGCAATGATGACCACGATGTTTATCAGGAGTATGAATGCGGTCATGCCGGACTGAAACAGGCCGAGGTAAAGATAGCTGTTCTTCTTCGATCTCAGAAAAGCATCGTTGCCTTCCCTGAACTTCTCCATCTCGATGTCTTCGTTAGCAAAAGATTTTACGACTCTTATTCCGGAAAGATTGTCTTCAGCTCTGGAGTTGATCTCGGCTACCTTTTGCCTGTTTGTCTTAAACGCTTTCCTCATCTTTTTGTTGAGAAGGAAAACAAACAGGAACATGAACGGAAGCAGTATGAACGCAGCCGCTGTCAGATATCTGCTGATGCCCATCAGGATTATGAAAGCGCCGATTATCTTGATGAACGAGATCACGATGTTCTCAGGCCCGTGATGCAGGAGCTCGGTTATCTCGAACAGGTCGTTCGTGATCCTGCTCATGAGCTGACCGGTCTTCTGGTCGTCGTAGAACGAGAACGAAAGCTTCTGAAGGTGCGAGAATATTTCGGCGCGCATGTTGTATTCCATCTTCGCGCCCATGACGTGACCGACGTTCGTAATGTAGTAATTCGAGAAGAACTGTATTACCACGAGGCCGACTAATATCAGTCCCAGATGGATGATCCTCTCCTTTGCTCCGGTCTCAAGATAAATGACCTCAGAGGTGATGTAGCGGACGATAAGCGGAACTGCAAGCGCGATCGCGGAAGCCACGACGGCAAAGAACATGTCCAGAAGGAATGTTCCCATGTAAGGCTTATAGTAGCTGACTAACTTTTTAAGATTCTTTCCCATTTACTCGATCATCCCGCCGTGAAAATAACACTCGTAGATCTGTTCTCCCTTGTAGCTTATGGTCTCATAACCCTGAAACCATTCAAACTCTCCTGTCACTTTGCAATTGAACTCATAGTCACCGTTCTTATAATTCTCAGGCCCCCTGAAAGGCTTGTCTTCCGGAACCCTGAGCAGTGCTTCCTTGAGGAAATCCCCGCTGAAGTTGTCACCCGTAACGCGACCAACGTAGTTCATGCTCCAGAACGGCTTGCCGTCCTTCCACAGTGCCTCTTCGCCCGCGAACTTGCCGCCTCCGAGATATGTATCCAGGTACATCAGATCGTCTTCGCGGTATACCAGGTCATGTGACTCTGTCTTGACGAAGCTGTCTCTGCGCCCTTGCCCGCGTATGTCGCCTTCTTTGCTCTTATAAGGAAATCAACGATTCTTTTATCCATATTCCACCCCTTCAAATATAAAAGTTATTCTATCACAAGCACGCACGGTTTTAGGGACAAGATATTCATGCTAACATAT
>JAILIB010000027.1 GCA_024695505.1 Saccharofermentans sp.
CCAGGGCACCTTTTGGAATAATCCGGATTATTCTGTTAAAATCTTTCATGATTCGATTTTAAACGGCGCGTAACTCAAAATCAGCGTCAAAAATACTACAAAAACCGACAAAAACCGACAAGTTGAACACGCTTATGAACCCTATGAACATTAACTATAACAACATGAAATACAAGATGACCTGCGCAGACGTCAAAAACCTGCCAGTTACGGATGTGCCCGAGATCGTCATATCCGGTAGGTCAAATGCGGGAAAATCCTCGCTTATCAATGCTATCGCAAACACCAACAAGCTTGCCAGGGTGTCCGGAAAGCCCGGAAAGACCAGGGAGATCATATACTTTGATCTGGACGGCAAGGCTTTGGTCGCAGATCTCCCCGGATACGGCTATTCCGCTGCTTCAAAGGAAGTTACGGCCAGGTTCTCAGACCTTTGCGACAACTACTTCAGATGCGGAAGGAAGATCTCTCTTGTCCTCTTCCTCATGGATATTCGAAGGGACCCATCCGAAGAAGACATCGGAATGCTCGAATTCCTTAATAAGACAGGCATTCCCTACCTCATCGTCTTCACCAAATGCGACAAGCTTTCCAACGCGGAATTGAAAAAACAGCTCACTTCATTGTCAGAGTCTTTTGATTTTGATCCTGACGTTGAGATCTTTGCGGTTTCTTCCAAAGACAAAAAGGGAATAAACGACTTAAAATCAACTATTTCAGACATCTTGAGCAGCATCTGAGCTTGCAATATTCAAGCCGTCACAAAATCACCCCTACTTTTCTTTTTCTTTTCGTGCAAAAAAATAGAATAATGTAATTTGAAATAGCGAAACTATTCTATAATATTTAAGTATGAACAAGGAGGGTGTTGGTCTGCGATGAGCGATCTGTATTTCAGTTCGGGTTTTGATCAGGCTTCTATGCCCCCTTTCGGGCCTATCGGCATTATCACACACACTGCAAATAAGGACTTTGTTAAGAGCGTTTCTGATGTTATTTTTGAAAAAAGGTCCGCCCGCGTTGAAAAAAAGAGCAATCCCTACGTAAACAGCCCCGGATACTGCAGATCCAACTATATAATCGATTCAACCCTCAACAGATACGATAACGGTGAAGGCACGTTCTCCCTTCTTGAGAGCGTCCGCGGTCATGACATGTACATCATTACCGATGTTCTCTCACACAGCTACTCATATGAACTTGTAGAAGGTGACCACGTCATCAGCCCTGACGACCATTTCAGGGATCTTTTGAGGATGATCACCGTTCTTAAGGGCAAAGCCAAGCGCATCAACGTCATCATGCCTTTCGTTTATGAAGGAAGGCGTGAGAAGCTCGATTCCCACCGCGAATCCTGGGACTGCGCCGAGATGCTCAAGAAACTTTATGAACTGGGAATCGCAAACCTCATTGTTTTCGATCCTCACGACGGAAGGATCGAGAATGCGGTACCCCTGATGAGCATCGAATACCCCAAGTGCCAGTTTAAGCTCACATCCACACTTCTTAATCACTTTGACTACATCAAGCTTGATAAAGAACATACGATGGTTGTATGCCCTGACGAGACAGGTGTCTCGAGGGCTATTTTTTACTCTTCGCACCTTAACCTGCCCCTTGGCATCTTCTACCGTGACAGGGATTACACACATAAGGTCAACGGAGAGCATCCCATCAAGAGCTTCATGTTCCTCGGCGAAGACGTCAAAGGCAAGGACATTCTCCTGATCGATGACATGATCAACTCCGGCAATACGATGTTCAGGACCGCGGAAAAGCTCAAGCGGTACGGCGCCAACCACATATTCTGCATCGCTCCGTATGGTCTGTTCACGAACGGTCTTGAAGCATTCGATAAAGCATACAAAGAAGGTCTCTTCTCTGCGGTCTGCTGCACCAACCTGATCTACAGGTCTCCGGAGCTCTTAAGCCGCGAATGGTACATCGACGCTAACATGATCCCGTATGTCGCGAGGATCATCGATGCGCTTAACCTCGATGAATCTATATATGACCTAATCAACTCACCCGTAAGACTTGCTGACCTCACAAGCCAGATGAGGATCGGCGAGCTTTTGGATTTTGAAGACGTATAAAAGGCAACAGCAACATAAGAAAGGCAGGCTTACATTATGACCTCAGTATCTGATGAAAGAGCGTATTCACGTTACGATCAATACGGTGACAACCCGATGGCACCGGTTGGTCCTATAGGTCTCCTGGCGCTCAGAGGCAGCGAAGAATTCAC
This sequence comes from Saccharofermentans sp., assembly GCA_024695505.1. Taxonomy (GTDB): domain Bacteria; phylum Bacillota; class Clostridia; order Saccharofermentanales; family Saccharofermentanaceae; genus Saccharofermentans. Next base: position 2,249 of record JAILIB010000027.1, read on the forward strand.
CGAGAAGGTTAACTTCTATCTGCACAAGAGACGCTCGGAGTATCAGCAGGAGCAATTCGTCAATACTTATCCCGGATTCTTCAGAGAGGACTATACTATCCCGCTCGAGAACGCGAGATTCTCTTCAGGCGAAGGTAAGGCCGTAGTCAAGAACACGGTCAGAGGTCATGACCTTTACCTCATCAGCGATGTCATGAACTGCTCATGCACATATAAGATGTTCGGTCAGGACAACAGAATGAGCCCTGACGATCACTATCAGGATCTCAAGAGAGTCATCCTCGCCTGCTCCGGTAAATCAAGACGTATCAACGTCATTATGCCTTATCTTTACGAAGGACGTCAGCACAAGAGAAACGCAAGAGAGTCCCTTGACTGCGCTTTCGCACTTGAAGAGCTTTATGAGCTCGGTGTTGCCAACATCATCACTTTCGACGCTCACGACGAGCGTGTTGCTAATGCCATCCCTCTCGCAGGCTTTGAGAGCCTCCCCACCGCTTACCAGATCATCAAGGAAATGTACCGTCAGATCCCTGACCTGAGCTTCTCCAACGGTAAGTTCATGATCATCTCACCTGATGAAGGCGGTATCTCCAGAGCTATGTACTATGCTTCTATCCTCGGAGTTCCCCTCGGAACATTCTATAAGAGAAGAGATTATTCAACCGTAGTAAACGGCCGCAACCCGATCGTTGCACACGAGTTCCTCGGTGATTCCGTTGAAGGCAAGGACATCCTCATCATTGACGACATGATCTCCTCAGGCGACTCGATCCTCGACATCGCTAAAGCCATGAAGGACAGAGGCGCCAACAGGGTTCTCTGCGCAGTTACTTTCGGTCTCTTCACTGAAGGCATCGACAAGTTCAACAAGGCTTACGAGGAAGGCATCATCACAAAGGTATTCGCAACCAACCTCATCTACAGACGTCCTGAACTCCTTCAGGCTCCCTGGTTTGCAGACGTTAACCTCTGCAAGTTCGTTGCGCTCCTCATCGATGCCATCAACCACGACGCTTCACTGTCCAATCTCATCAATCCTACCGAGAAGATCAAGAAGCTCCTCAAGGCAAAGGAAAACATCGGTTAAGACATGGCGACGGGCAATTCCAGAAGGACTTCAACTTCCAGACAGTCTTCTTCAGCGAGAAGGCCGTCTTCAAGCGGCAGAAAGCCCGCTAACGGACGTCAGGCCTCAAGATCCGGACGTTCCGCTCCGCCGGTACAGCAGCAGCCGGGCATCATGGAAACCATCGTATCCAGTCCCATCATGGGCCGCCTTGCCGCTCCACTTATCGTTATTGCAGGGATCCTTGTTATCGTAGGCATAGATCTGCTCATCTCCTGGAACGATTTCTCCAGATTCTTCAAGATCCTCGGAATAGAGCTTCTTGTTGCGGTAATCGTATGGATCCTCAAGCTGGTGTTTGCAAAGTCAAAGTCATCCGAAGATACAGCCGAGGTATAATGCCTTGCCTCTTGACGGAATAACCTGCCAGCTGCTCGCAAATGACCTGAACGACACACTTTCCGGTTCCAGGATCGATAAGATCTTCATGCCGGACAGGCATTCCGTGGTCCTTCACATAAGAACGCAGCAGGGCGTCAAAAAGCTCCTCATCTGCGCTGATCCAAGCCTTCCAAGGATAATGCTCGCTGAGGACGTCAGGGACAATCCGGCCCTCCCTCCTTCTTTTTGCATGCTCTTAAGAAAATATCTCGCGGGTTCCAGGATAACTTCCGTCACAGACCCGGGATACGAGCGCGTCATCGAATTCAACTGCACGAACACCGATGAATTAAGGGACGTTAAGGACTACAGGCTCATTGTCGAGCTTATGGGACGCTTTTCCAACATAATCCTCGTAAACGGCAGCGGAAAGATCCTCGATTCTTCCGTTCACGTCGACTTTGATGTATCGAAACTCAGAGAAGTAATGCCCGCAAGGGTTTACAGTTATCCTCCCGCACAGAACAAGCTCTCAGCCGAAGAAGCGCTCGGGATGGTGCGCCGCGGCGAACTTCCCATAATCGAAGACGAGAAGTCCCGTCCGATCGGGAAAGCGATAATCAACTCGATCAAAGGCATGTCTCCCGTTCTTTCAAGACAGTTATGCCTTCAGTCTGACGCAGATGAGCGCCAGACGATCGCCCTGCTCAGTGAAGATGCCCGCAAAAGGCTTATCGCAAGGCTTGATTCTTTTCTGACCGCGATAACGGAAAAGACTTACACTCCCCGTGTTTTCTTTGACGAATGCGGAGTCCCCGTGGAGTTTGCTCCGATGGATTTTTCGGGATACGGCAGTTCCAAGGCTATGGATTCTATCTCTGACGCGATCAGCCTTTACTATGATTCCAAATTCTCGGAAATGGATCTCGATTCAGGGAAACACAGACTCAGACAGATAGCTGACAGCGCATTATCCAAGATCATAAAGAAAAAAGAAGTCCACGAAGCCGACAGCGCAGAAGGCGCAAAAGCTGATAAATACAAACACTGCGGCGACGTCATCCTCACCTACAAATATCTTATCAAGCCGCAGGATACCATTCTCAACACCGAAGACTACACGACAGATCCCCCTTCGGTCATCTCGATAGAGCTTGATCCTTCTCTTGACGCTTCCGGAAATGCGCAGGAATACTATAGAAAATTCCGCAAAGCAAAGCGCAAGGCCGAAATGTCCGAAGAATACATCAAAGAGGACAATCTCGCGATCGAATACTTAAGGTCGGTCAAGACGGCTATCGAGGCTGCAACGACCCGCGAAGACCTGGATGCGGTCAACGAAGAGATTAAGGCAGAGGTCAACGGTTCACATGCCGTAAGGTCAGCCGACAAGGCCCATAACGCAGGCGACCCGAACAAGATGGTCGGTATCGCCAAGTCAGGCAAAGCATCTTCCCGTGCCCTCCGCGAAGCAGCAAAGCGCGCCAACGCAAAGAAGAATAACAAACAGGGTAAGAATACAGAGAAAGCACTTCCCTTCCGCCGCTACAAATCCTCTGACGGACACGAGATCATATGCGGAAGGAGCAACATACAAAACGAGAAGCTCACCTTCACCATTGCTTCCCGAAAGACCGACTGGTGGTTCCATGTTAAGGGGCTTCCCGGAACGCATGTCATCCTCAGGCCTTTTGACAACGAGGACATGCCGTCTGATTCTTCGATCCTCGAAGCCGCTTCCCTCGCTGCATTCTTTTCAAAGAGCATTATCCTTGAAGAACACAATGCCGCAGAAGGCTCAAGAGCCGGCAAGCTCAAGGCGGAAGTCGACTACTGCCCCGTCTCCCATGTAAAGAAAATACCGGGAGCAAAGCCCGGCATGGTCATCTACGAGAATTACTATTCAGTCCTTGTCGATTCTGAAGAACCCAAAGAGCGTTTGTCTTAAGCTTCAAAGCTCTTGATTATCTTGTCCTTAAACTCGGATTCATCCAGCGAGAAGCAGCAGCCGCAGTATTTCTGACGGTAAAGCCCTATTTCCTTGGCAAGCTTCTGACCGAAATAAAAACCCGGCCTGAAGTCCAGATAGTAGAACTTAACTCCGTAATAAGAAGCTTTTTCGCGCGATATCTCCGATATCCTGTCATGCTGCTGGTAAGGGCTTACGAGAAGCGTCGTACAGAAAGAATCGTAACCGTGATCTGCGCAGAACCTGGCAGTTTCTTCCATACGTTTGTCGTAGCACATCTCACATCTCGAGCCGTACTTATCCAAATATTCTTTGGCCCTCCAGTACTCTTCCTCGCAGGCTTCGCCTTCTTTTATCAGCTTTAACCCATAGGAATCACAGGCCTTCTGAAGGTTGTCCCTTCGCCTGTCCCATTCAAACTGAGGGTGTATGTTCGGATTGAACCAGAAACAGTCCGGCTCAATGCCCTGAGAAGTCAAAAGCTTTAAAGGATACATCGAACAGGGGCCGCAGCAGCAATGAAGCAGGAGCCTTCCGCAATCAGAAGGATCCAGCGACGGGATCTCCAGCGTATCAGGAAAGCCTTCCATCAGGAGTCTTCCCCGTTGCTGCTCTGCCAGTCTTCAATGGATATGTTCTGGAACTGTGAGCCTGAAGCATTTCCCTGGGAGGCCTTTCCGCCTGCAATAAAAGACGGCGGAGGAGTAAGGCCCAGATGCTTGAAAGCTCTCATTGTAAGCATTCTTCCCCTTGAAGTCTTTTGGATGAAGCCGTTCTGAAGAAGGAACGGTTCATATACGTCTTCTATGGTGACCTGATCCTCGCCGGTCGTAGCCGCGAGCGTATCAAGTCCTACGGGGCCGCCTGCGAAGATGTCTGCGATAGTCATGAGCATCTTGCGGTCAATATTGTCCAGGCCGATCTCGTCGATATCGAGCTGCTTAAGGCCGAAATCAGAGACTTCTTTATCGATGATGTCCTTTTCCATATACATGGCGAAATCGCGCATTCTCTTGAGGAGCCTGATCGCGATACGGGGAGTTCCTCTGGATCTGGATGCGATGTTTTTGAGTCCGTCTTCGCTGATGTTGATATTCAAAAGTCCCGCGTCACGCTTGAGGATCTGCATGAGCTCGAGCGTCTCGTAGAGTTCCAGGTGATGGATCATTCCGAACCTGTCCCTCAAAGGAGAAGAGATCATGCCTGCCCTGGTCGTCGCGCCGATCAGCGTGAAATGCGGAAGGTCGAGTCTCATTGACCTTGCGGCAGGACCTTTGCCGATCATGAGATCGAGTTTGTAATCCTCCATCGCGGGATAAAGGATCTCTTCAACGTTCCTGTTAAGCCTGTGGATCTCGTCTATGAAAAGAACTTCATTTTCTTCGAGATTTGTAAGGAGAGCTGCCAGATCACCGGTCTTTTCGATCGACGGGCCCGTGGTGATGTGCATGCCTACGCCCATCTCGTTTGCGATAATACCTGCGAGCGTGGTCTTTCCAAGTCCCGGAGGACCGTATAAAAGAACATGGTCTAAAGATTCACCGCGCTTCTTGGCGGCCTCGATGAAGATCTTGAGGTTCTTCTTAATCTTCTCCTGACCTGAATAGTCCTCAAGCTTTAAAGGACGGAGCGATTTCTCATCAACATCAGAGGGCTGTCTGACCCTTCCTATGATGCGGTCTTCCTCAGACTCGTAACCGTAATTGTCCATCATGAGAACTTACTCCCTGAAGCGATCTTAAGTGCTTTCTTGATAAGGGCTTCCAAAGATATCCCTTCCTCATATGCGGCAGCAACTGCTTCTGCCGCCTCCTGCTCTCTGTAATCGAGGACCATAAGGGCTCCGATGGCGTCATCAGCAACAGAACCCATTGCCGAAGCTTCAGCCTTGCCTGAAGAAGCAGCGGGAATGACCGTTGCGGTCACGCTGCTGCCCTTTGTCTGTCCCTTGAGCTTGTCCCTTAATTCAACGATTATCTTCTCTGCGCTCTTCTTGCCCAGACCCTTAACGCTGGAAAGGATCGAAACGTTGTTTCCCATAACCGCGAGGGCGATCTGTTCGGGCGTAAGCGCGGAGCAGATGTTATGTGCGACCTTCGGGCCGATGCCAGAAACGGTGATAAGCTTCAGGAAAATGTCCTTCTGATCGGCGGAAGCAAAACCAAAAAGCGAAATGTCGTCTTCCCTGACGCTCTGATATACATAGACGGTGGCTTCATCTCCGTTAGCGCCAAGCGTTGAAGAGATGGCGAACGGGCAGTTTATCAGATAACCGATGCCGTTATTGTCGATAACGAGCTGGGTATCGTTCCTTGAAATTATCTTTCCCTTTATATATGCGTACATTTATACTTCCTCCGGAAGTTATTATCTCATAAAACCGCAATTCAACCGAATTCGTTGCGCTTGGTGTAACCGTAGCGTCCGTACTGATATCCTGAGACAGCCTTCTCTGCAAACATCGTTCCCGTATTGGCGAGACATATGGCAAGAGCAAGCGCGTCAGCGGCATCATCAGGCTTGGGGATCTCTTTAAGTCCCAATATCGACTTGGTCATCAGCTGCACCTGCTTCTTTTCAGCCACGCCGTAGCCCGTTATCGCAAGCTTGACCTGGCCGGGAGTAAACTCAAAGACTTCAAGACCCGCTCTTGCAGCCTCAACAAGGACCGCGCCTCTGGCCTGCGCCGTGCCGATGACGGTCGTATGGTTCTTGCCCATGAAGAGCTCTTCTATGGACATGTAATCGGGCTTGAACTGCTCTAACAGGAACTTGATCTTCTCGCTGATCGTAAGGAGCCTCAACGGGAAATCCGTCTTAGGCTTTGTCTCTATAACGCCGTAATCGATCACGGAGAACTTGTTGCCGCACTTTTCGATTATCCCGTAGCCCGTGATTGCGTATCCCGGGTCGATCCCGATAATTCTGGTGGTCTTCTTCTCCGGCATTTATTACTCCTTATAAAAACATTTGTTCTTATTTTACACCAAAAGGCTTTTTAGGCAATACTGCAAATACGGGATCACGTTCCTCGGGAGGATTAGGTCCGATCTCAAAGGCAACGCTCGCAAGATCGTACGCAGCGTAAAGGCGCTCATCGGAAAGTTCCGCCTTCTCGCCTTTGCACAATGCGCAGAGCACATCTCCCTTTTTGACCTTGTCGCCCTTTTTGACGCATAAGATTATTCCTGCGCCGAAATCGATCTTATCTGTCTTTTCAAATCTTCCGGCTCCCAGCTGGCAGGAAGCGCGTCCAATAAGGTTGGCTCGGACGTTCGTTATATATCCGTCCTCAGCCGCGTTGATATGCATCGTATCGAAAGGATAGTCAACATACTTTGGAGAACCGTCCTCGCCGATCACTCCGCCCTGCGATCTGATAAGTTTTCTGTACTCCTCCAGTGCCCTTCCGTCGGTAAGCCTTTTCAGGAGATCCTCTTTAAGCTCGTTGTCGTCAAGATCCGTTGCTTTTCCCGCAAGTCTTACGAGCTGGAACGCAAGAGCGGTAACGACGGTCTCAACGTCCTTTTGTCCCTTGCCGGAAAGCGTGTCATAGACCTCCTGCATCTCAAGGGTGTTTCCTACCCTGTTGCCCACCGGCTGGTCCATATCGGTTATTACCGCACGGGTTTTAATGCCCGCTCCCTCACCGATCCTGATCATGGCGGCGGAAAGCTCCCTGGCGCGGCTCTCTTCCTTCATGAAAGCGCCAAATCCGCAGGTTACGTCCAAAACCAAAGCCTTTGCTCCGCCCGCTATCTTCTTGCTCATGATACTGGATGCGATAAGTGGGATCGAATCGACTGTTCCGGTAACGTCCCTGAGTGAATACAAGATCTTATCCGCAGGTGCAAGATCAGGCGTCTGCCCCGATATGACCATGCCCGTCTTCTTTATTAGTTCGGGGAATCGTTCTCTTGCGATCTCGCAGTCAAAACCTTCGATGGATTCAAACTTATCTACGGTGCCGCCGGTGTAACCCAGGCCCCTGCCGCTGAGCTTTACGCTCTGGATGCCGTAAGTCGCCAGAAGAGGCAGGAGCAACGGCGTGATCTTGTCTCCTACTCCGCCCGTGCTGTGCTTATCTACGGGAACGCCTTCGAGATAAGACAGATCGTTTACATCGCCCGATCTGGCCATCTCAAGCGTAAGCGTCGTCATCTCACGCTCTGACATGCCGTTCAGGACGATCGCCATCAGGAGCGGGGATATCTGATAATCGGGTATCGAGCCGTCCGTGACACCCTTTACGAAAAAAGCTATCTGCTCATCGGAAAGTTCCCTGCCGTATCTTTTCTCAAGAATAATGTCCAGAATATTCATACCGATACCCCGCATGTCTTCATATATAAATAAGAATACCCCAAACACGCGTCAAAGTGCTAAACTATTGCAGACGAAAGAATGATACGGAGGACAAGATGGCGGAGACCGGCAAGCCTTTATCAGTAATAATCATCGGATGCGGCCGTGTTGCGGTTAAGCATCTGAAGGCCATCTCAAAGCTTAAGGGACTTACTCTCGCGGCCGTAGTAGACACGAACGCCGATTCGGCTAAGCGCCTCCTTTCTTCCGTAAAGGGATTTTCCAACACTCCCGTCTATTCCGACTATAAAGAGGCCATCGACAAGGTAAAGCCTGACATTACTTCAGTCACGGTTCCTTCAGGCCTTCACTATCAGATCGCTTCCTATGCCATGGAGCACAGCAGCAATCTCCTTCTAGAAAAACCCATGACAATGTCCGCTTTCGAAGCAAGAGACATCTATAACCTTGCGCAGAAGACCGGCAAAAAGATCGCAATGGGACATATCTACAGATACTTCCCTATCGTCGGATTAGTCAGAGACGATATCGCCAAAGGCGTTTTCGGCAAAGTCACGCACGGAAACATCAACGTCCGCTGGGGCCACGATGAATCCTATTACGGAAGCGCTGCATGGCGCGGCACATGGAAGAGCGACGGCGGTGCTTTGATGAACCAGACCATCCACGCGATCGACCTTCTCGTCTGGCTCATGGGTTCAGAACCCGTTTCCGCAGAGGCCATGATCTCACAGCGTCTAAGAAACATCGAAGCAGAAGATCTCGGCATGGCAATCTTGAGACTGGAAAACGGTGCTCTCGCATCGATCGAGGGTACGACTGCCACCTTCCCTTCAAAGCATATGGCTGACTTCACCGTCTTCTGCGAAAAGGGCATGATCTCTATGGGCATAGACTCCAACAAGCCGCACATAAAGATCTTCTCTCTGAATGAGAACGGCAAAGTCAAAAAGCTCAACGGCAAATACATCCGCCGCCAGTTCAAAGAAGGCGGAATGTTCTCATACAAGTGCGCGTTAAATCCCCACATGGGAATCTATAACGATCTCTACAATGCGGTAGTAAAAGACAATCATCCGATAGCTGACGCTTATGCAGGCTATTCTTCAGTCGATACCATGATGGGCATCTACAGATCCGCAAAAGAAAACCGCCAGATCGCCTTGCCTCTTACGGAAGACTTCAGCACGGTCGACATGACGGGTTATTTCGAGTAAAGAAAAAACGGGGACCGTTTCCGGTCCCCTTGGTTTTTATTTCTTAGCCTCACACAAAGCGAGCGCATCCTCTAGACTGTCTGCCTTTCCCGCCTCGATCAGAGTCTTGGCCTTGGCCATGTGGCCTGAATTCTTATGATAGGCCGGAATGGCTGAATCCATCTTGCTCACCCTGGTCTCAAGCGTTTTCAGTTTGGACTTCATCTCTTCTGTTTCCTTCCTGAGCTTGTCAGCATTGTCACGTCTGGCTCTTGCAAGCTCTGACGCTTCAGCATTCAGGATATCTCTCTTCCTGCACGCGTACACACCACCTGCAATAAGCACTCCGATAGGAACAGCATAGCAAAGGATTACAAAAACAACACCGTCACCACGAGTGCCTCCCACAAAGATAGCTGTAATGATCAGCATAAAAATGTAGGAAAGAAAAGCATAAATAAAGAACGGCCAGAAAAACTTGAAAGCGGCATGCCGGGCATACGAACCGTCAACAGGTCTTTTGATTATCGTTTCGTTATCACTGATCTGAGATCTGAGCTTCTCCAGAGCCTTGTACTCGTGGGAAAGCTTTTCAGCGAGGGCGAGACTGTCTTCCTTAGACATCTTCGGCTTAGGAGCGGCTGCCTCATTAGGATCGCCTTCAAGAGGCTCTATACCTTTTAAAAGATAGTCCGTTGTTGTACCAAAGATCTCGCTCATGGCAATGATCTTGTCGAGATCAGGTATCGCCTGCTCGCTCTCCCACTTGGAAACAGCCTGACGGGAAACGCCGATCGCATCTGCAAGTTCGATCTGTGACATTCCTTTTTGTTTTCTTAAACTCTGAATTCTATCAGCTATATTCATCATTTCTACCCCTCCTTGGTTAGATGTCAAAATATTGCGACATCCCCCTCAAAAAAGCGACCAACTGCGGCTTGAACTTTGTCAACCAGCGGTTGCCACTACTGATTTTACTGTATTGGAAGCAAAAAAAGCAAATAAAAAACCGTGAACCAAGGTTCACGGTCTTCTTTGGTGCACCTCCAGGGACTCGAACCCTGGGCCCACTGATTAAGAGTCAGTTGCTCTACCA
>JAILIB010000047.1 GCA_024695505.1 Saccharofermentans sp.
TCGGTCGCAGGCTCTTCAGGCTGAGAAATCGCCTCGTCCGCTAACACGATAGCCGGAACCATTCCGACGATCAGAGCCATGCTGACAGAAAACGCCAATAAACGCTTTAACATAATTATAGATCCCCCTTTAAGTCACACTCCTGTGTACAGTAGCTAGATTATAGACCAGCTTTTTTTCAAATGGAATTAACGGCTTCCACTAAACTGTGACTGTTATTTGTTGGAAAAGATCTAAATCTTAATTACCGCAGAGTTCGTCCAATGCATCGACGTACATGTGCTCGTCGGTCATTCCCTCTTCACTTCTGACCCTGAACGAATAAGCGATCTTTATGGTAATGCTCTTATCATCGACCGATATTATAGATTCTATCTGCTCTTTCAGTTTTTCGGCGATCGCTTTGACAGCCTCGCGCGAATCGGCGTAAGTGGCCACTGCCAATACCGAGTCGTTCGCTCTTGCGACAATGCCCGTATCGCCAACTTCATCGACTATCTCATCAACGATTCTCTGGAGAACACTGTCAGAGAATTCTTTGCCGTAATCTTTAAGGATACGGTCGCTCTTGGTGTTCTTTAACAGGATCAAACCGTAATCCCTTTTGAAAGAGTGATACTGATTGGAAAATTCCGAAACTGCTTTAATAAATGAGTATGTATTCTTTACGCCTGTAACTTCATCGACCTCGGGAGCCGTTCCGAACTCGCCGAGATTCTTTTTGGCTTCATCCATATCGATCAGGTAACCCATTATTCCGACTATCTCACCATCACGATAGACGGGAAACTTGGTAACAGCCGTGCTATGCGTAACCCCGTCGATTATGCACTCGCACGGTCTTACAAAAATACTGCTCCCGTGATTCAGGATATCATTTTCACTATCGCCGTATGCGCTGTCAGTCAAATGCCATTTCATGTCTTCGCCGCGTTTGCCGATTATCTCGTCAGCAGAATCAAGCCTGAAATAGTCAAGAAAAGCTTTGCTCGCACCGATGAACCTGCGTTCCTTATCCTTCCAGAAGAACTTGATGTTCGATCCCCACAAAATGTTATACCAGAGCAGAGAATACTCGTCCTGTTTAAGGATGTCGCCGACCGAAGCACCATTCTCGAGGATCGTCTGTGCAGCTTTGTCAAACAAAGGCTTGACACAATAAAGGAATTCCTTACCGTTCGAACCCGGCAGCATTATGAGCGTTGCCGTAACCCAATGGAAGATTCCTTCTTCGTTCCTGAACCTGAAAGCCTCCTCAAGACAACCAAACTTGCTTTTCCTGATCCTGTCGGCAAAAGACGAGAACTCCATGAATTCGATATAACGTTTTCTGTCTTTGGGATGAACGCTTCTTTCAGCCATCATCTTAGTGGATTCGTGCATATCCATCTTTTCAGGTCCCTGGAAGTACCAGAACTTGCCGACAATAGGCGTAACTCTCTGTTCTTCCGGGCAAAACAGCAATATCACAACAAAAAGATGAGACAGCTCGCGAAGCCTGTAATCAAGTTCTTCAGTCTTTTCGCGTTCCTTGCTGACCGAGATGTTTGAGATCGAAGCCTTGATCAGGTGAGTCCCCTCATTTTCCGCAACTTCACGTGCGACCAGACGCAGATAATGCCCTCCGGCCGAATAATAGAACTCTTCCTGTTTCTTGCTCTTTGCAAGGAGATCGGCAAAACTTCGGTACCGGTTTAGAAGCGGCGTTCCAAGCAAATAGAGCTTCTCGTCAACCACCTCATTGCCGGGAAGATAATCAAAGATCTGCAGTTTGTATGCGTCATTCATAAACAGGGTCTTAAAGTCGGTCCCGTCATACGTGATAAGTTCAAGCGGAGCGTCCGTGCTCCTGACGTGGTATTCAGCGCTGTCATAGAAGGCGGTCCATTTTCGCGCTTCTATATCAATGCCCTTTTCACTTATGTTTGAAAACGCTTCTTCAAGCGGCATGGGCTTGCCGTAAAAGTATCCCTGAAGCCTTCCGCAACCGATCTCTTTGAGGAAGTCGACCTCTTCTTCCGTCTCAACGCCTTCCGCGAGAGTCTTGATCCCTATATCCTTAGCCATCGTAATAAGAGACTTCATAATAGCCTTTGACTTGACGTTCATGGAAGAAAGGAAACTCATGTCAAGCTTGATGACGTCTACGTTGAAATCCTTGAGCAGGTTCAGTGATGAATACCCGCTTCCGAAATCGTCCATCCAGACGGCGAAACCGTGATCACGGAATCCTTCGATGACTCCCTCCATGAAATCGCCGTCGGTTATCATCATGCTCTCTGTGATCTCTATGTGAATGTAGTCACGCGGAACGTCGTATTTGTTTACGGCATTCTCAACGATCTCGAGCATGTCGCAGGTCAAAAAATCAAGTCTTGAGAAATTGATGGATACGGGCACCATTTCCAGATCTGAGGAAAGCCTGTCATGGATGTCGCTGCAGACCTTCTCGATCATGAAGATGTCGAGTTTGTATATAAGTTCAGCCTCTTCAAGCGAAGTGATGAATTGTGCCGGAGAAAGAAATCCATATTCAGGATCTACCCAGCGCGCCAGCGACTCAAAGCCGCAAAGCTCGCCAGTGAGCGTTCGGATAACGGGTTGATAATAGACTTTGATCCAACCGTTGGCGATCGCATCGTCTATCCTGTTGACTACGTGTTGTTCCAGCATCCGACGGTACCCCGATTGTTTAATACCCTAATTATACTGACATCTCGGGGTGAAAGCAAAATTGTTTTACAAATTGGCAAGGATGCGGATCAAGTTTAATCTAAACCATCGCCCTCTGTAGCCAAATTCAGGCTGACATAACTTACAAAGTAATATTTTTCCTTAAGTTCTTCGGCGATCTTAAGGAGCTCTTCACACGTTAAGTCACGGTCGAATTCGATCTGGAAATCACCTGAAAGCTTTAAGTATCCGACAACCTTGGCGCCGATCTCATTACAGATCGCGTTC
>JAILIB010000048.1 GCA_024695505.1 Saccharofermentans sp.
TCGGTCGCAGGCTCTTCAGGCTGAGAAATCGCCTCGTCCGCTAACACGATAGCCGGAACCATTCCGACGATCAGAGCCATGCTGACAGAAAACGCCAATAAACGCTTTAACATAATTATAGATCCCCCTTTAAGTCACACTACTGTGTACAGTAACTAGATTATAGACCAGCTTTTTTTCAAATGGAATTAACGGCTTCCACTAAACTGTGACTGTAATTTATTGGAAAAGATCTAAAACTTAATTACCGCGGAGTTCGTCCAATGCATCAACGTACATGTGCTCGTCGGTCATGCCTTCTTCACTTCTGAGCCTGTACGAGTATGCGATCTTGATCGTAATGCTCTTATCATCGACGCATCTGATCGATTCTATCAGTTCTTTAAGCTTTTCGGCGGTCGCCTTAAGTTCCTCGCGGGAATCGGCATAGATAAGCACTGCCAGATCAGTCTCATTTGCTCTCGCGACAACTCCCTTGTCACCCAGCTCATCGACTATCTCATCTACGATCCTTTGAAGGACGCTGTCAGAAAAAGCCTTGCCGTAAGATTTCAGGATGCGCTCGCTCTTCGTGTTCTTTAAAAGGATCAGACCGTAATCCTTGTTTAAGGAATGATACTGACTGGAATAATCGACAATTGCTTTGGAAAAAGAGTATGCGTTCATCACGCCCGTAACGTCATCAACGTCGTGATTCACGCTGATCTCACCGAGAGTCTTTTTTGTTTCATCGACATCGATCAGATAACCCATTATTCCGACTATCTCACCATCACGATAGATGGGAAGCTTGGAAGTGATCGTGTTATGTGCAACTCCATCGATTATGCACTGGCAGGGCCTTACAAAAGAACTGCTTCCATGATTTAAGACGTCATCTTCATCGTCACTGTATGAGCCTTCAGCCAAATGCCACTTCATGTCTTCGCCACGCTTGCCTATTATCTCGTCAGCGGAATCAAGCCTGAAATAATCCAAAAAGGACTTGCTGGCGCCAAGGTACCTGCGGTCCTTGTCCTTCCAAAAGAACTTGATGTTGGACCCCCACAATATGTTGTACCAGAGCAAAGAATACTCGTCAGGCTTGAGAATGTCTCCGACCGAAGCGCCTTTCTCCAGGATGGTCTTTGATGAAACATCAGACAACGGCTTGATGCAATACAGGAATTCCTTTCCATTGGATCCTGGCTGCATAAGGATCGTGGCCGTCACCCAATGAAAGGTTCCCTCTTCGTCCTTGAACCTGAAAGCCTCCTCGATGAACCCGACCGGACTCTTTTTTACCCTTTCGCCGAAAGTCGAGAAATCCATGAACTCAATGTAGCGCGCTCTGTCATTTGGATGAAGGGTCCTGTTCGCCATCATCTCCGTGGACTTGTGCATGTCCATCTTCTCAGGCCCCTGGAAGAGCCTGAACTTGCCCAGGATGGGCGTAACCCTCTGCTCTTCGGGGCAAAACAACAGAACTACGACAAAGAGATGTGAAAGCTCACGGAGCCTGTAATCCAATTCTTCGGTCTTCTCCTTCTCCTTACTTGCGGAAATGTTGTAGATCGATGCCTTGATAAGGTGACTTCCCTCGTTCTCTGCGACCTCACGAGCCAACAGCCTCAGATAATGACCTCCGGCGGTATAATAGAACTCCTCCTGTTTCTTGCTCCTGGCCAAAAGCTCGGCAAAGCTGCGATACTGGGTAAGGAGCGGAGAACCCGGCATATAGATCTTCCCGTCGGCTTCTTTGTTACTCGGGAGCTCGTCAAAGATCTGAAGTTTGTATGCATCATTCATGAAGAGTGTCTTGAAGTCACTTCCGTCATAGACTATGAGTTCAAGCGGCGCGTCAGTACTCCTGACATGGTATTCGGCACTGTCGTAGAAAGCAGTCCATTTGCGCGCCTCTGTCTTTATGCCTTTTCCGCTGATGTTGGCAAAAGCTTCTTCGAGCGGCAACGGCTTTCCGTAAAAGTATCCCTGAAGCCTTCCGCAGCCGATCTCATGAAGGAAGTCTTTTTCTTCTTCCGTCTCAACGCCTTCCGCGAGAGTCTTTATTCCGATATCCTTCGCCATCGTTATGAGTGATTTCACGATAGCCTTGGACTTAACGTTCATCGACGAAAGGAACTTCATGTCGAGCTTGATGACGTCAACATTGAAGTCCTTGAGAAGATTCAACGATGAATAACCGCTCCCGAAATCGTCCATCCAAACGGCAAAACCCTTTTCGCGGAAGCCTTCGATCACTTCCTGCATGAAATCGCCGTCGGTTATCATCATGCTCTCAGTGATCTCAACATGTATGTAATCACGCGGAATGTCGTACTTGTTTACTGCATTCTCGAGCACTTCGAGCATGTCGCAGGTCAGGAAATCGAGTCTTGAGAAATTTATGGATACCGGAACCATGTCCAGATCGGCTGTAAGCCTGTCATGAATGTCGCTGCAGACCTTCTCGATCATGAAGATGTCGAGTTTATATATGAGTTCCGCCTCTTCAAGCGAAGTGACGAACTGTGCAGGCGAAAGAAATCCGTATTCAGGATCTATCCAGCGCGCCAGCGACTCAAAGCCGCAAAGCTCGCCAGTGAGCGTTCGGATAACGGGTTGATAATAGACTTTGATCCAACCGTTGGCGATCGCATCGTCTATCCTGTTGACTACGTGTTGTTCCAGCATCCGACAATCCCTCATTTCTGTGATTAATTAATTATACTAGAAGACAGAGAGGAAAAGCAAAATACTCTATACAAGTTCCGGGCGGATGCGAGATCGGATCAATCGAGGCAGTCTCCTTGCGACGCCGTATTCAAATACACTGAACTTATGAAGTAATATTTTTCCTTAAGTTCTTCGGCGATCTTAAGGAGCTCTTCACACGTTAAGTCACGGTCGAATTCGATCTGGAAATCACCTGAAAGCTTTAAGTATCCGACAACCTTGGCGCCGATCTCATTACAGATCGCGTTC
>JAILIB010000054.1 GCA_024695505.1 Saccharofermentans sp.
TCAACCTCTTCGACGGCCTTGAAGGTCTCTTTGTTGAGGTCTTCCGCGCGGCTTCTGTTCTTCATGAGCTTGGTGTTGATGTAAACGTTCATGGCTGCGCCTTTGGCCGCGGTCTGGAGCATCGTTGCTGCAACTCCTACGTCGCTTATTGCAAGCCTTGATCCGATCGTCTCAAGGCGCACGATTATCTCACAAGCTTCCTTCGTCTTCATTACGATCTCGTACGGCGCAGAGCATGCTGTGTTAAGGGCTTCCTCAAGCGCTTCATCCCTGCCGGGCTCGTCCTTCGGGATCGAGTATGCCTTTGCGAGCGGCTCGAAGACCTCAGCGTCCTTTTCGATAAGTCTTTCGAAATCCTTGACCAGTGCAGATGTCTTTACCAGGATCTCATCGATCTCAGACTGATATTCGGCATACTTCTTTTTGCCTGTTGTGAGGTTTGCGACCATCGAAGCGAGCGCTGACGCAGCCGCTCCTGCCAATGCCGAAGCTCCTCCGCCGCCCGGTACCGGGGCTCCCGAAGAGAGTTCACTTAAGAATGACTCAACGCTTTTCTCAGTCATGATCACGTTCCTCCTTAGATCTCTGCCATACTATTTTACATAATAAAACGAAGACCCGCATTATGAAATGCGGGCCGTTCAACAAAAATCAGAACTAAAGATGGCTGTTATCTGATGAGTCTCTTATATCCCTTGATCTTCATCATGTCGATATTGCCGTAACATACCATTCCCTTGGTGTTAGACGCATGGATTACCTGGTTGCCTCCGACATAGATAGCAACGTGCGGACATATGCTTCCCTTCGAGTAGCAGACTACGTCGCCGGGCTGCAGGCTCGATCTCGGGACGCTGACGCCGGAACGTTTCCAGATCTGTGTCGCGCCGTGAGGTACCCTGATGCCGATCTGGGCATAGCAGTACATGACGAGGCCGGAACAGTCTATTCCTTTTCTCGAAGCGCCTGCGTACTTATACTTTACGCCGAGCATGGACTGGGCGATCGCGACGATGCTCGATCCGTTCTTGCCCGTGATCCTCGGAAGCTTGTTTACGTTGCCGTAACTGGGTTTTGAAGCCTTCTTGGCGGCGGGCTTTGCCGTAGGCTTTCTTGTCGGCCTGGGAGTAGGCGTCGGCGTAGGTGTGGGCGGCGCCTTTCTTGTTGTATAGGATTTCGGAACGTAACCTGTCTTGCCGCTCGCGGTCGTGATCTTGTACCACTTGTCGCCTACGATCTGGGTTACGTAAAGCCTTGCGTGCTTGTAAACGGTCGTGACCTTTGACGCGTTCGAATCCGCATCCTTCCTTACGGTAAGGCTGCCCGTGTCGCACCATACGACGAACTTGGAGTTGACCTTGACCATGGTGTCCTGAATGTAGGACGTCAGGATAAAGCCCTCCTTGCCGTTCTCGGTACGGACCTTCGACCATGTGTCGCCCAAACCGACCCTTATGACCGGCTGGCCCTTATGGAGTGAAGCTACGGACGGGGAATCGTTGTTTGGCTTTGCCTTGAGTACGGCAGCCGTCTTTGCGTAAAGCTGTGAGTTGTCAGGTGCGAAACACTCGGGTGCGAGCAGTTCGTTCGGACGGTTAAACGAGTCATAAGACTGGTAAACGTAGTATTTGGGAATGTCATCGTAATTGGCGGAGTCGTTGTCCTTATTCTTTCCCGGGGTCTTGTCAGGATCTTCGCCGGTCTCGGAATCCTCCATCTCGTCGTCGCCTCCGACAAGAGCCCAATCCTCGATGGTTACGCCTTCGTCATCATCATCTTCTCCGAAAACGGCAGCGTGGGCGTTCGCCACGGTAAGTCCCGCGCTCGCTCCGGCCCTGACTCCGATAGGGAGGCATATTGCAGGTATGGCAGCGAAGAAAGCTACCACGATCGCCAGGATATGCTGTTTTCTGTTATGTTTAAAGACCATAATTGTTTCGATTATAGCATGCTCCCGTGAGCGGCTTTGACCGTAAGGTCCCCTAAACCTGTGGCAATTTTGCAAAAAAATACGCCGGGGGAAAGACTCCCTCGGCGTAATTATAAACTTTTAACCTGTCCTCAGGCTTTACAAATGCGGGACAAAAGTATTACTTGTTGTCCAAGAACCTTTCGGAATAATCAGATCCTTCCTGCTCATCAAGAAGTTCGTTGTGAGCCTCAACCTGATCAAGGTAATCGTTCTCGAAGAACTTGGCATCGCCTTCATCCTCGCCATACTCGTGGCCTGTGATGAGCTTGCTGTTAGCCTTGATGACAGGAACGGCAGTGATGTCGCTGTGCGACTTGACGCCGGTACCTGCAGGGATGAGAGCACCGATGATGACGTTCTCCTTGATACCAACGAGCGGATCGACCTTGCCCTTGATGACTGCATCCGTGAGGACCTTTGCGGTCTCCTGGAAGGATGCTGCCGACATGAAGGAGTCGGATGCGCTTGCGGCCTTTGCGATACCGAGAAGGATCGTGTTTCCGCTTGCAGGCTGCAGACCCTGCTCCTCGCAGTCCCTGTTCCTGGAGATGAAGTTATACCAGTCAACAGTCGTGCCTGTCATGAAGCCCGTATCACCGGGTTCGTCGATCTGGACACGGCGCATCATCTGCTTAGCGATGATCTCGATGTGCTTGTCGTTGATGTTAACACCACCGCCTGAATAGTAGACCTTTGTGATCTCGCTGATGATGTACTTCTGTACTGCACGGATGTCCTTAACCTTGAGGATCTCCTTAGGATCGATCTTACCGTCGATGATCTGATCGCCGGCTTCGATGACCTCACCGTCCTTAACGGTAATGGTTGCGTGTGAAGGTACCTTGTATTCCATCTTCTCGATCGGGTTGCCCTTGGCATCCTTGATCGTCTCTCCGCCGTTGGAAAGATCAGGCGTAACGATGATGGTCTTCTGCTTTGTCTTCTCGTTCTCGACGATCTTGACGGATCCGGGTACGGAAGAAATGATTCCGTGGCCCTTAGGATCTCTTGCTTCGAAGATCTCGGTAACACGGGGGAGACCCTGCGTGATATCTTCACCGGAACCTGCGATACCACCGGAGTGGAACGTTCTCATCGTGAGCTGTGTACCAGGCTCACCGATGGACTGTGCAGCGATGATACCGACAGCCTCGCCGACTGCGACCGGACGGCCTGTAGCAAGGTTGATACCGTAGCACTTCGTGCAGACACCCTTTCTGGAACGGCAGTCAAA
>JAILIB010000105.1 GCA_024695505.1 Saccharofermentans sp.
CAGGCACTGGCAGAGGCGGCAAGAGAAGCCGGTCTCGAATTCTAATCGGGAGGATCAATAAAGAATGGCTTACGATTCCAAGAACATTTCCAGAGAGGAAAAGAAACCGGAGTTCGAAGAGAGGGTTATACACATCGGCCGCGTCTCCAAGACTGTTAAGGGCGGTAAGAACATGCGCTTCGCAGCTCTTGTCGTTATCGGCGACAGAAAGGGCAGAGTAGGCAAGGGCATCGGTAAATCAACCGAAGTTCCGGATGCCATCAGGAAGGGCATCGAGGAAGCAAAGAAGAACATCATCAATGTTTCCCTCGTTAACGGCACTATCCCTCACGAGACGATCGGTGAATTTGCAGCAGCTCACATCGTTATGAAGCCTGCCGCATCCGGTACCGGTATCATCGCAGGCGGCCCCGTACGTTCAGTATGCGAGCTCGCAGGCGTAACAGACATACGTACAAAGTCCATCGGCTCCAACAATCCTAACAATATGGTTAACGCAACGCTTGCCGGCCTCGCAGGACTCAAGTCCGTTGAGGAAGTTGCAAAGCTCCGTGGCAAGACCATTGACGAGATCAAGAAATAAGGAGGTCCCGAAACAATGGCTAATTTAAAGATCACGCTCACAAAGAGCATCAATAAGGCAAGAGCTAACGAGAAGGCTACTGTAAGAGCTCTTGGTCTCAGAAAGATCGGCCAGACTGTTGAGAAGGCCGACAACGAGGCTACGCGCGGAATGGTCAAGGCCGTTACGAACTACGTAGTAGCTGAAGAAGCTTAATGGAGGTTTAAGTAATGAAACTCAATGAAATGACTTCCTCCGGCAACCAGGTCGCTTACCGTAAGGGTAGGGGTCCCGGATCCGGAAACGGTAAGACCAGCGGCCGTGGCCACAAGGGTCAGAATGCACGTTCAGGCGGCGGAGTAAGACCCGGATTCGAAGGCGGCCAGATGCCTCTTTACAGACGTCTCGGTAAGAGGGGATTCAACAACAAGCGTTTTGCTCCCCAGTACATCACTATCAATGTTTCTGATCTTGAGAAGATCGAAGGCATAACCGAAGTTACCGCACAGGTTCTTGACGAGCAGGGAATCATCTCCGTTCCTAAGAACAATGACGGCATCAAGATCCTCGGACGCGGCGAGCTTACCAAGAAGCTTGACGTTAAGGTTGCCAAGTTCACGGCTTCCGCAAAAGAGAAGATTGAGAAGGCCGGAGGCACGGCAACGGAGGTTTGATAAGGCATGAGTGGTATTTTCGATACTGCAGTTAATGCTTTCAGCGTACAATCACTGCGCAAGAGACTGCTTTATACCTTCATGATCCTCGGCCTGTTCATGCTGGGCGGCCTGATTCCTGTTCCCTGCATCGACGGTAAGCAGTTTACCTCGATACTTCAGACATGGGGACAGCTCGGCAGCATCATGGACTTAGTTTCCGGTGGCGGACTGTTCCACGCATCCATCCTCTCGATGGGCGTATCTCCGTACATCAACGCATCGATCATCATCCAGCTCCTTACGGTAGTTATCCCTGCACTTGAAGAAATGCAGAAGGAAGGCGCTACCGGAAGGAAGAAGATGGACAAGATCACGCGTTACTCCGCGATCGGTCTGGCTTTGGTTCAGTCTTCACTGTTCTGCTTTTCAACAAGGGCATCTCTGATAGAGATCGTTCCCAATGCAAAGTGGCTTTCAGCTGTTCTGGTCGTCGCTTCTTTCACAGCCGGTGCTGCTCTCGTAGTATTCCTCGGCGAAAAGATCAACGACGTCGGAATCGGAAACGGTGTTTCGCTCATCATCTTTGCAGGTATCGTTACACGTCTGCCTGAAATGGCCAAGACGCTCTATTCGAAGTCTGTAGAGATCAGCGGATATTTCGATAACGCTGTCGTAGGCGTTCTCGTAGGAATCGCCGTATTCCTTCTCGTAACCTGCGTAGCTCTCGTAATCATCGTGTTCGTTATCTACGTTCAGGATGCTGAGAGAAGGATCCCGGTTCAGTATTCCAAGAAGGTCATCGGAAGAAACCAGCGCGGCGGCAACAGGGACTATCTGCCTCTCAAGGTTAATATGTCCGGCGTTATGCCTGTAATCTTCGCTATGTCCATCCTGGCAGTACCGAACATCATCGTTACGATGTTCATCAAGAACCCCGGCAATATTGCTACATGGATCAAGGACTCCTTCACGGGTAGTACCTGGTACTATGTAACGTACTTCGTACTTATCTTTGCCTTCACGTTCTTCTATTCGTCGATCAACTTCCATCCGGTCGAGATTGCGAACAACATCAACCAGAACGGCGGAACGATCAGCGGTATCAGAGCAGGTAAGCCTACAACCGAGTTTATCAAGAAGGCTGCATTCAGGCTCAACTGGATCGAAGCTTGCTTCCTCGTACTGGTCTGCATCCTGCCTACGGTAGTAGGTTCGATAACGGGATTCCAGAACGTCTGGTTCGCAGGTACTTCGGTACTGATCCTTACAAGCGTCGCCGATGACCTGATCCGTCAGGTTGAAGGTGAACTTGAGGTCAGAAGCCCTAAGGGATTCCTCGAAGACCTTACGGTCAAGAAGAAATAAAGCAAAAGCTTAAAACTGTTATTCAAAGACTGTCTCAGTAATGAGGCAGTCTTTTTTGTCCGGGATTAATCTGAACACTTTTAACTTCGATTAAAGTACGTGTGTGCATAATAGTATGTCGAACTTTAAAGTTATTTGAGAACGGGTTAAAATATCTTATACGACGGGAGGTGTAATCATGAGAGTCCTTCTTGCAGAAGACGAGCGTTCGATGTCAAACGCACTCAAAGCAATACTTACAAAGAACAACTATTCCGTTGACGCCGTTTATGACGGCGAAGAAGCGGCCTCTTATGCCCTCGCGAGCGATTACGACGTCATCATCATGGACATCATGATGCCGAAGATGAACGGCATTGACGCTCTCAAGGAGATCAGGAAAAAGGGCCGCACGGTCCCGGTCATCATGCTGACCGCAAAGTCCGAGATAGACGATAAGGTCATGGGCCTTGACTCAGGCGCAAACGACTACCTGACTAAGCCTTTTTCGAGCAGGGAACTGCTCGCCCGTCTCCGCGCACTGACAAGACAGCCCGCTGTCGCAGCAGACAACACCCTACGCTGCGGAAACCTCACGCTCGACAGAGGAAGCTTTGAGCTTTATACGCCGTCAGGCAAATACAGGCTCGCAGGCAAGGAGTACCAGATGATAGAACTCCTGATGTCGAATCCCGGAGTGCTCATCTCGACCGAGCGTTTCATGGACAAGATCTGGGGGATCGATTCAGAAGCTGACATCAGCGTCGTATGGACTTACCTTTCATATCTCAGGAAGAAACTCGCCGCCCTTGATGCTGACGTTCAGATCAAGGCTACGCGCAATGCGGGTTATTCTCTGGAGGAATTAAAGTCTTGATCAAGAAACTCCGCCGCAAATTCATACTTGTATCCATACTGTCGGTGACAGTCGTTCTTGTTCTGATGATCGGCATAATCAACATTATCAACTACAAGAGCGTGGTAAGAAATGCCGACCGGATCCTTTCCATGCTGACTGACGGCGGCGGAAGGTTCCCGGGAATGAACGGCCGACAGGGTACTAATGAGACAGACCCGAATTCAAGCAGGTCAAGAAACGGCAGCAGACGCATGCCGCGGAATACTGACTTTTTCGACAGGATGGCGCGGTCGATCAACGGCGAAAACAATGAAAACTCTCCGGAACTCAGATATGAATCAAGGTTCTTCAGCGTTTCCATGGCAACCGACGGCACGATCATCGCGACAAGAACGGACAGGATCTCCGCAGTCGATGACGAGACGGCAGCCGAGATGGCCAAAGAGATATACAAGTCCGGCAAGATATACGGATTTATAGGTGACTACCGATACAGGACGACAACTTTGACCGATGACGGTTCAACGCTGGTGATCTTTTACGACTGCGGAAGGAGCCTTGGTAATGCGAGATCGTTCCTGATCACCAGCATTGGAATATCCCTCATATGCCTGATGCTCGTTTACATACTTATAGCGATTGCTTCAAAGGCGGTGATCAGGCCTGCTGCAGAAGCCTACGAAAAGCAGAAACAGTTCATCACCGATGCGGGACACGAGCTCAAGACGCCGCTTGCGATAATCAATGCGGATGCCGACGTTCTCGAACTTGAACTCGGAGCAGACTCTGAGGAAGGCGGAAGCAACGAGTGGCTCAACGACATCAGAAAGCAGACCGCAAGACTGACCGAGCTTACGGGAAATCTCATCTATCTGGCAAAAACGGAAGAGGGCAGCAAGAACGCCTTTACGTTTGTCGATTTCCCGATATCCGATGTCATTGCTCAGGAAGCTGAGTCCTTTAAGGCTCCTGCCCAGGCGTCCGGAAAATCTCTTGAGATGAATATTGCCGAAGGCCTGTCATTGAACGGTGACCAGAAGGCGATAAGGCAGCTCACAGGCATTTTACTCGACAATGCCATCAAGTATTCGCCGGAAGGCGGAACTATAAAGATCAGGCTCAAAGCTTCAGGAAGAAATGTTGCTTTCAGCGTGACTAACCAGACAAAGGACAAGGTGACCAAGGAAAACCTGAAGCACATGTTCGACAGGTTCTACCGCGCTGACTCTTCCCGCAACTCTGATACCGGCGGATACGGCATCGGATTGTCGATCGCAAGGAGCATAGTCGAAGCTCACAAGGGCAAGATATCCGCAACGACTTTAGACGGCTCGCAGATCACGATAACCGCAGCGCTGCCCTCATGATTTCTTGACTTTACTTGTGGAATTAAATAAGATTTTATCGTAATAACAATAAGGGAGGATATTACCATGGATAATGAAAAATGGATCTGCGCATGCGGACAGGAAAACGACGGAAAATTCTGCATCCAGTGCGGAAGCACGAAGCCTGCAGCACCCGCTGAACCCGTTCCCGCGGCAGTAGCACCCGCAGCACCTGTTGAAGCAGCACCTGCAGTTGCACCTGTTGCAGAAGCACCCGCAGTTGCACCTGTCGTAGCTCCTATCGAGCCCGCAGCACCTGTAGAGGCGGCAGCACCTGCAGTTCCCGTTGCACCCGTAGTTGCAGCGGCAGCCGTTGCAGCAGCGGCTGAAGAAGAGCCTGTACAGGTTATCAAGTGCCAGCCGATGCCTGAGACACCGGTGGAAGATTACGCAAGCGTACCTTCCGACCCGGAGTTTGCTGACGCAGAACCCGTTCCCGTTCAGCCTGTTTATCAGCCGGCACCCGTGATCCAGCCTTCTGAGCCTCAGCCCGTCGGAAATCAGGCTCCCGCCCAGATCGGCCCCGTAAATTACCAGAACACATCGTCAAATCCTTATACCGAGCCTAACCGTGCGGCGCACAATCCTTATGCACCCGCTCCGGTTGCCCAGCCGCAGAACAACTACGGCGGAGGATATGCAGCTCCCGTTGCCGCAGCTCCTGCAGGAAACAGCGGAATCGGCCTTCTCATACTTGGTATTGTCGCAGTCGTTCTTGCTTTTGACGTCACGATCGGCGCTATCATCTGCGGTGCTATCGGATGCTCTATGGCAAAGAAGCTCAAGGGCCCCAACGGCGAATACCCGACAGGAAAGGCTAAGGTCGGCGCCATCCTTTCAAAGGTTGGTCTGATCATCGGTATCGTTACAACGATCATTGCTATCATCTGGTGCATCATTGTCGTCGTCGGCATCATAGCAGGTGCAGGATACGCTGCTTCGCACTGATATCCGGACTTTAAGATCCAAGGGGCTGCGGCAACCGCTGCAGCCCTTTTTCATGCCTTGACAAATGGCAAGGTTGCATAATATAATCGTAAGGCTATTTTTATGCAATTATATATTGCGGTTCTATGCGCTGCCGCGGCACTCGCGGGTGTGCAACAAATAATATCTGACAAAAGATCTGGAGGATCACATTGTATGGCAAAGATGACAT
Organism: Saccharofermentans sp.; assembly: GCA_024695505.1. GTDB lineage: Bacteria > Bacillota > Clostridia > Saccharofermentanales > Saccharofermentanaceae > Saccharofermentans. The sequence continues at coordinate 5,969 of JAILIB010000105.1, forward strand.
ATCAGCCCAAGAAGAGGCACAGAACTTCGGTTCATGGCTTCAGAGCAAGAATGGAAACAGCGAACGGACGCAAGGTCCTTGCAAGGAGAAGAGCGAAGGGCAGAAAGCAGATCGCTGTCTGAAACCTGTTGCGCTGAGATTCAATTTTGAATTCTCTCGTGTGTACCGTTACGGGAAATTCGCTTCGGGGAAGTTCCTTTCGGTACATGCGATGAAGAGACACCCGGGTACGAGACAAAGCGGATATAAGGTGGATCCCATCCTTATCAGGACGGGGTTCTGCGCGAACAAACGCGAGCTCGGTGCCGTGGGCAGGAACAGGGTCAGGCGACTGATGAGGGAATCCTTCAGGGAACTTCAGGATGATCTTCCGCAGGGCTACGACTACGTTTTCACGTACAAGTCCGGTAAGGAAATACCCGAGTTTTCCGATTTAAGCAATGACATGGCAAAGTGCTGCAAAAGGCTCAGGCTTTTTGACTGAGGTTTAAAGGCAGACGGTTAAGGCGAAAGGAAACGTCTTATGATTGGCAGGGCAGTGATAAAGCTGGTTCGCTGGTATCAGAAGCATGTTTCCCCCGCGATCGGGCCTCATTGCAAATATCAACCGACCTGTTCCCAATACATGATCGATGCCGTAACCAAATACGGTGCATTTAAGGGTACAGCCATGGGCATCTGGAGGATACTCCGTTGCAATCCCTTTTCGAAAGGCGGATACGATCCCGTTAAGTGAAAAAAGGACGTTAACGCCTGTTTTGGAGATATAACATAATGATTGACGTAAACATCATGCTGGCCATGCCTTCGCTTCTGGAACCGCTTTACATAGCGTTCGGCTGGCTCACTAGAGTCCTTTACAATTTCTTCGGAAATTACGGTCTTGCGATCATCTTTCTGACGATAATCGTCAGAGGCGCATTGATCCCCCTCAACATCAAGTCACAGAAGTCCATGCTCAAGATGCAGGCCTTAAGCGGCAAGCAGGCTGAGCTCCAGCGTAAATACGGTGACGACAAGGAAAAATATCAGCAGGCCCTTATGGACATGCAGAAGGAGAACGGCGCAGGCGGTCTTTCAGGATGCCTTCTTCCGTTCCTTCAGCTCATCTTTATCTGGCCTATCTTCCGTATCGTAAGCGGACCTTTGATCTATCTTTCACAGGTTTCTACCGACAACATCAATTCCATGATCGAGCTTGGCAAGGGCATGGGTGAGAAGGTTATCGGTCCCGCGGTAACTGCGACCAATCACATCGGTCTTGTTAAGGCGCTCGCAGAGAATGCGCAGTTCCTCAACGAGTGCATCAAGAGAGGTTTCATAAAGATGGAGCAGATCGTCGATCTGCACTTCCTCGGCATGGACCTCACCATGACTCCCGCATACGACCCCAGGTTATATATCCAAGATCCCAAGACTTATTTCCCGCTTTTGGTTTTCCCTGTCCTGGTACTTGCAACGAGCATCCTCTCAATGGAGCTCACCAAGATAATGAAGCCGGGTTACAAGGAAGAGAAGGAAGCCAAGCAGCGCGAGAAGAACAATCCCGCCAGAAAAGGCCAGAGCGGTCAGGACAGTTCTACAGAAAACACAATGAAGATCATGAACTGGATGCTCCCGGGCGTAATGCTCTTCACGACATTCACGATGCCTGCGGCAATGGGTCTTTACTGGGTAGTCGGTTCCATCATGGGCATCATCACCCAGGTGATCGTTTACTTCATGTTCACCAAGCCTTATGAAAAGAAGAAGGCTGAGGTCGAAGCAAAGAAAGAAGCCGTCTTTAAGAAGTCAGGCAAGCTTGCTGCGGAAGGCGCCGCAAACGGCGAAGGTTCCGCAAAAGGCAAGAAGAACAAGAAGCACTAATTTGGTCTACAAGGAGGCCTCGTAACATATGTTGAAGACAGTAACAAAGACGGCAAAGACGGTTGACGAAGCAGTTGAAGCAGCTATTTCAGAGCTCGGCTGCACAAAGGAACAGGCTCAGATCGAGGTCGTTTCCGAAGGAAGCGAAGGCGGTTTCCTCGGAGTTGGCAGAAAGGATGCCGAAGTTAAGGTTTCATTTGACGACGGCAGCGTTGCTGCTGAAGAGGTTTCCGTTGAAGATGATTCTGAAGATGAAGAATACTACGGCGACGACGAGAACTTCGAAGGCGATGCTGTAAGCGAGGCAGAAGATGCAGCTGCCAATTTCGTAGCAGAAGTCCTTTCCGGCATCGGCATTCACGGAAACATGGATTCCTACAGGGAAGACGATACAATCTACATTTCAGTCACAGGTTCTGACTGCGGCGCCGCTATCGGCCGTCACGGTGAGACGCTTGAGGCTATCACATACATGACAAACCTCATCGCTAACAAGCACAGCGAGGGCAGGGTCCACGTCCATCTCGACGTCGGCGGTTACCGCAAGCACAGAGAGCAGATCATCAAGAACCTTGCAGACAAGGCTGTTTCCAGAGTTAAGCGTTCCGGCCGCAAGGTCGTAATGGAGCCCATGACTCCTTCCGAGAGAAGGATCGTTCACTCTTATCTGCAGGGTGTAAACGGCGTCACAACGCACAGCGAGGGCGAAGAACCTTCAAGATGCGTGGTTGTAACTCCTGACGAAGCCTGATAGATCCGTATGTTTGCATATACGGATGAGCCTATCTGCGCGTGCTCCACGCCTGCGGGAATATCAGGACTTGCCGTAATACGCATTTCAGGTGACGGCTGCGGCGTTCTCACAGACAAGTGCACAAAGATCCTCCGTTCGAGCGGAGACTATGACAGGACTTCGCTCCTGCCCGGTTATACGTGTGCTTACGGCACCGTAAACGATCCGAAGACCGGAGAGGTAATAGACCAGGTTATCATCACACATTTTGAAATGCCTCATTCTTATACGGGCGAAGAAATGGTCGAGATATCCTGCCACGGTTCATCCGCAGTAAAACAGGAGATCCTGAGATGCCTGGGCATGTCCGGCATCAGGGTGGCTTATCCGGGTGAGTTTTCCAGAAGAGCATTTATCAACGGCAAGATGAGCCTTGCTTCGGCCGAGGCCGTAATGGACGTCATCAATGCCGATACCGAACGCCAGCTTCAGGCGGCGGGAAGCCTTATGTCGGGTGTCCTTGCAAACAGGATCGACGAGATCGAGACCGGCCTTTATGATCAGATGGCGAGGATTGAAGTGTTGGTGGAGTTTTACCAGGATGAAGGCGACGGCAACAATGACGAAACTGAAGAAAAGGAGATCCTCGAAGAACTCTGCAAACAGCGCGAATCACTTTCTGCGATCTGCGCGGGATACGGAAAGGGAAGGATCCTTTCCGAGCGCATGAGGGTCGCTCTCCTTGGACTTCCCAACAGCGGAAAGAGCACGCTCCTTAATACCCTTACGGGATATGACCGCGCGATAGTCACGGAAGTTGCCGGAACGACAAGGGACACGATAGAAGTCCAGGTCGATATCAACGGCATTCCCGTTACGCTTATCGATACTGCGGGCATCCGCGCAACTGACGACATCATTGAAAGCATCGGCATCGGAAAAGCCATGGAAGCCGGACGCGAGGCTGACCTTGTTTTCTATATGATCCCTCCGGACATGACAGCCGATGAGGCAGAGGAAGGATTAAGAGAGATCTCCGAAGACATCGGAGGCGAAAGGATAACAGCCGTTTTCTCCAAGAGCGATGAGGGCATAAATCCTGACGAAGAGGACATCATCAAAGTCCTTGGCAGCCTTGGGATCGAAAAGCACATTTCCGTTTCCGCTGAGGAAGAACTCAATATCGATAAACTGGAAGACGTCATAATGACTTACTATGACAGTCTTGGCGGCGGACAGTCGGAGGGGCTTCTCATCACCAACAGCCGTCATTATTCAAAATTCAACAAAGGTCTCAAGAAGCTCAATATGGCGATAGAGGCACTGGAAAACAGTCTCGGGGTTGAAGTCAGTTCCGCGGCTCTCCGCGCATGCCTCGATGAGATCGGAGAGGTTACCGGCAAGACGGTATCGGCAACGCTCGCCGACACGATCTTTTCACGTTTCTGTATAGGCAAGTAAATGAATCCCGTAGAAGCACTCAAACTTGAGTACAGCTTTGAAGCAGGCAGTTTTGATGTCTGCGTTGTCGGAGCGGGTCACGCAGGATGCGAGGCTGCTCATGCATGCGCGAAGCTGGGACTGAAGACAGCCCTTTTCACACTTGCGCTGGATTCGCTCGCAAATCTTCCCTGCAACCCGAGCATCGGAGGCACATCCAAAGGACAACTCGTAAGAGAGGTTGACGCTTTGGGCGGCATAATCGGAAAGATGGCCGACAAGTGCGCCGTCCAGATGAGGATGCTCAACCGTTCAAAAGGCCCTGCGGTATATTCTCCCAGAGCCCAGGAAGACAGGGCTATGTATTCGGTCGAGATGAAGCACTATCTCGAAAACCTTGAAAACCTGACCCTTGTGCAGGCGCACATAACGGAACTCCTGACGGACGATGAAGGCAGGGCATGCGGCGTCATGACGGCGGGAAAAGCCGTCTATACGGCAAAAGCTGTCGTTATCTGCTCAGGCACCTATATGGAATCCCGTACGATAAGGGGAGAAGTCATTACCGAAAGCGGTCCTGACGGACTGCCGAGATCAGTAGGCCTTTCCGGATCGCTGAAGGCATGCGGGATACCGATACTGAGATTCAAGACGGGTACGCCGGTAAGGGTCAATTCGAACTCTTGCGATTTTTCCCAGATGACGAGACAGGACGGAGAAGACGACGTTCCGCCTTTCTCTTTCGAAAACGAGATGAACGGTCAGGGGGTAGCTCCCGTATCCGAACAGATCCCGTGCTGGTCAGTATGGACCACGCCTGAGACGAAGAAAGTCATCTCTGAAAACATGGACAGGTCGCCTTTGTACAGCGGCGTCATTAAAGGCGTCGGTCCGAGGTACTGCCCTTCGATAGAAGACAAGTTCATGCGCTTTGCCGACAAGGAGCGCCACCAGATATTCGTTGAGCCCATGGGGAGACACACAAACGAGATGTACCTGCAGGGGTTCTCCACGAGCCTTCCTGAGGAAGTTCAGATCAGGATGGTCAGATCGCTCCCGGGGCTTTCCGGCGCGGTCATCCAGAGGCCTGCTTATGCTATCGAATATGACCTGGTCGACCCGCTTTCTTTGAAGGCGACGCTCGAGAGCAAGATCGTTCCCGGTCTTTTCACCGCAGGACAGATAAACGGTTCGTCAGGCTATGAGGAAGCTGCGGGCCAGGGAATAGTTGCAGGCATCAATGCCGCGATGAAGGTGCTAGGAAGGGAGAGCGTGATAATAGACCGCTCGCAGGGCTATATCGGAGTGCTCATCGACGACCTTGTAACCAAGGGCACCAACGAGCCGTACCGTATGATGACTTCCAGAGCCGAATACAGGCTCTTCCTGAGGCAGGACAATGCCGATGAGAGACTTACTCCCATAGGACATGATATAGGCCTTATAGACGAAGCCAGATATGCTAAGTTCCTTGCCAAACGGGAGATGATCGCAAATGAGACCGCCCGTCTGAAAAGCACCTACATAGGTCCGACCGAAGCTTTGGGCGAAGTCCTTTCCGAAGCCGGCCAGACGCTTCCCAAATCAGGCGAGAGCCTTGCGGATCTGATAAAGCGCCCCGGAGTTACTTATGACATGCTCGCGCCTTTTGACAAAGAGCGCAAAGAGCTTCCCAAGGCGGTAACAAAAGCCTGTGAGACGGACATAAAGTACGAGGGCTATCTGGCGCTCGAAAAAGAGAAGATAGAAAGATTCGCGAGCCTTGAAAAGATTGCGCTTCCTGAAGACACCGATTACAAGGCGATAAAGGGACTGAGGCTCGAGGCCGCTCAGAAGCTTTCAGAGATCAGGCCCGAGAGCGTAGGACGCGCGTCGCGCATTTCCGGAGTTTCGCCTGCGGACTGCGAAGTCCTGCTGGTATATCTCGAACAGAGGAGAAGAAGCAATGCTGAATGATTCCAACCGCAAGAGAAAGCCGATAACCAAAGCTGACATCAAGAGACTGAGAGACAGCCTTCCCAAGCGCGTTGACATCAACAGCGAGGGCACGAAGGTGACTGAGAAGGTTTCCGAGCCTGCGGTTGAAACAGCCGGCGAAGGCGTTGCACCCGTTCTCGAGGAATGCTCTCCCGAGATATGCGTGCCGCTCTCTGCGGAAGAGATCCGTTCTTTCCAGATATATGCCTCAATGCTCAGAGAAAAGAACAAGGTCATGAACCTTACCGCCGTCGACGACGACAACGGCATAGCGATGAAGCACTTCATCGATTCGCTGACGCTCTGCCCTTACATCAGGGAAGAGCAGACAAAAGCGGGAAAGAATGACCTGACGCTTGCCGACATAGGTACGGGCGCGGGGTTCCCCGGTCTTCCCATCAAGATATCCATGCCTGAGCTTAAGGTCACGCTTATGGATTCGCTTGCAAAGCGCCTGGGTTTCTTAGGCGAGGTATGCAGCGCTCTTTCCCTTGAAGGCGTCAACATGGTCCATACAAGGGCTGAAGACGGCGGTAAAGACAAGAAATACCGCGAGAGCTTTGACATAGTCACGGCCAGGGCCGTTGCCGCGCTCCCCGTGCTTGCCGAATACTGTCTGCCGTTCGTCAAGGTCGGTGGAGTATTCCTCGCCATGAAGGGCCATGCGGAAGATGAGATAAAGAATGCCACGAAAGCGATCGCGCTCCTCGGAGGCACCATTGAGAAAACAGATACGTTCAGGCTTCCCGGAACTGACATGGACCGTTCGATAATCGTTGTCCGCAAGATCCGTCCCACACCTGCGAGATTCCCCAGAAAGGCCGGCATGCCCGCCAAAGAGCCTTTGTCCTGAAGTACCCTCAAACTGCCTTAATCTGTCCTCGAATTTTCCCTCTATTTATTATAATATTTACGCGTGCGCGAATTATAAATAGTTATGTTATAATACTATAGTTTGGAAATAAGAAGGACTGCAGGCGCTGATCTGCAGGGCCAAGGAGGTTACTAATGGCTGAGAGTGAAGATAAGAAGCTGTCCAGATTGCAGCAGGAAGCTGACATGGATCAGGCCTTCAAGTCGGAACAGACAACTATCATCCCCGTCGATCTTGACGGCGAGATGAGGAAATCTTTTATAGACTACGCGATGTCGGTCATCTCTGACCGTGCGCTTCCCGATATCAGGGACGGCATGAAGCCGGTCCACAGAAGGATCATCTATTCGATGTTCACCCAGGGCTTTACCCCTGACAAGCCGTACCGTAAGTGCGCCACAACGGTCGGAGACGTTTTGGGACGTTTCCATCCCCACGGCGACGCTTCCGTTTACGATGCATTGGTCAGACTTGCCCAGGACTTCTCCTTAAGACACCCGCTGGTCGACGGACACGGAAACTTCGGTTCACTGGACGGAGATCCGCCGGCTGCTTACCGTTACACGGAAGCAAGGCTCGACAAGATCGCTCTCGAAATGGTCAGGGACATCAACAAGAACACCGTTGATTTCAGACCCAACTTCGACGAGCACGAGATGGAGCCTATCGCTCTTCCTTCGAGATTCCCGAACCTCCTCGTAAACGGCGGTATCGGTATCGCGGTAGGTATGGCTACGAACATCCCTCCGCACAACTTGGGCGAAGTAATCGACGGATGCATCATGATGATCGAGAATCCTGACGTTTCCGTTGACGAGCTCATGACGGTCATCAAGGGACCTGACTTCCCGACGGGCGGCCAGATACTCGGAACATCCGGTATCCGCGAGGCTTACACGACGGGCAGGGGCCGCATCATGGTACGCGCCCACGCCGAGATCGAGGATCACGCAGGCAAGACAAGGATCATCGTCCACGACATCCCTTACTGCGTCAACAAGGCAAGGCTCATCGAGAGGATGGCTGACCTCGTTAAGGAAAAGAAGGTTGAAGGCATTACCGGCATCAGGGATGAATCCGACCGTAACGAACAGGTTCGTATCGTAATCGACGTCAAGAAGGACGCGAACCCTGAAGTCGTACTCAACCAGCTCTATAAGAACTGCTCACTCCAGGAAGCGTGCTGCGCAAACATGCTCGCATTGGTTCCTGATGCGACCGGCAAGCTCGAGCCTAAGCTCATTGGTCTCAAGGATGCCCTCTATTACTACATCAACCACCAGGAAGACGTCGTAACGCGCCGCACACAGTACGATCTTGAAAAAGACGAACAGAAGCGCCACATCGACGAGGGTCTCCTCATCGCGATCGACCACATCGACGAGATAATCGCGATCATCAGGTCTTCAAGAACGGAAGTCGAAGCCAAGGCGCGCATGTGCGAGAGATTCGGATTGTCCGACAAGCAGGCACAGCAGATCGTCGACATGAGACTCGGACGTCTCACAGGCCTCGAGCGCGAAAAGCTCGAAGCTGAGATCAAGGCTCTCACCGAAGAGATCGAGTACTTCCGCAAGGTGTTGAGCGACAAGACGCTCCTCGATTCCATCATCAAGGACGAGCTCCTTGCCATCAAGAACAAGTACGCTACACCGAGGATCACCGAGATCGTTTACGGCACGTTCGATGACATCGATGACGAGTCTCTCATCCAGGAGGAGAACATCGTCGTCACGCTCACACACATGGGCTACATCAAGCGCCAGCTCGTTTCAACGTACAAGGCACAGCACAGGGGCGGCCGCGGCATTTCCGGCCAGTCCACGCGTGAAGAGGACTATGTTGAGAAGATCATCACGACGACCACTCACAAGTTCCTACTCTGCTTCACCAACACGGGAAGGGTCTTCAAGATCAAGGGCTACAGGATCCCCGAGACGACCTCGCGTTCGTCACGCGGAACCGCGCTCGTTAACCTCCTGAAGCTTGCTGAGGGCGAGTCGATCCACAACGTCATCCCCGTTGACGATTTTGACAACGAGGATCTCTATCTCACCATGGTCACCAGACAGGGCGTCATCAAGAAGACTGCTCTTTCCAAGTATGCAAACATCAACAAGAACGGTCTTATCGCTGCAAGGCTCAGGGAAGACGACAGCATCGTCTCCGTCAAGCTCACGTCTGCAGGCCAGGAAGTCATCGTTGTCAGCGCTGAGGGTAAGGCCATCAGGTTCAACTCCGACGATGCCCGTGACATGGGCCGTACCGCTTCCGGCGTACGCGCCATGAAGCTTGACGACGATGACGTAGTCGTAGGCATGGAGCCTGTCGATCCCGAGAAGGAGATCCTCGTTATCTCCGAGAACGGTTACGGCAAGAGGACCAAGGCTGACGATTACAGAAGCCAGAACAGAGGCGGTAAGGGTCTCATCACATATAAGGTTAGCGAGAAGACGGGACGCCTTATCGGTACGGTTCCCGTAACGGACGAAGACGACCTGCTCATCATTACCGGACAGGGCGTCATCATCAGAGTATCCGCTTCCGAGATCCCTACGCTTTCACGTGCGACATCAGGCGTAAGGCTTATGAAGTCCAAGAATGCATCTGTCGTTGACTTTGCACTCACTGACCGTGAAGAGCCTGAAGAAGGCGAGGTCAGAGGCGAGGTAGATACCGAAGTCGAAGACGGAGACGCAGAGGCTGAGGGCGAAGCTCCCAAGGCTGAACCTGAGAACGGAAACGAAGAATGATGAAGATCTTCAGAAGATTACCGGCTTTTGTACTTGCAGCGGCGCTGACCGTTATTACGGTCATGTCGTTCTCGCAGCGCATGACGGGCACGGTATCGGCAGACGTCGGACAGCCTGAGATCTTTGTTCCGCCGCTCGAGGAAGTCCATTGCACTTCTTACTGTGCTTACGATAAGACAACGGGTATGACGGTCATGGGACTTCAGGCTGATACGAAAATCTATCCCGCATCGATGACGAAGGTCATGACGTGCCTTTTGAGCCTTGAATATCTTGATACCGATGAGAAGCTCACGGTATCTGAGAATGCGCTCAAGGGACTCGGAAACGACTCGTCGCTGATGGGCGTCGTCAAAGGCGAAAAGGTCAAGGTCAGCGAGCTGATGTACGGACTTATGCTCCCGTCGGGAAACGATGCTGCAAATGTCCTCGCAGAGGGCTGCGTTGATGCGTTCTTCGAAAAGTTCCCTGCAGACGGTGAAGCGGTCAATAAGGACGGTGTAAACTCGAAGTACATCCTTGATCACCTTCACGATACAAAAGATAACATCCTTAACTTCAAAAAGATCGAGGCATTCGCAGTCCTGATGAACCTCAGGGCGGAGAAACTCGGCTGCAAGGGCACGCACTTCACAAACGCATGCGGACTTCACGATGACAACCACTACACGACCGCTGCAGACATGTGCACCATTATGGCTGCTGCTACGGATATTCCTGAATTCAATACCCTGATCAGCTGCCCTTCGCACGTATTCAAGGCGACGAACCGTCACAGGGCGGAACCCTGGTCTTATGTTAAGAATTCTAATAACCTTTTATATGATCCATGGCTTGCTTCCAAGACAGCCAACGGTTCATCCTCCCAGATAGCTGCGATAATCGGCGGGAAGACGGGAACAACGTCACAGGCCGGTAAGTGTCTGACGCTTTATACAGTCTGCAAGAACGGGCATGATCTTATGATCACGATCTGCAACGTTCCGCCCAAGTATCAGTTCTATACGACGATGTACTGTGCATCGATCGCTGCATACGCAAATCTTTCGTGCTGGAAGAACGACCCTGTCGAGCGTGTTTACGGAACAACAGGAGACTATAAGTCTGTTAATGCACCCTGGGACCAGCAGCCCCAGTATGACGGTGTACAGAAGCCCGGCGAGGAACCGGCCGACTATTATCCGGCTACTCCCACGCCCACTCCAACACCTACACCTCCGCCTGAAACAGAGGAGGAACTGATGGCCAAGTATCCGCCGCTTGTCCTGTTCGTAAAACAGAACACCGGAGTGTCGATAACGATAGCCTTCATAATGCTTGCCATTATTATAATGAATATCGTATTGATGATACGCGTACACAACCTTAAACAAGGCCGTATAAGACGTGTCAGAAAGAGCAAGCTCAAGTAAGTGGAGAATGCGTATTTTGGCGGTCTTCGGGCCGCCAAAAAATTTAATTCGAAATTCTCAAAAAACTGCTTGACAATAATCACCACTTGTTATATTCTTTACAAGCGCTTTGCGGAACGGGGGTGCATAAAACGCCCTGAAACACCGCAAAAAGGCACGGATCTTGAAAATTGAATAGAATGCAAAACTTGAAGTAAAACGGACCTTTTCAATTCTATGAATTGAGTTTAAAAAGAGTAATAGAGCCAAACGGCTCTCAAAAATTTATTTGAGAGTTCGATCCTGGCTCAGGATGAACGCTGGCGGCGTGCTTAACACATGCAAGTCGAACGAAGCCAAAAGGAAGCTTGCTTTCTTTGAAGCTTAGTGGCGGACGGGTGAGTAACGCGTGAGGAACCTG
>JAILIB010000112.1 GCA_024695505.1 Saccharofermentans sp.
GACTCTGATCTCAGCGCAAAAGCATGGTTGCTGAAACAGAAAGATAATGTATCTTAATAACAGGTTAATCGATCACCGGAGGAATAATCATGTATTGCAGATCATGCGGTTCTTTTGTAAATGACGGAAAGGCTTACTGCAGCAATTGCGGATCGCCTGTTATTCAGCAGCCACAGCCTGTTGTACAACCGGTCTGTCAGCAGCCTGTTGCTGCAAATAACAATACCGTGAAGCGTTCCAAAGGTTTCGCTATCGCAGGCTTTTGTCTTGGCTTTGAAACGATATTTGTCTGCTGGGTAATATTCGCAAATGCGCTCAGCGTCCTTTCAGGACTTGCCGGATCGATCCTGTGCATAGTCGGTCTTGTCAAAAAGAACGGCGGATTTAAAGCAATGGCAGCAACCGGCCTTATAATGAATCTGCTGGGAATGACCGTTGCGATCCTTATCTGGGTAGCCATGTTTGTACCTGAAGTCGGAAAGGTGTTTGAACCTTTTTACAACGTTATTAACGAACTCTGGAAGATGAAGTCGTAATACTCAGACAAAATAGGTCCCGGGAATATCCCGGGACCTTTGTTTTTTGGGATGAGGCTTACAATGCGAAGTCCGTATTGTCGATCGTGATCTTAGAGATCTTTTCCGCATCCACGAGCCTGTTGAAAAGGACTATGAATCCTGTATCGGAGGGGCTGATCGTACCGTAGCTTGCGACAGGGTTCTTGCGGTCGAATACGACGTATTCAGAACCGTCATTGTAAGTGATCTTGAGCTTGCTTACTGAATCAAGAGAAAGACCCTTGCTGTCCTTTCCGCCTGTGGAATCCCACTGCATTGCGATAGGGGAGAGCTTTACGGTCTCGCCGTTTGCGGACTTGAAAGTCTTGGAACCGAGCTTGTCTGCAACGGGGATCTTGACGGTCTTTTCTTCCTTGATGAAGCTCTTGTCGCCCTTTTCGAGGTTCATATCCTCGATCTCTTTTCTCGTCTTGGTCAGTTCACGGCAGGTAAGAGTGATATGGTCTGTGATCGGAGCTGCTTCGGTCTTGCTGTAAAGCGCGGAGAGATCGCACAGATATTCATAGCAATAGAGCTTTGTCTTTGTTGAACGCTCGAGGTCAACCCAGATCTTGCCTTCGCCGCCTTCGAAACCAAATTCGATCTTAGTGTCTCCGCTCATGCGTGCGCCCATGCCCTCGTTGTCCTGTTGACTGTAGTTAAAGCAGTTAACGCCCGCTTCTCTTTCAACGCTGAAAGCTACTACAAATCCCATGCCGTCACGTACTACCGTATCAACGGTGACTGATGTATCACCAATTGTTGTCGTAACCGGCGCCGTTGTATATTTGCCGCCGATAAGGCGCTCTGCCTCTTCAGGGTCCTGAGCGACATATTCGATCTTGGGCATCACTTCAATATGAGTAACGGGATTGCCCTTGTCGTCCGTCTTTCCGTCATCGGTTACCGTTGCCTGATGGCTCGGTACGTTATTCTTGCCGATATTTCCCCAGAGCCTGCCGAACAGCTCGCCGCCTGTTGCCGCGTTAACGATAAAGGGCGAGGCGATCACAAGTACTGCCGCCGCTGCTGCGATCTGAACGCCAAGCCTGCTAACTTTGGTCTGTTTCTGCATCATGGAATTGCGGATCTGTTCCTTTTTGTAGTCGTCCATGACTACTTTATCGAATGTATCTTTCATCTTATTCCTCCAGTTTGAATCGTATTATCTCTTTGCCTCTGTTGATCCTCATCGCCGTAGCGGATCCGGACAGTCCCAGTATCTTTGCGATCTCCTTGTACGAATATCCGGCATAGTAATGCAGATAGATCGGGACCCTGAACTGGTCATCCAATCTCATGAGTTCGTCAAAAACGGCCTTATTCCTTTCCGTGAAACCGTCATAATACTGCAGTTCCGGTTCTGCCGACTCAAGATCAACGTTTGTTTTGCGTGCAGATGATCTGAGATGATCCTTGCACATATTTGCAGTAATCGTCATCAGATATGTCTTCTCAGTGCTCTTTACGATGGGAATGTGTTTCCCGAGAATCTTTAGGAAAACTTCCTGGACGATATCTTCCGCATCGTGCTTCGAGCCGACATATGAGACAGCAAATCTGAAAAGATCATCTGAATACAGATCAAATAATCTGACCGCGTCTTCGTTTTTCAAGTCTTTAACCTCCAGCGTATTTTTGAGATCTCACTCATAATACGAATCAGGATTGTATTTTCTCACAACGCCTGAAAAACAACAAAAAGAAAGCCGCGGCAGCTGCCACGGCTCAGGGTTTGACCGGTTTGGAAAAGAAGTATTACTTTCCCTTATAATCCAGACACATCATAGTAAGATCATCAAACTGCTCCGCGTCCTTAACAAAAGCGTTGACGGCAGTCCTGACGTTCATCAGCATCATGCGCGGATCGGCAGAGGTATTTTTGTTCAGAGCATTTAACATGCGTTCGGTGCCGAACATCTTCTCTGACTTATCCGTTGCTTCAGGTACGCCGTCAGTATATAAAAACAATTTGTCTCCGGGGTTCAGCTGCATCTCGTATTCGGTATAACCGGTTCCTTCCATGCATCCGACCGCCAGACCATGCTTTTCTTTAAGCAGTTCGAATCTGCCGCCGTTTTGCAGGAGCGCCGGATACTCATGACCTGCATTTGCCGCAGTCAGCTTGCCTGTTGAGATCTCAAGGATACCGAGCCAGGCCGTAACGAACATGTTTACCTGGTTATTTGTGCTTAAAGCTTCGTTTGTCTTTGTCAGGATCTCGGCGGGCGATCTTCCGAGCATTGCACAGCTCTGAAGAATGGTCTTGGATATCATCATGAACAAGGCTGCCGGGATTCCTTTGCCGGAAACGTCTGCCATAACAAGACCCAGATGGTCGTCATCTATCAGGAAGAAATCGTAGAAATCTCCGCCGACCTCTTTTGCCGGATCCATAATTGCATAGATGTCAAATTCGGTCCTGCCGGGAAACGGCGGGAATGAGTGCGGAAGCATGGCGGCCTGTATCTGGTTCGCAAGTGACAGCTCAGTACTGATACGCTCTCTCTCGGAGGTTGCTTCCTTGAGATTGGTCATATATGTTGATACACCGTTCGCCATACGCTTGACGTTTTCGGCGAGTAAACGGATATCTCCATCAGTCTTGACCTCAACATCTTCAAACACGAGATTTTGAGGATCGACGTTTGCCTCCATCTTCTTAACGAAGGAATCACTGTTCTCTGTGATCTTGACGACCGGTTTGATAAGATCCCTGTTGACTTCGAACAGATACAGCAAAACAACAATGACCGTGACTACCGTTGCGGTCAGGATGATCCAAAAGATATACTGCCGCAGTTCAATGTTGATCCTGTTGATATCGATCTCAACACAGATAAGACCTACGGGGTTGTTGTCGCTGTCGAAGATCACGTGATATCCGTTCAGCATATGTCCATAAGCATCCGATTCGCCTTCCAGAGTCCCGACGTCGCGCTTGCCGCTCCTTACGGCTTCCCTTAATACTTCAAGCGTTTCATCCTCGAATGCGTCTTTTTCACACGGCTTGCCCAGATACGTGAACTCTCCGCCTTCCGACAGTTCCTTTTGCGTTTTGGCATTGATGGCATAATGAAGACTGTGGATATCGTTAATGTCATCGAAATATACGGCATACATATATTCGACAGACGAGCATTCCTTGAACGTATTGAGTTCTTTTCTGAATTCTTCGTATTCTTCCGGCATTTCACGCGCTTTGATCATATCACCGAAGGAATACTTCACGCTTGCACTGTAAGCGTATTTCAAAACAGTATCCGCGTAAGTACTGTAGCTGCGCATAACACTGTCTCTATAGAGACTGAATCCGATCCCGGATATGGCAAACGTAAGGATCCCCATGAAGCCGACCGTAGCTATTATGACTTTCGCCCTGATTCTGCTTCCTTTTCTCATTTTTTCCTCTCAAATACTGCGCTGAATGACCATCTTAAATTTCGATTATAGTATAAACATTTTATTTGTAGAAAAGATCTTTAAATGATTATCTATATGTTAATAATCTGTCAAAACAAAACCCCCGGTCAGATGAACGGGGGTAATGCATAGGGAAGGATTAAGACCGATCAGCTTGGATTTAGATTGCAAGTCGCACTTCGTTATGGCTGATCTTTTTATACTGATTGTGGTTTGTATTCTTTCCGTGGTTCTTCTTGATAGAATTAATATGATTGGAGTAGTTCTTGTTATACTTCTTGGAGCTTGAACTCTTTTTGTAAGAATTCTTCTTGGAAGAAGCCTTCTTTACGGAATTCTTCTTGGAAGAAGAGTGCTTCTTGTAAGAATACTTCTTTGCAGCCTTCTTTGCAGCAGCCTTTTTAGCGGCCTTCTTGGCGGCAGCTTTCTTTTCAGCGATCTTCTTGGCAGCAGCCTTCCTCTCAGCAGCCTTCTTCTCAGCTATCTTCTTGGCAATGGCCTTCTTAGCTGCGGCTTTCTTAGCGGCTGTCTTCTTCTTTGCAGCTTCCTTTGCAGCCTTCTTAAGAGCTATCTTCCTTGCGGCTTCCTTAGCTGCCTTCTTTCTTGCTGCTTCTTCCTTTGCCTTCTTGTCAGCCTTCTTCATGAGGTTTTCCTCATGAGTCTTCCAGGACTTGTGGTTCTTAGAAGACTTATAGGACTTTGCAGACTTATTGGACTTAGTTGACTTTGTTGACTTGCCGGTCTCGGTCTTCTTTGTACCGGTCTTCTTTGTACCGGGCTTTGTTGTCTTGCCGGACTTGGCAGACTTACCGGATTTGCTTGACTTGCCGGTCTCTGTCTTCTTTGCTGCAGTCTTCTTAGATGCAGGTTTTTTAGCTGCCTTCTTAGTAGTTTTCTCTGATGAAGGATTAAGTGCAAGTCCTGAAATTACGGGAGTTTCTCCTAAAGGACGATAGGGAGCGGGAATGCCGGTTTCAAGCTTCATTTCATCAACGCTCTTCTCCATTTCTTCTTCATCTTCTTCTGGTTCTTCATCTTCTGTATCATACGCGACCAGATTTACTCCTGTTCTGGGAAGCGTGTTCGCGTTCTGAACCTTGCTGGCTGCACAGCCTGTAAAAGGCAGAGATGTTGCAGCTATTGCGCAAGTTGCTAGAAGTACCATGATCTTTTTGTTCATTTAAGTTACCTTTCTTTTTTTGTTTGTTGCATTGTTGTTTTGTAACGGCTTGATTAAACCATTCCCAAAACCGGAATACAGCAGACAATGCTTGCAGGCATTGTTGATTAATCGACATATCCCTCAGGCGGTGTTGCAAATTCCGAAAAATTTTTGACAATTGATCAAATGCCGGAAAATGCTTTAAAATGAGCGGTTTTCGTGTCAAAAAACAAGAAAAGGGGGATCAACTCCCCCTTTTCCCGGAAAACTTATGAATTGTTAAATAATTACTTCTTGTAGAATGTTACGCTGTTGGCATAGCCCTCGACACCGTCGAACCATGTAAGAGAGTTGCCGTTGATCGTTATATAACCATTACCATGGAGATACTGAGCTCTTGTCTGGTTTACGTGAATTGTCTTTACGTGATACATCTTTGCGCAGTTATTGTAAGTAAGGAATCCTGTCTTTGGATTGATTTTGCCTATAAAGCTAAAAGAGTCATTGCACTCAGTACCCTGCGTTGAGCGGTCATGGATAATGGTGATCTCTGCCGTGTTGTCCTTGCTGATGGTTACATAGACTTTGAAGTTCTTCGCTGTATATTCGCTGTGACCGTAAGAAAACTTGGAAGATGAATTATCCTTATTTGACTTCTTGTTCTTCTTGTTCTTTTTCTTTGTTGTCTTCTTGGTCTTATTAGTTGTCTTCTTAGTTGTTTTCTTGGTTTCTTCCGGCTTCTCGGTTTCAGGAGCTGTTACGAGATCTTCGAGCTGCATCTTGACGGGTTCTGCATCCGGGATCTGAACGGGTGTGCTGAATTCTTCAATTCCGGGTGTTGTTTCATAGACCATCGGTACTATGCTGATGTTCGCGGGTTCAGGAACCGGGAGATTCTTTATGGGAGCCCTTCTTATGAAAGCGATAGCGGGAATTGCTGCTGCGAGTACGATGCCTGATGCGATGATTGCCTTTGTCTTGTTGTTCATTTTGATTGTCCTTCCTTTTTTGAGTTTTGTGTTTGTTTTGGTTTTTATGTTTGT